>CAXUAZ010000024.1:0-28006 GCA_964249195.1 uncultured Chthoniobacterales bacterium
GCCGTCTAGCGTCTGGGACTTCACCGGGACGCCCAGCACCGGCAAGGTCGTCAACGCGGCGGCCATGCCCGGCAGATGCGCGGCCCCGCCGGCGCCGGCGATCACGCAGCGCAGCCCCCGGCGGGAGGCGGAGCGGGCGTATTCGTAAAGCAGCTCCGGCGTGCGATGCGCGCTGACCACCCGCGCTTCGTAGGCAACGCCCGCGGCGTCCAGGACCGCCGCCGCTGCCTGCATCGTCGGCCAATCGGACGCGCTGCCCATGATGATGCCCACCGGTGCGTGGGCCATGTCGGGAACATGTTAGCGGCGCTTTAGACAGTTGCGCAATCCTTCGCGGCCATGTTCAATAGCCGCCGGAATGAAGACCCTCTCTCGTCTCCTCGCGTTCGGCACGGTATTTTGGCTGGTCGCGGCTCGCGCGGGCGAAGCGCCGCCGCCGGCGTTGACTCCGGCGCCCGGGTACGAGCACTGGGAGGTGGCGGAGGAAACAGGCGTGATGTTCGGGATCAATAACCCCAACGACTACGTCACGGCGCCGCAGCTTTTCTCGCTGCGGTGGCAGTATCAGCCGGCGGAACAATTTTTTCACACGCCGTTCATGTTGCGGTGGCAGTTTACGTTTGGGCTGGTCATCGTGCCCTTCGCGACCGGGCCGGAGGAACATTACTTTGCGCTCTCGGTGGGCCGGCGGATGAACTTCAGCAAGCCGGGCAGCCGTTTCGGGGCGTACATCGAAGGGCGGTTTTCCGTGGGGGCGATCGACAGCTCCGGCCCGCCGCACGGGCAGGGGGAGGATTTGCCGTTCAACGCGCTCGTGGGGGCGGGGGCGACGTACGAGATCTCGCACCGGATGCACGTGGGGCTCGGGTTGTTGTACGAGCATTTTTCCAACGGCGGGTTGAGCGAGCCGGAGTCGCCGAACGTCGGCCTGAATACGGTCGGGCCGCAGTTGTCGTTGCAGTATTCGTTTTAAAGCGACGCTGTGATCGATCCCACGCGAACCTTATTCCGGATCCGGCTCGCGATCGGTTTCTTTATCTTGGGGCTGGCAGTCAGCGGGTTGAGGGCGTTTCCGCTGTTGAGCGAGTTGGAGATTCTGGTCAACCTGACGAGCCAGAACGCGAAACCGGGGCCGCTGGCCGGCTGGATGGTCCAGGTGCGCGACGCGTTGCAGGTGACGTATCATGCGTACCCGTTCATCGCGTACGGGACGGATTGGCTCGCGTTTGGGCACCTGGTGATTGCGCTGTTTTTCCTGGGGCCGTTGATCGATCCGGAGCGGAATATTTTCGTGTTATACCTGGGGATATGGGCTTGCGCGCTGGTGGTCCCGATGGCGCTGATTTGCGGGGGGATTCGGGAGGTGCCGATTTACTGGCGGCTGGTGGATTGCTCGTTTGGCGTGATCGGGGCAATGCCGCTGCTGTACGCCGTGCGGCTGACGAAGAGGATGTCGGCGGGGTCTTGGACGCGTTTTGTGATTCCCTGAGAAGGGACAAAAAGTCGCTTTAGTCCGTTAGGTCCCTTGATTACAGCCCCGTCGGATGATCGATAAACTCCCAAGGCAGCCCGTATCGCTCGCTTAAGTGCGCCGCGAGCTTCTTCACGCCGAAGGTCTCGGTCGCGTAATGGCCGCCGTATAGAATATTCACCCCGACCTCTTCCGCGAGTGCGTGGGTCCAATGCGGCCCTTCGCCCGTGATGAACGCATCGATCCCTTCTTCCGCCATCTTCCTCACCTCGGAACCCGCCGCGCCCGTCACGATGCCAATGTGCCGCGACATTTCCGGCCCGCCCGGGCAAACCCGCACCGTGCCCCCTCCAACCGCCCGGCTCAACCGCTCCGCCAGTTCCGCGCGGGCGAGCGGAACTTCCAGGCGCCCGCGGAAACCGATCATCGTTCCCTTGGATTCAAAGAACGGCTGCCACTCGGTGTGCAAATCGTCGAACATCGTGCGAGCCAGCAGGAAGCTGTTCCCCTCAAACCCCGTGTCCAGCGGCAGATGTGCGCTGTAGATGGCGAGGTCGCCATCGAGCGCCGTCTTGAACAACTTGTGCCGATTGCCGGTCATCGCCTGCACGCCGTTCCAAAATAACCCGTGATGCACCAGCAGCAGACCGGAGCGCGATTCGGCGGCCTCGCTCACCGTGGAGAGACTCGCGTCCACCGCGGCGACGAGGTGCGTGATCGTCCCGTCGTTGGCGAGCTGCAGACCATTTAGGGCATTCGGGTAGTCGGCGATCTCGCGAACGCGCAAACGACCGTCGAGGTGGTTCACCAGCGCATCGAGGGTCGGCTCCATGGGGACCGTTAGTAAAACCCGCCGCTGTTCATCGCGCAAATCCCGGCTACAGTCCTGCCCTCTATGTTAAGCGCAGGCATCGTCGGGCTGCCCAACGTCGGCAAGTCCACCCTCTTCAACGCCGTCACCCGCACCCGCAAGGCGCAGGCGGCTAATTATCCCTTTTGCACGATCGACCCCAACATGGGCATCGTCACCGTGCCCGACGCGCGTCTCCAGGCGCTCGCGAAGCTCAGCAGTTCGCAGAAGTTGATCCCGGCCGCGATCGAGTTCGTCGACATCGCCGGGTTGGTGAAGGGCGCCAGCGGCGGGGAGGGACTTGGCAACCAGTTCCTAAGCCACATCCGCGAGGTGAACGCCATCGTGCAGGTGGTACGCTGTTTTGAGGACGCCGATATTCACCACGTCAGCGGGACCGTGGACCCGGTGCGCGACATCGAGGTCATCAACACGGAGTTGATCCTGGCGGACATGGCCAGCGCGCAGAAGCGCTTCGATCGCAATGCCAAATCGGCGAAGTCGGGCGACAAGACCGCGCAGGCGGAAAACGCGTTGCTTGGCCGCCTCATTCCGTATCTCGATTCCGGCAAACCGGCGGTGACAATGGAGGTCACCGACGAGGAAAAGAAGCTGCTGAAGAGCTTCTTCCTGCTCTCCGGCAAACCGACGATCTTTGCGTGTAATGTGGCCGAGAGCGACCTCGCGGCATTGACTTCGGCGACCGCCGCAGAAGCGACGTCACCAGCGGCGCATCACGTGAAGGCGGTGCGCGATTACGTGAAGACGCACCTCGACACGGAAGCGGTGGTCATCAGCGCACAGATCGAGAGCGAGTTAGTGGACCTCTCCGACGAAGAAGCCGGCGAATATCTCCAGGGTCTCGGCGTCAGCGCGGATGGCAGCGGCGTGGCGGCGCTCATCCGGGCGGTGTACCACCTCCTTGGGTTGCGCACCTATCTGACCACGGGCGAGAAGGAAACCCGCGCCTGGACGATCTACGCGGGCGACAAGGCGCCGGCCGCGGCGGGCGTGATCCATTCCGACTTCGAGCGCGGCTTCATCGCGGCGGAGATCGTGCATTACGACGAGCTAATGCGCCTGGGTTCCACCGCGAAGGCGCGCGAGGCCGGCAAGCTGCGGATCGAAGGCAAGGAGTACGTCGTGCAGGACGGCGACGTCGTGGAGTTCCGCTTCAACGTCTAACGGGCTTCCCGTGGGCGAGTTTGTCTGCTATCCTCCCTTGCGATGGACACCTTGCTCGAAGCCATGCTCGAGTCGCCCGACCTGCCGAAGCAGGTGCGAAAGCTCAATGACGCCCTCAGCGAAGAGCAAGCGCGCCGAGCACGCTTCTATGAGGAGATGACGGAGAGTCAGAAAACGGAGTTTATCAACGGAGAGATCATCGTGCATTCCCCCGCCAAGCTGCGACATATTAAAGCTTCGGACCTTTTGTATCGTGTTCTATCTACCTTTGTGGATCTTCACGATCTCGGTCTCGTCGCGCACGAGAAGCTGCTCGTCTCGCTGACGCGAAACGACTATGAGCCGGACGTCAGCTTCTTTCGCCAGGAGAAGGCGGCTGCTTTTACGTCTGACCAGATGCAGTTCCCGTCGCCTGACTTTATCGCCGAAATTCTCTCTCCCAGCACCGAGCGCAACGATCGCCGGCTCAAAAAACGCGACTACGCGGCCCACGGGGTGAGTGAGTATTGGATCATAGACCCGGAGGCCCGCACCATCGAGCAGCACATCTTGGAGGGGGGCGATTACCGTCTGATCGGCACGTGGTCCGCAGACGAACGCGTCGCCAGCACGGCCGTTGAGGGGTTCGATATCCCGGCGCGGGCGATCTTCGAGCGGGCGGCAAATCTCGCGGCTTTGGCGCGGATCGGCGCGTGAGGCACGGCCAAAAGTCGCGCCGCTTCGTACCTACTGTTTACCATGAGCACCACCGCCAAAGACCTCACCAAGGAAGCCCCTGCCAGCCCCGGACATCGCGTCGGAGGATACGTGATCCTCGCCCGTTTGGCGGACAAAGCGCGCGCCGCGTTCCTCGGCGGCAACCTGGGTGAATATCACACAGATTGCCCACTCGATCACATGCTGCTCGATTGGAAAGGCGTGCCTTACGCGGAAATCAAAGAGCTGATCGAAGCGGGCGCAGACGATGAGGCCCTCGCCGATTACCTCGACGACCACGGCACACCCAAGACGCCCGAAGAGGTCGAAGAATTCTCCGATGGCATGGACGAGGCGAATCCGTACGAAGATCCCGCCAAGAAGGACTGGTTTGCCGGCGAGTGCGCCAAGCTGGACCTCGATCCCGCCAAGACCACGCTCTTCGAGTGGCTCGACGCGGATGACGAAAAGAGCT
This sequence comes from uncultured Chthoniobacterales bacterium, assembly GCA_964249195.1. GTDB lineage: Bacteria > Verrucomicrobiota > Verrucomicrobiia > Chthoniobacterales > SZAS-18 > CAXUAZ01. Next base: position 4,678 of record CAXUAZ010000024.1, read on the forward strand.
TCTGAGCGTCGGCAAAGGCGCTGAGTCGGAGATCGAGCGCCCAAACGAAAAGTGCGGTGGACAAATATTGGGAGTTCGGCCATCGTTTGCGATCGCTTTTGCCGGATCGGCTCGCCCGCTAAATCATCCATGTCTCGTCTCCGCCCGTTTGCCGCCGCACTGCTCTCCGTTAGCATGTTCGCGACGGCGGCGCGGGCGCAGATTGGCGACATCCGCAAGAGTGTCGTTCGGATTACGGCCACGTCGCAGGATCCCGATTACAAGGTGCCCTGGAACCCGGGCAACATGACCCGCGGGGTGGGCGCCGGCTTCATCATCGCCGGGCCCCGGATCGTGACGAACGCGCATGTGATCAGCAATGCGCGGTTCATCAGCGTGGAGCGCGAGGGCGACCCCAAGTCGTATGAAGCGCACGTGAAATTCGTTGGGCATGACTGCGATCTCGCGGTGCTCGAAGTGGCTGATGAATCATTCTTCAAGAGCCTCAAGCCGCTGGAAATCGGCGGCATTCCGCAGTTGGAATCGAGCGTTTCCGTGTACGGTTATCCGATTGGCGGCGAACGCCTCAGCGTCACGCGGGGCGTCGTCTCGCGCATCGACTTTCAGGTCTATACCCACTCGGCGGTCGACAGCCATCTGGCGTGTCAGATCGACGCGGCGATCAATCCCGGCAACTCCGGCGGGCCGGTGCTGCAAGCCGGCAAAGTCGTCGGCGTCGCTTTCCAAGGCTACAGCGGGGATGTCGCGCAAAACGTTGGCTACATGATCGCCACGCCCATCCTGCAGCATTTCCTCAAGGACATCTCCGATGGCCGGTACGACCGGTACGTCGACCTCGCGATCACCGAGGTGAAGCTGAAAAACCCGGCTCAACGCGCCGCGCTGGGCTTGAAGGACAGCGACTTTGGGATACTCGTCGGTGCGGTGGTGCCGGGCGGCGCCAGCGATGGGGTCCTAAAGGCGGGTGACGTGATTCTTTCTCTCGACGGCCTGCCGGTGGCCAGCGACGGCTTCATTCAGATCGATGGCGAACGCGTCGAAATGGCCGAAGCCGTGGAGCGCAAATTCAAGGGCGACCCGCTCGCGCTGCATATCCTGCGGGACAAGCAGGAGATAGATGCCACGGTGGTTCTCAAGCCGGCGTGGCCGTTCCTCATTCAGGCGAATAGTTACGATACGCGGCCGCGGTTTGTCCTGTTCGGAGGGTTGCTGTTCCAGCCGCTGTCGCGCGATTTTCTCGAGGCATACGGAATCGACGACCTGCGGGTGCGGTATTTCTACGATTCGTTCGTCACTCGGAGCATTTTCGTCAAGCATCCGGAAGTGATCATCCTCAGCCAGGTGCTGCCTGACCCCACGACGGCTTATCTCGAGGAGTACCGCAATTCCATCGTCGATGAGGTCAACGGCAAGCCAATCAAGCGCCTCGAAGATCTCGCGGCGGCGTTCTCCGAGGAGACGGATTACTACGTGATCAAGTGCATTGGCGAGGGGCGCCCTCTCGTGCTGGAGCGCAGCAAGGTCGCCGCCGCGCGCGAGCGGATCAAGACCGCCTACAACGTCCTGAGCGAACAAAACCTCGGCGCCTCGCCGGCGGACAGCGCGGTGGCCGGCGCGCCGAAGCCGGCTTCGAAGCCAGCCGACGCTTCCACTCCGCCATGAAGTTCCCACCCGTTATATTTTTGCTGTTGGCGCTTCCGCTGACCATGCAGGGCGCTGCCCGGCCGGCGAAGGCCGCCGAGCTTTCCGTGGTTCGGGTGAACTCGACGAATCAGAACTACGATTTCTTCCGTCCCTGGTCGAAGAAGAATCCTTACGTGCGGCATGGCCTGGGCGCGGTCATCGCGGGAAATCGCGTGGTCGTGACCGCGGAGTTGATCACCAACCATTCGTACATCGAACTCGAGCGCGCCGAGAGCGGCGAGAAGATCGATGCCAGGGTGCTCTTTGTCGATTACGAGGCGAACCTCGCGCTGCTCCAGCCGACGACGCCGGCTTTCCTCAACGGCCTCAAACCATTGGAGTTGACCCTCGATGCCGTGGTGGGCGATCGCGTGAATGTCGTCCAGCTTGAGAGCAACGACGCGATGGTCGTCACCCCCGGGCCGATTACGACGGTGGAAGTGGGCCGTTACCAATTGGAGAACGCCGGCTTCCTGATCTACCGGCTCAGCCTCCCGCTCCAATACCGCGAAGGGAGCTTTACGGCACCGGTGATCAAGGATGGCAAACTCGCCGGCATCCTCATGCGGTACGATCCGCGTGCGCAGAGCGTGGATGTCCTTCCCGCGCCGGTGATCGATCATTTCCTCAAAGACGCGGACAGCGGCACATACCACGGTTTCCCGCGGATCGGGCTGGAGTTCGCCGCGATGCGCGATCCGCAACTGCGGCACTATGCGAAGGCGCCGGCCGGGAGCGGCGGGGTGTACGTGAGCGAGATCATCCACGATGGGCCGGCGGAGAAAGCCGCGATCCAGGTGGGGGACATCTTGCTGAACATCGGCGGCCACGCGATCGATCAAGATGGCAATTACGACGAGCCGCTCTACGGCCGGATCTCGCTGAATCATCTGATTTCGACGCGCTCGTTTGTGGACCAGAAGCTTCCGGTTCAAATCGCGCGCAACGGGGCGCCGCAGACCGTGGAGGTGACTCTGCGCCATCAATCGGCCGATGATTTTGTGAGCCAACCCTATGTCATCGACAGTGCGCCGCGATACTTCGTGGCGGATGGGTTGATCTTCGAGGAGCTATCCCGGCAATACCTCAAGGAGTGGGCCGGCGACTGGCAGAAACAAGCGCCGCAACGGTTGGTCTACCTGGATCGTTTCCAAGACGATCTCGGCAAGGATGGCCGCAAGCGGGTCGTTTTCCTGAGCCAGGTTCTTCCCGCGGCGAGCAACGTGGGTTACGAGGAGTTAAATTACCAGGTGGTGACGGCGGTTAACGGGGTCACCCTCAAGAGTCTGGACGATCTGCCGGCCGCATTGGCGAAGCCGGTGGATGGTTTCCACAAGGTGGAGTTTGAGGAGTCGCCCAAGGCGATTTACCTCAATGCGCCGAAACTTGAGGAGAACGACAAGGAAATCCAACAGAGCTACGGCCTGCCGAATTTGGCTCGCCTTCAGGGGTGAGCCTTTCCCGCGCGTAATCGGAAATCAGGCGAGCCCAAGATCCTTCTCGATCTCTTCCAGCGGCACGCGAGGGAGATGCCCTTCCGTGCGTTTGGCCTGCTCGATCTCGAGGAGATCCTCTGCATCTGCAATCCATTCCTGAAGAGCGATAAACTCTTCATACGGCAGGACCACAGACTCGTTACGTCCGTTTTTCTTCACGATTTCGGGATGCAGATCGATCATGTGTTTCTATTGGTAAGCCTCGCGGCGGTGTTTCACAGCTTAGACGATGACGTTCTCTCCCTCCACCTCAAAGAGCACCCGATAGTCCCCAACTCGCAGTCGGTAACTGGGTTTGAAGTTCGTTAGTTTGGAAATTCTCATTGGATGCAGAATTTTAAAGAACGAACCACGAGAACGCATCTCGGGGCGAATGCATTCGTTATAGCGGCAAATGCTTTTCATGTCAAGATATAAAAGTCACAATCATGCGGGGGCGGGAAACCCGGCGGGCACTCCGCTTCTTTTGAAGCGACGCACCCGCCGGGCAGAAGGACGGTAAGCCGAATTCTGTCAACCGGCGCCGCCCTCGCGGAATGCGCCGGCCGGACGATCATTTCTCTGCCGCGGCTTTCACCGCGGCCCCCGCTCCATTAACAGAGCGGGATGCGACTATTACCCGGCGCTGGCCCGCGGTCCGTTGCCGGATCGCAGGCGGGCAGGCGGCCCGGCGCCTGTTCTGTCTTGCACCCCATGGGGTTTGTCGTGCCCCGGCGTTTGCACGCCGGGCGGTGAGCTCTTACCTCGCCTTTTCACCCTTGCCTCGTTGCCGAAGCGGTTTGTTTTCTGTGACACTTTCCGTCGCCGGCGGCTTTCGCCTCCGGCTCCCGCACGTTCTATGCGGCATGGCGCCTTGTGGTGTTCGGACTTTCCTCTGGCGGGCCAAGTCCAGCAACAAGCACCCGTCCGCCAGCGATCGTCTGTCGTTCCACCGGGGAGAATAGCCAGGCGGCCCGGAAATTCCACAACAAACGCTGGAGACGACGCCGCCCGCGCTTTAAGAATGCGCCTGTGCCAGACGATCCGCTCCCTTACGATGTCGCCATCATCGGCGGCGGGTTTGCCGGCGCGGCGATGGCGATCCTGCTCAAGCAGCGCCGGCCGGAATTGCGCGTGGTCGTTTTGGATCGCACGAGCGGTTCGCACCGCGGCATCGGCGAGGCGCTCCCGGAGGTGGCGGCGTTCTTCGTTGGCCGGGTGTTGGGTCTCAGCGCGCACCTCAACGAATGTCATTACACGCGCCAAGGGGCGCGCTTCTGGTTTGCGAACGGCGACCCGGTGCAACCGTTCGACGCGTGCAGCGAGATCGGCGGCAAGTACCTGTCGCGGCTGCCCACGTTCCTGGTGGATCGGACGGTGCTCGACGCGGAAATGTTGCGCCGGGCGGCAGAGCTTGGGGCGGAGGTGAGAAGGGCGACCACCGTGAGCCGGGTCGATCTGGCGCCTGGCGGAATCCAGACGCTCATCCTCGATTCCGGAGAAGAGGTGCGCGCGCGCTGGGCAGTCGACGCCTCGGGCGCGGCCTCGGCGTTGATTGCCCGCCAGCAAGGATTCCATTGGCCGATGGCCGGTCATCCAACGAAGATTGCGTGGAGCCGTTGGCGCGGCGTCAAGGACTGGGACAGCATGGAATTGCGACGCGCCTATCCGAGCTGGGCGGCGGCGGCATTCGGCATGCGCAATCCCGCGATCAATCACCTCACGGGCGACGGCTGGTGGAGCGGTTGGACGCCGGTGCGCGGCGGTGAGGTCAGCATCCGCACGGTCTGCGACGCGAGGCTGGCCGATGTGTCTGCGGACCCCGCCGGGATGAAGAATTTCCTCGAGGAGCGCCATCCGGCGGCGCGCGAGATGTTGCAGGAGGCAACGTTTGTCGAGGGCTCCGCGGGCGTGCAGGTGGGGTTGGCGTTCCAAGCTGGCGAGCTGTCAGGCGACGGCTTTGCGCTTGTCGGGGGTGCGGCGGGGTTCATCGACCCGCTGTACGGCGGCCATCTTGATTGGACGGCAAACACCGTCATGGCAGCGGCCGGGTTGATCCTGAACGGACGCGCTGAAGTAGCGCCGACCTCGTGGTTCGATGCCTTCTACCGCGATGCGTACCAATCCATCGGCGAGTTTGACCTCATGCGAGTCGCCCAGATTTTTCGTTACGGGATGTACATGCTTTGCGTGGCGAGGGGGCCCTATCGCGACGGCGCCCACCGCCTGAAGGAGCCGCCCATCGTTGGCTTGGTGAACCGTCGGTGCGCAAGAATGGCCGAGGTCCGCCGGGCGCGCGGGAGGTTGGGCCGTTCCAACGCCGGCCGGCGCGCGTTGTACACCAGCTTCAATTTCAATCGCGGGAGCGCCGCTCCTCTCCTCGGCGCCGCCGCCCGGTGGCTTTGGCTGGAGGTCACCGAAGGGTGGAGGAGTTGGGGGAAACCATGAGTGCCTACCCGCCCATCGCCGACCTCCTGCCGCACCGGCCTCCCATGCTGCTGCTGCGCGAGGTGATCAGCCATTCGCCCGAAGAAACTCGCTGCGAGGCGATCATCGACGCGGACTTCGCCGCCGCCTGCGGAGGTGAGGCGCCCGCCGCGTTCGCCCTCGAGATGATCGCGCAGGCGGCTGCGGCGCACCACGGCTTATGCCTGCGGGAGCCCGGCCCGCGGGCCACGCGTGGATTGCTTCTGGGCAGCCGCCGCTTCCAACTCAACGGCCGCGCATTGCCCACCGGCCAGCCGCTTCAGGTGATCGTCATCGGCGCCGCCGCACCCTCCGGCGGTTTGATCCGGTTCGAGGGGCGGGTGGAAGATCTGGCGGGACGCGTGCTGGCGTCGGGCGATGCCACGGTCCTGGAATCGCCGGCCGAAGTTGCCCTCGCCTGACCATGGAAGAATCACTCTGGCCGGTGTGGGAGGCAACGGTCGCGGCGGCGCCAGACCGGGTCGCCGTCATTGACGCGGCTGCGGGGAGGGCAATCCTGCGCTCCGAGCTCTCCGCCGAAGCGACCCGCGCGTCATCCGCCGCCCCGGCCGATCTGGAGCCGTCGGAAGTTGTCGCCTTCTCCGCCCGCAACGGCGTCCCGTGGCTCACACTCTTCCTTGCCATCCAGAAGCTGGGCGCCGTCGCCCTCCCGCTCGACGCCGCCCTGCCTGCCGACCAGCAACCCGCGACCGCCGCCGCGTTGGGCGCGCATTGGCTCGTCCGCGACGGCGAATGGCGCCGCCTCGCCGCCTCCCCGCCAAAGGGCGGTTTCTGTCTCGCGATGTACACCTCCGGCACCACCGGCCGGCCCAAGGCGCTGTGGTTCACGGCGGCCAACATGCTCGCTGATGGACGCCAAATCTGCGCCACGATGGAGATCGGCCCCGACGACATCAACCTCGGGGCCGCGCCCTTCGGTCACTCCTATGGGTTGGGCAATCTCATCCTGCCGTTGATCATGCAGGGAACGCCCATCGTGTGCTCTCAGGAAATGCTGCCCGATGCGATCGCGGGTCAGGTCGAACGTCACGGGGTCACCGTGTTCCCCTCCGCGCCCGCGATCTTCCGCGCCTTGGCGGAGTCGTCGGTGAAGGCGGCGAGGCTGGCCTCCCTGCGCCGCGTGATCTCCGCCGGCGCGCCGATGCCCGCAGCGGCGGCGACCCGTTTTTGGGAACGGTTTGGCCGGCCGATCCACAACTTCTACGGTTCCTCCGAGACAGGCGGCATCTGCTTCGACCGCACGGGCGAGGCCACCGCGAGCGGCCGCAGCATCGGCGCGCCCCTCGAAAGGGTCGACGTTCAACTTTCCCCGGAGAACCAGGTCGTCGTGACCAGCGCCGCGGTGTTCAACGACGGCGTCCACACCCTGCCCGACCTGGGTCACTGGAACGCCGCGGGCGAACTGGCGCTCACCGGCCGCGTCACGCCGCTGGCCAATATCGGCGGCAGGAAGGTCGCGCCGCAGGAGATCGAGAACGTCCTGCGCGCTCTCGACCAGGTGACTGACGCCTGGGTGGGCATCGGGGCTCGCCCCGGCGGCGACTGCCTGCTCGCCGCGGTAGAAACCGACCGACCCAAAGAAGACATCGTGCGCGACCTGAGCGCCCGCCTGCCGCTCTGGCAGGTGCCCAGACATCTGTGGGTCAATCCGGAACTGCCCCGCACGGCCCGCGGCAAAATCGACCGCGCCGAACTCGAGGCGCGCTGCGCGGCTATTTCCCCCCGCGACGCCCCGCCACGCTCTTGATCGTCTGGCCGTGGAAATCAAAGAACACCGCGCCATCGGTGATCTTGCTCACGGTGACGAACTGCCGGCCGCTGGCATCGACGGGCAATTTATCCCCGATGCCGTGCGTGCGGCCATTGATCACCGCCAGCGGAGCGTCGCGCTCCAGCGAGATCGTGGTGATGACAAACATCTCGGGCCGGACCTCCGGCAGCGCCTCGACCGCCGGGGCCTGGGGCCCTTCCGGCGTAGGGGCGCTCGGTTTAAAACCGATGGGCCAGAAAGGATTGCGCGCGTCGTCCCCGACGGCGTACTCGGACTTGTGCGCGAGCAGATATTCCTTGCTGGCCTCGCCTTCCGCCGAAGCAATTCGAGCAGCCGCGAAAAGAAGGACAGAAAGCGCGAGAAGTCGGGGAGCGTTCATTTGAGGAGCATCGTGGCGGTCAGCGAGACGCGTTGATTTTCAAGATTGTCGCCGAGGTTGTTCAACTGGAGATGCGTGATCTCGAGCAGCATCTCCTCGTTTTCCAATCCGCTCAGCGCATTCCCCAGCACCGTGTACGGCACCTGCGGGATGTCCATGGTGCACGAGACGTTGCTGTAGGCGACCAGGCTTGGGTCCGACGGTTTGTCGGAGTTGCCGATGCGCACGACGGCATCCTTGATGTTGTGCCGCTCGAAAAACGCGCGGATGCGCGGGGGGAACCACGCGATCGGCGAGCCGTCGGGAATCTGCTCGTTGACCTGCGCGAGCGTCTCGGAAGCTTTTTGCGCGTCCGCGCCGAGGTTGCGGGTGCGCAGCAATTTTGTCTTCGCGTCGGCGAGCTGGGCGTCGAGCGCCGCGATGGCGGCTGTGTCGCGGATTTCCTTGAAATTGAGCGGTCCGATCAGGAAAGTGAAATAGCAATAGATCAACCCGATCAGCATCAAGCTGCTGAGGCCAATTTTCTCGATGTCTTCTTTGGCGAGCTTTTTCATTTGCGGCGAGGGCGGGCCGGCTCGGGCGCCGGAGCGGCGGCCGGTTTCTTGAGGTTGACGTCGATCGTGAACTTCGCCGTCGGCAACGGCTTGCCGTCCAGGGTCGCGATGGCATTGGTCTCCTCCAGGCTGCGGAAGGTCGACGCCGCGCCGGGAAATTTCTTGCTCAACGCCTCGGCCAGCGCGATGCGGAATTGCTCCGCCGCGGCGCGCGGCTCCGGTCCGGCGGCAATGCCGTCGACGCCTAACAGCACTTTTTCGCCGTTGAGTTCATTGTTGCCCGAGAGACTCAGAATCTGGACCGCCGGCGGCACGGTGCGCTGGAGCGTTTCCAGGATTGGCGCCCAATAGAAACGCCCCTCGATCCGTTTGGTGACCGCCGCCGCGGCCCCGAGCGTCAGGCTCAAATCCGCCTCCTGCGTAAGAGCGGCGCGCGCGAGCGGCTCCTGCCGCGCCCATTCCGCCTGCCGGGCATGCAACTGGCCGCTGAGCGAACTCGCCCCGATCAGGCGATAAGCGTAATAACCCATAAACAAGAGGGCGACGCCGACCAGCCCGAGCAACCCCAGCTTGAGCGGGTCGCGCTGCCGGGCCTGAAGTTGTTTCTGCTCCTCGTGGAGGAGATTGAGCGTGAGCGGCATAGGGGGTAGTTATTTGACGCCGAGGAGGTCCAGCGCGGCGCCGCAGGCGACGTTGAGGTGCGTCCGCTCGGCGTCAAAAGGCGCGAGCTTGTTCTTGGGCAGGTCGATCTGGCAATACTGGAACGGGTCCCACGTGTCGCAGCCGATCTCCAACTCATCGCTGAGGATTTGCAGCGGCATCAACGCCTTCACGAGTCCGCCCGAGAAATACACGCGGTTGATCGGCTCCTCGCGCTGGCCCTCGAAAAACCCGATCGAACTGCGCAACTCGCGCGCCAGCAACTTGAGCGACAAGCGGCCCGCGTCCACCATGCCCGCGTCGTTTTGCTCGATGAGCATGATGGCTGATTCCCGGTCGATCGCGCCCTCGGCCGCCACCGCCTCCACAAAGTGATTGCCGCCGTAATCAATCGTGCGCACGAGCACGAGTTCCTTTTTGGCCCCCACGAGCACGCGCGTCTCCAGGTGCCCGATGTCGACCAGCACGAACGAGTCGCGCGCGAACACATCGCGCTGCGACATCTCAAAGGCGTTGTAATTGCAAATCGGCGCCAGCTGCATCCGATCCGCCGGCGTCCGGTTCTTGGAGAACGCCGAGCTGACGGTCGCAACCTCCGTGCGCGGCAACCCGCCCACCAGGTAGCGCAGCGCCTTGAGCCGGCCGCTGGGGTCGAGCGGCCCCTGGGCATCGGGGTGGGCGCTGGCGGGGGAGGGGATCAGGTCGCAATCGAGCACGAAGTCGCGGCAATCCTGATTGAGCAACGCCAGCCCGTTGAGTCGCAGGGCGTCGCGCAGGAGGATCGTGGGCGTCGGAGGCTGCTCGATGATGCGCAACAGCGCCTCCGGGCTGGAAACCGCGACGCTGATGGCCTTGCCCGTGGCGCCCAGCTCGCGAAACAGGAGCTTGAGATGATGCGCCAGCGTTTCCGCGGTGGCCGGGGGCTCGGCCCCGATCGCGCGGGTGGCATAGCCGGAAATCACGGTGCGGCTGCCCTTCCGTTGCATGTGCACCGCCTTGAACGTATGCCGCCCAAGGTCGACGCCGACAACGGAGGTAAGAGCTTTCGCCATAATGTGTGCTCTAGCAAAAAGCGTGACTGCTCAGAGAAAAAAAGCAAAAAATGTGGGATTTCATCGAAGTTGCGTACTCTGGAGGGACGGCCATTTCTCAGAGAAAGAGGCGTTCCTGTTCATTGATCCACACGAAGAGTTCCAGATCCGCGCCGTGTTTGATCAGGAGGTCGATCGGGTCGTCCTGGAGGATGCTGGTGGCCACGCCGACCAGGAAAATGCGCAGGATTTCCTTGGGCAGCCAGCGGCGTTCCGCCTCCGTGAGGGGCAGGTGCGTGGCCTCGTCGTAGTGATCGACCCAGATGCGCGCGTTGTGCCACGAGAGGTTGGCCCAATCGGTCAGATGCGGGCCGTGCACCTGGCGCAAATGGCTGATGACGTTTTGCATCGCGTAGGCGATGTCGAAGATGCGTTCGCGCTCCTGGACAAAATCGTAGTCGACCACCGCCGCGATCTGGTCCGCGCGATAGAGAATGTTCCAAAAATGATAATCCCCGTGCACGGTGAGCCACGGGAGATTGCCAATGAGGCGCGGATAATCGCGCAGGAGCGGCTCCAGGACCTCGCGGGCCCGCTCGCATACGGCGGCCGCTTCTTCGCAGCGGGGGTCGTCCCGGTATTTGTCGCGCACGGTGATCTCCGTCTCGTCGAGAAACGTCCAGCACTGCTCCGGGCTGACGTCGTTGCGCATCTCGGGGGGGACGGGCGTTTTCCCGGCGACGGCCTTGGCGAGCATGCGGTGGAGGTCGCCGAGGGCGGTGGCCGCGGCGTTCATGCGGCGCCAGTCGCGATGCACGCCGGGGTCGTGCGGGACGAACCGGTGGATTTCGACGATCCGCTCGCCCCAGGTGGTCCACGTCTTGCCGGAGTGCGAGCGCATGACTTCGGCGGCTGGAAATTGATGGGCGACGAGATAATTGATGAGTTCGTGGAGATACTCGACGCGTTCGCCGAACTCCTCGCCATGGCGGGCGCGCAGGAGGAACGTGCCGCGGCCGGTTTTAAAGGGGTCGGTGGTGTTGCACTGGGTGGTGAGAGGCTTGTCCATCTGGATCACGCGCCCGAGGTCGAACTGGTCGGCGAGCCGCTGGAGTTGAGAGAGGGTGAGTTCCATCAAGGCGCGCGGTTCCCGGTTTTCGCTGAATTTCAGCGTATGCAGGAATTTCTCGGTCGCGGGGGAAGCCATGAAGGGGGGAATGCGGTAACCCTCAGAGCAAAGCCCGTGCAAGGCGAGGGTTCATTTTGCGGTGTGGGGCTGGAAGGCGGCGCGCAGGGACAGAAAACGAAAAATTTGCATGCTCCAAAACGTATTATAACGCCTTGTAACGTTTATTCACGTTCCGGCGGCCTGCTTCCAAGGACATTGCCCGAAGAGTAGCAGAATTAAGGGTTAATGTCAATGACAAATTGGCATTAACATGAAGAAAACTGCCGTCAAGGATCAGTCCAAACCCTTGAGCAACGCTTCCCAGGAGCTATGAAAGCGACTTTTTCTCGACCTCGCGCCTTCCCTTGCGTGGCAGCGATCCTGACGCTTCTGTCTTCCCTCGTTATCGCGCAAACCGCGACGCCGACGCTCGATTCACTCGCCGGTATTCCGGTCCAAGTGCTGGATCAGCAGCAGGTGGACATGGGCGATCACACCGTCACGCTCAACCGCATCGCCCCGCCACCGCTTCCTTCGCCTTTGCCTTCGCCTTCTGCTCCTCCGGGCGTCGAGAAGCCCTGCAAGGTGGTTTCTCTATCGGTCGATCAACAGAATCAACGGTTCACCGAGGTGCGCGGCTACGGCGCTTCCCGTCCCGAATTGCACGCCCACCTCAATGTGGACTTCCGCCTGTTCGGCGGCGTCTCGCAGCTCGAGACGAGCGATGCCTTCTACTTGTACATGCTGGCCTTCGATTTCGACTCCACCGACGCCAGCCTGCCTGACCCGACGCTCTCGCTGCCCGACCACGCCTCCTACGCGGTGACCGCCGGCAGCGCCGCCGACTACACCGACGCGCTCGGCGGCCTCGACGCCCTCTGCGCGTACTTCGACGCCAACCGCCCGCAACTCATCGCCGACTATCAGAAGCGCCGCGCTGACGCCGAAGCCCGCCGAAACCAGCCTCCGACGCCTACTCCGACGCCGCGCAACATTATCGTTAACTACTGGCCGGTGAAAGGCAGTGGATACCTTCCCTCGCGCTAAACACGACGCCTCCCATGAAACTCCTCATTCCAGGCGCACTCGTTCTCATATCGGCCGTGATCTCCGGCAATGCTCAGACCGCATCCAGTCCGAACCAGGGCGCAAGCATGGTCCGAGGGGCGGCGAATGGCCTCGACGCGTTTTCCTGGTGGGGCGCACCCGGACGGACTTACTTCATCCAGCAATCGGGAGATTTAACGGATTGGACCTACGTGCCGATCATCGAATCCGGCGGCGCCCAGGTGATCCAATGGGGATTTCTTTCTAACGCCGACCGCTTCTTTCTGCGCCTCAGATATTCAGATCAGCCAACGAGCGATCCGTTCTCGGCTGACTTCGACGACGACAAGGTCAGCAATTACGACGAACTGCTGCAAGGCACCGATCCGCTTGCGGCGTTATTGGACACAAACGGTTTGCCGCTGGATTGGGAAACATTCTACAACGTAGCAGCCGGCACGGACGCGAACTCGGTCGCGCCTCGAGGTAACGGTCTCACCTACCAGCAGGCTTTCGATCAAGGGCTCAATCCGAACGATCAGAATTTCGGGCTGAATCCGACGCTCTCGATCTTCAGCGGCGATCCCCAGACGGCCGGTCCGGGAAGTCTCCTGCCCGCCGCACTCGTCGTGAGTTTTGAGGATGCCCAGGGCAACCTGTTGAGCAATCGAGCAGTGACCTTCACGGTGGTGAGTGGCGGGGGAAATCTGAAAGCGTCGAGCAGCGCGCCCTTGGTTAATTCAGTCACGGTTCGCACCGACGCGATGGGACAAGCTCGCGCCTATTTCCAACTGCCCGCAGGGCCGAACCAGCCGTGCCAGATTACAGCTGCGACTGCCATCGGCGTCGGACAGAGCACGGTGACGTTCAGTGCCGCCAGTGACGACGGCACGGGACCGCCGACTACTTCACCCTTTGCGCCAACGAACTTCGTCTCGCAGGGCAACCTCGACATGAGTTGTGAGATGTCGTGGGAAAATCACACCGACGATCAAACCCCCGTGGAGATCGAGCTTCAGCGCGACGATGGCTCCTGGAAATTAATTGCGACGCTGCCGCCGGGCACGACCTCTTATCACCTCGCCGCCCAGCCATGAAAATATATGCCATCTGTTTAGGCGTCATTTGGCTGGGGGCCGAGACGACCCTACTAAAAGCGCAGAGCAGAATCACCGTGAGGGACCTCGGCGCCTCGCCATCGGGTCAGGCCATTACTTCTAATCTCTTGGCCGTCCAGAACTATGCCGTAATCGACATCAGTGGGGCGGCAGCTTCGAGTTCCGTAGTCCTGATGGCTTTGAACGATGCCCACGAAGCGGCCTTCACCTTCGGCAGTTCTGGCATTCCGCCTCAGATCGTCAAAACTTGGAAGGGAGGGGTAATCGGCGACGCGCAAACAATACCTTCGCCTTTGACGGCGAGTATATTGGATCATGTCACCGCGCTCTACTTTTTGTGTCCCAACGGGGACATGCGCGGCAATGACGTTGTCGATGTAAGCCTCTCTGCTCCCGAGCCGACGGATCCGGACGATCCAGACGCGCCATATCCCGGGAGGTACATCGGTCAATTTGCGCTGAAGGTGTCGGGCGGCGTGCCGAGTGACGTGGGATTGGCGGGTCCCTACAAGAACAGAAGGGGTGACCCGGGACGCACCTTGGACACGACGCAACTCGTCGGCGCATCAGCGGGCAGTTACTTGGCGAATGGGTATTATACCCGCATAGACCGCGGAGGCGGCCAGGCCCCTTTTATTCCTGCGACCAACTCGGGTTCATCGGTGTCAATCCTGGTCGGCGGCAAGAAAACCGTCCTCTTTGATCCTTTGGTTCCAGCCGACTTCGCCGACACCGCCAGCTATCGATTCGTGCGAAAACGGTTCGGACCAGCCGAGATCAATGACGTTGGTTGGGCTCTGGGCGACAAACTCTGGAACGATGATGATTTCGTCGACATCGACTTAGGGAATGATAATGCCGCCTATGGGCTCACCAACGAGGGCCGTTTCTTGATGGGGCTCTGGCCGGGTATAAATGGAACTGACGATCACGCAGGCGGGTTCTGGCAGGACGGGAAAAGAACGCAGTTCAGCGATTTGATCAAAACTGGTCCCTGGAGCGGTCAGATCAAAATGATCACACCGCTGCTCATCAGCAATGAACACGCGGGCGACGGAGCTTTCCAGATCGTAACGAGCGTCAAGGACAACGGGGCTGACGAACTCGTTCTTTGGACAAGTTACAAGGTTCCCGGAACCTCGTCCCGGCAATGGGAACTCTCGCGCATGGAGTTCCCGGCCGGCGCAGACATCCAATGGGACCACCTTGAGGTGATTAGCTCCAGCGGCATCATCGCCGCGATTGGCAATCCGGGGCCAACCTCCGCTACGCCGGGCGCCGATCACGCCTTGTTGCTCGTGCCGATTGGCCTGAGGTTGCTCAACGGAAAGACGACCGATTTCGATGGAAAGGTGGTCAAACGCATTATCCCATCGCCAGAGAATCCTCATTATGCTGATGATAAAGCTGAGCAGCAAGGAGACGACATCCTTGGTGAGAGGCCTCCCGGCAAGGGCAGACGAGGAGGGGTCAGCTACATTAGTGATATAATGGTGGCAGCGCAAGCACCGGCAATTCCGTGGCTTCATTATAAATGGAAACGAACAATTGCTAAATTAGGATGGAACATCTTGAGAAGCGACGATGGAACGTCGTGGAACGTAAAATTGCGTGAAGGGAAGCCACCAGGTACTGATGATGAAGGCGACTCACCGCTTAACAGCAATAATATCCCGAGTTTGCAGCGAAGCGAATTCTATACTTACGATGACACAGGTATGCGCTATGACCCTTCCCGTCCTGCTCCGTTTGGTCTAGATGGAGAGGCGAAACAAGGGGATTATGCCTATTCTGAGAAGTTGTTCACCTATGAGGTATTGACAAGCTCAGATAACCCCGGCTGGACATACGGCGACGCCGATTGGAAGGAGGGAGTAACAATGTACGTTTCTCAAACTGGCTTGGTTAAGCAGGTTGCCTTAACGTTTTTGATTACAAAAGATTGGAAGGGTATTTACAATCGTGTTCTCGCATGGAAAAGAGAACCAATGATTAACGAAGCAAAAGTCCGCGGTATTGTCGGAGGACATTTGCCGATAAATATCGAATCTGGCGCAAATGATTACCCTCCATTACCATGAATATAATTCAATCATTGCGCTTGGTTAGGATCTTTCTGAGTGTTGCGTTTGCTGTCGGAGCGGTAAAAGCCTCAGCGCAAGATGTCACCGCGCCCTTACCCGGGCATCATCTTAGCGAGTCAGGGTTGATAAGGAAAAGTACCGACGTGGCTGTCATTACGCTGGTTGCAAAAGGTAAGATTGATCTAGGACCTCCGGGCGTACTTAACTATTTCGGCGCGAAAGTGCGGATCGATAAAAGCTTGAAGGGCGCGGCAACAGGAGAGGTTACGTGCATCTATGATTTGCGCGAGGCGCCAGACTCTGACGCCGAAAGGGAGCCGATTTTGGGGACGCAATACATTGCTTTTATGCAGGGAAGGGATCCGCATGTAGTTTTGCGAATCCTGCGGTTTTCCGCGTTTAGCGAGAAGCACGAAACGGAGATTCAGAAGATGGTTGCTTCTGCCGACCCGCCTGCTGCTAAGTGACGGAGCCGTTTCGGCGATCACTGCATTGCCCTGATGGAAGACTTCGCGGCTCTAACCCACGCTTGCCTTGAGATACTTCGGCGACGCTCCTGACTTCTCCACTGAGGACGGCGCATTGAGTTTTGGTGATTATGTGCACGTTGAGAAGGTGTTCATGTAACTGGTGGAATACAATTAGATACTCCAGGGTGGGCTATGGCTGGCACAAAATGGCAAGAAGGTCCCGACTTCTTTGCGCATTATATTATGCTTGCTAAGCTAATTAATCATACATTCACGATTGAAACAAGTTATAGGGTCATGCTAAACGTCTTTGACTACGGATTTACATATCCTGAGATCAATCCTCTCAAGGTACGCCAGATTGTCAATGGCAACGACGCCATCATTTTGGACCCCGGCTGCAATATCCATTCGCCAAATAATGAGTAAAACAACATTAAAGCTGCGGATTATCGTAATGGCATTCACCATCGGTTTCTCTGTTGAGGCAAGAGGACAAAATTTTCAGGAGGAATCGGCATTTCCGGGGCATTTGCTTAGCGAACGGTCGGCTGCATCCGAGGCCACCGACATCGCCGTTATTTCGTTGAAGTATGCTGGCTTGCCTTCTCCTGGTGCCGCCACAGTTTAAGAGTACGAACATGTAAAGGCTGCCGTTACGAAAACATTGAAAGGCGATGTGACGGGCGAAGTGTCTGGTGAATATAAACTGCTCGATATTTCATCGCGAACGCCGGAAAAGGAGCCTGTCGCTGGCAGCACGTATATCGTGTTTATGCAGTTCTGGGGAGAATATCACGGTAAAAAGCACTACAAGATCATACGCTTTTCCAGCGGGGAGGAAAAGCACGTCGCGGAGATTAGCGAAATGGTCTCGTCCATGCGCTGAGGGGGCGAAGACGAGAACTTCCTGACTCGTCCAATGATGATCGGAACGCGACGCAAGCCGATGATTGTCTCGTTCGACGAGAACGGTGAAGCGTTCCAGGTTGAAGTCGATGCAATTGTTCTGAAACCGTAACGGGATGACTGCAAGATTAATGGAGCGGCAAACGGTTTCCCGGCTGACACGTCGACGCGGAGGCTGGTGGGTGAAGGTGCTGCTCCTGATGGCTGCGATGATCGGGTCCGGCCGAGCGGCTGAGCCCGTCACGCGAAGTGAGGCGATGGCCACGGCGGAGGCATATCGGACGTTTGTGTGGACGCCGAGCGAGCGGAACGTGTTTCATGGCCGGGATGCGGAAGGAGTGGCGGTGGAGACGCCGGATGCCTCGTTTCGCCCTTCTTACACGCGGGCGGGTTGGTGGATCCCTGGTCAACGGAACGTCGGGACGCCCTACATGTGGGGAGGGTTCAGCAGTCTGGAGGAATTTCGGCGCGGGATCGAGGAGGGCCGATACGCAGGGGACGTCTACACGCGGGAAGAGCGGGAGAAACTGGATGCGGGCGTGAGCAAGCACGCGGTTGGAATTGATTGTTCAGGGCTGATTTCACGGTGCTGGAAACTCGAGCGCAGCTATTCCACGCGCGAGTTGCCCGGTCTCTGCTCTTCACTCGGCTCGTATGAGGATCTAAAGCCAGGAGATATTCTCAACTCCAATAACAACCATGTGCTGATGTTTGCAGCGTGGAAGGACCTCTCGCATCGGCGGCTCTTTGCTTTTGAATCCGGGTCACTGCCGAGCTGGAAGGTTCAGCTCGACGACATCCCGCTGACGCTGCTAGAAGCGCAGGCCTACAAGCCGTATCGCTATCGGCTCATGCGGGATTAAAGGCGCCGGATGATCTTGAGCGTCGTCAGGCGACGGTGACAATGCTCATGTTCCCGCCGGGAATCGAACCCGGATCAAAGGTTCAGGAAACCTTCTTTTTTCCTCTAAAGCTGCTTTTTGGTGCCAAATTAGTGCCGAATATCAGCGTTTCCGCTGTCGGGCGCACTTGGTTTTTGCCGGGGGTGGCAAATTTGCCACCCCCGCAGAAGAGACTCGACAGCGTTGTCCCCTATATGTCGACCAAGGGGGAGGGGACATCGTCAGGGGTTCGACTCCCCTCGCCTCCGCTTCGTTGATTTCCAATGATTTACGAATGAGTCGATGCCTCACTGCGAGTGATGGTGAGAATAAGTCCGCCGTTTTCCGCTGATGTTCCGGATTGGTGCAAGTACACCCCTGCCTTCCAAGCCCTGAGGAATCAAAATTCTGCCTCCCTCAAAAGTTCAGAGGCGCTCGTTCCTAATACCCGAGCGATGACTGAAAGGGCGAAAATGCTTACTGTGTTCTCACCGCGCTCGATAGAGCGGATTTGCGTACGATAACGCCAACAAGATCGGCAAACGCCTCTTGAGACTGTCCCCGCGCAAGGCGGCGTTTGCGCATGATTTTACCAACGGCTTGCGCCATTGCTCGACTCTCTGGTAGCGTCGGGTTCCTGGCCATCAGCCAGCCTCCATGTCGCGGACCCCTCGCTTCTATCACGCGCAGCCGGTGTTACCCGGTGGAATGCTTGGAACCTGCGCTGGCATTTCTTCCTCAACCAAGTTTGATTGCCGGGTAAGCAGGAGGGGGATTTCACAAGGCGCATACATGAGTCACCCCCGCCGTAAGTTTTTAGGCTCTAAAATCTAGGACAGAAGAGCCTGGTGCCGGGAGCGTATCCTTTCACCGTGCTTGAGGCACGACGTTGGGCATTGGCACCGGCGAATTGTCTTTGCATGAATGGGGTAAATTCCCCACAAGTTTGTGCGTGCCCTCCTGGCATTAACTAGTGAAATTGAGATACTTCCGCTTGCTTTCCCAAATAAGGGCCAGAACATACCGCTAGGTCGAAGTTGTTTCTGGTCTTGGACTAGTGCGTGTCCCTCGAGAGGCTTTTCCGGCTCCCCAAAGCGAGTTGGCGGAAGTAGCTTTATGACTTCGGAGATGATTGCCCCCCCAGCGATGATCAATTCCTCAACTTCCCAACGGCGCCAAATCTTCTCGGCCGCCGTGGGGGGCTTCGTGCTCATCGTCGGGGTGCTCGTACTGGCCGGTTGGGCGCTCGACTTGGAAAGACTGAAGACGATCTTCCCGGGCTACGCTTCAATGAAGGTCAACACCGCCGCTTCGCTGGCGTTATGCGGGGCAGCTCTACTGCTGCGGGCACTCGGCGCTGATACTGCCCGCCGCAGGTTCTGGACGGTGGCGCTTTCGAGCCCAGTCGTTGCGTTCGGCGCGCTGACGCTCGCCGAGTATCTCTTTGGATGTGACCTAGGGATCGACGACTGGTCCCTCTTATCCTCCCGAAGCGCGGCGGCGGCTGCGGCTTTGAATCCGGCGAGAATGGCTCCAGCGACCGCCTACTGCGTCATGCTGATTGGTTCGGGGCTCATTGTTTCGGTGCTGCGACCGAAGAAAACCCCGGACTGGCGCCTGCCCGTCATGGCGGCATCCGGAGCCGCCGTGTTAAGCGTGGGAGCACTTGCTTTGATCAGTTATCTCTCCACCGCCTCGTTGCGTGCCCCGCTGCTGATCCAGGCCGGCCCCGCGCTTCACACTTCCGTGGTCTTTGTGCTGATGGGCGCGGCACTGCTCGCCCTTGCCCGAAGCGAGGGCGGACTCGTGTGGGCGCTCAACCGTTTCGTCAGCCTCGGTCTCATGCTGGGTGTGACCATCATGCTCCTGGCCGCCAGCGCTTCGTTCAATTTCACCCAGCGGCTGATAAGATCCGCCAACGCGGTGGCGCACACCGAGGAAGTACTCAAGGACATCGAAGAGGTGGAGACTGGTCTGGCGGAACTGGAAAGTTCTCAGCGCGGCTACATCATCACCGGCAATGAAGACCTCCTGCTGACCAGAGGCAAAAAGGAGGCCGATGTCATCGCGGCACTGACCGCCATCGGAGAGCTAACGCTCGACAATCCAAGTCAACAGGAGCGCCTCATTCCGCCGCACGCGATGTTCTATCAACGGCTGGAGTTCGGCAATTCGACGATCAACGTCCGCCGGGAAAGCGGATTCGCGGCGGCTCGGAGAATGATCGACTCCGGGGTCGGCATCGGCCTGTCCGCCCAGCTCTCCAAGGCGCTCGGAGAGATGGAGGCAGAGGAAAATGCGTTGCGTGAACAGCGTCAGATTGCTTCGAGCATGGTTTCGACCACGACGTTCCTGTTGCTTCCGGTAGGCGTCTTCTTGAGCATCACTATCCTTTTCGCCGGCGTCTTTTTCCTCAATACCGGGGTGTGGGAGCGGACTTGCGCCAACGCCGATTTGCGCAAAAGCGAGGAGCGGCTGCAGGCGGTCGTCGAAAATCTCACCGAAGGGTTGGTGCTGTGCGACGCGGAGGGAAAGATGTTGCTCTGGAACCGCGCGGGGATGGAGATGCACGGCTTCAAGGATCTGGAGGACTGCCAGAGGGCGTTGCCGGAATTCTCCAATCTTTTCGACATCCGCACTCTGGATGGTGCGCCGTTGCCGTTTTCCGAGTGGCCTTTGCCCCGGCTGCTTCGGGGCGAACAACTTCGGAACGTCGAGCTGCAGGTGCGAAATATCGCCAACGGCCCGGCGCGAGTTTTTAGCTACAACGGGAATCTCGTCCAATGCCCCGGTGGAGAGCGACTTGCCCTGACAAGCATCACCGATGTAACGGAACGCAAACGGATCGAGCAGGACCTCAAGGCAGGTGAGGAGCGACTCACCGTCGTGACGGAAAATGCTCAGGTCGGCTTGGTAATGGTGGACCGGGAGCGGCGCTACAAGTATACCAACGCCGCGTATTCGAAGATACTGCGGTTGCCATCCAACGATTTGGCGGGCCAACGGGTCGAGGACGTCCTGCCTGGGCTTTACCAAACGCAGATTTGCCCGCGACTGGATCAAGCTTTCGCGGGGGAACGGGTCTCGTATGAAATGCACCAGGCGAGCGCCGGAACGGGCCGACATTTTGCCGTGAGGTATGAACCGACGCTCGTGGATGGCGAGGTGCCTTTCGTTGTCGTCGTAATCATCGATATCACCGAACGCAAAGAAGCGGAGGCCACGCGCGTATTGCTTTCGGCAATCATCGACTCCTCGCACGACGCCATCGTTGGCAAAGATCTGAGCGGGATGGTGACGAGCTGGAACGCCGGTGCGCAACGCATGTTTGGATATACCGCGCAGGAGATGATCGGTCGCTCTGTGACCAGCCTGATCCCGGCCGATCGCCAGGATGAGGAAGAGTCGATCCTCTCTCGCATCCGCAGCGGCCAGGTGGTCGAGCATTTCGACACGGTCCGCACCCGAAAAGGGGGGGATGTCTTAAACGTCTCGGTCACCGTATCGCCGATCAGGGACCCGGACGGCAACGTCGTGGGCGCCTCCAAGATCGCGCGCGACATCACCCGTCGGAAGGAGATTGAAGCTCGGTTGCGAGACAGCGAAGTAGCGCAACGCCGGGCCGCCGAAGCACAGACGGGTGTGCTCAACGCGCTGCCCGCTCATATAGCTCTATTAGACCCTGCCGGAGTGATCGTGGCGGTGAATGAAAGCTGGCGTCGTTTCGCAACGTTCAATGCATTGCAGAGCGCCGATTTTACGATTGGCGTCAATTATCTTCAGGTTTGCGAGACGGCGGTGGGCGATTGCTCGACGGAGTCCCTCTTGGTCAGCGCGGGGCTGCGCAACGTTTTGGCCGCCCGGAAACATAGTTTCGAGATAGAGTACCCCTGCCATTCGCCAAGCGAAAAGCGATGGTTCCGATTGATGGCCGCACCCTTGCGACCCGGCCTTCAAGAAGGCGCCGTCATCATGTACATCGATGTGACCGACCGCCGCTTGGCGGAGGAAGCCTCGCGCGAGAGCGAGGAGCGTTTCCGAACAATGGCCAATGCCATCCCGCAGCTTGCTTGGGTAGCGCGGGCTGACGGATATATCTTCTGGTACAACCAGCGATGGTACGAGTACACCGGCACGCAAGCCGAAGACATGAAGGGTTGGGGTTGGCAGGGGGTGCATGATCCCCAAGCGTTGCCTCATGTTATGGCGCAATGGACGGCGGCGATTGCCTCCCAGGCGACTTTCGAGATGGAGTTTCCGCTGCGAGGTGCGAACGGAAAATTCCGGCGGTTCCTCACCCGAGCGGTACCTTTGAAGAACGCTGAGGATTGCGTGGTGCAGTGGTTCGGCACCAACACCGACGTGGAAGAGCTAAAGTCGATCGAGGAAGATTTACGCCGGAGCGAGGCGAGTCTGCTGGCTGCTCAGACGCACGCGAAAATAGGCAGCTGGGAACTGGACCTCTCGACCAATGGTCTCACCTGGTCGCCAGAAATGTTTCGGCTGTTTATGTGCGACCCCGCCTTGGGAGCCCCTGCCTACGAGGAAGCGTTGGCGAAATTCGATCTGCAGGATCAGGAACTGTTCAGGCGTAATTTGGCTGCCTCCCTCGAGTCGGGCGAAGAACTCGAACAGGACATGAGTTTCGTTCGACCAGACGGCTCAACCTGTTGGATTGCGGCGCGGAGTAAACCTCCCCAGCTAACGGAAAGGCGTACAGGACGAATCGTCGGCACCGCGCAGGATATCACCGAGCGCAAACGGGTGGAGAACGAAGTTCACCGTCTGAACGCCGAACTCGAGCAACGAGTGATTGAGCGCACTTCGCAACTCGAAGTGGCCAACGTCGCCTTGGAAATCGCCCGGGTCCGCGCAGAGACTGCTGACCACGCCAAGTCTGCCTTTCTCGCCAGCATGAGTCACGAACTGCGCACGCCGCTAAATGGAATCATTGGCTTTTCCGAATTCTTGATCGACGGCAAACCCGGACCATTGAATCCAAAGCAGGATGAATATCTCAACGATGTGCTTAGCAGCGCCCGCCATCTTCTCCAATTGATCAATGACGTGCTCGATCTGGCGAAAGTTGAGGCAGGAAAGATTGATCTCTACCCTGAGCGCTTTTCACCAAAGACGGCGATTAACGGAGTTTGTGCGGTGATCAAGAGCATTGCTTTGAAGAAAGGCGTGAACGTCGTGGTCACGACGTGCGACGAGCTTGAGACCGTCTTCCTCGATCAGCAGAAATTTAAGCAGGTGTGCTATAACTTGCTGTCGAATGCAGTCAAATTCACTCCCGCCTCGGGCGCCGTGACCATTGATGTCGCAACGTGTGTCGGCGGCCGCTTTAAAGTGCGGGTTCACGATACCGGCATTGGCATGCGCAAAGAGGATTTGCCGCGTCTTTTCCGTGAGTTCGAGCAACTTGCCAGCGCTGAACACCGTGCCGGTGGCACCGGCCTGGGGCTGGTCCTAACAAAGAAGCTCGTGGAAGCGCAACAGGGACACATCAGCGTGGAGAGCGAATACGGCGTCGGCAGCACGTTCCTGGTTAATTTTGTAATGCTTCGGCTGGAATTGGAACAAACGGGATGACGAGCTATGGAGTGGGA
>CAXUAZ010000025.1:0-26824 GCA_964249195.1 uncultured Chthoniobacterales bacterium
GCCGTTGCAGCCCCCCACCACCGCCACGCCTCGATCGGCGGCGGCGGAAACCGCGCGCATCACCGGCGACTGCGCGGCCATGGCGCCGCAGCGCAGATAGTCGCCATAGGAAAACCCGCCCGGCAGGACGATCAGGTCCAGCCCCTTGGGATCCGCCGCGGTGTACAGGGTGAGCGTGCCGCGCGGCTCGTTCAGGCCGTAGGTCGCGGCATCGGCTTTGTCGTCGGCGACGAAGCTGTCGATTTTGAGGTTGGTCAACTGCGACACGAGGTCGTTGACCTTCTCGTCGTTGGCCCGCGCGCCGAGCGGCTTGACGATGCGCCAATGGTCGGCCGTCTTTTGCAGTTCGATCTCGCCCGCGGCGTTCTTGACCGTGAACTTGTTGACGTCGGTCGCCGCCAGGTCGGTCATCTTGTGGTCGCGCCAGCCGTTGACGTCCTTTTCCAATTGCTTCTTCAAGCCGGAATCTGCGACGAGCACCTGGCTCGAGCCTTTGATCTGGAGGTACGTCTTGCCCTCGATGGCCGTGTCGTTGCCGAAGAGGACGTCGGTCGTCTGCCCGCCCGGGGCCGGGATGATCTGCAACTGGAGCCGGGGGCTTTGGAGGCCGAAATCCTGGAGGCCGTTCTTGCTCGAGGCGACGTCCTTCGCGGAGAGGGTGTCTTCCTTCTGGGCGGTCTCGAGGGAAGTCATCAGCTCGTCGATCGCCGACTGGTCCGCGCGATCGGCGACGGGGCTTTTCAACTGCCAATGGGCGCCCTCGCGGCGGAGGTCGACCTTCACATCGCGGTCGGTGACGACCAGGCCGTTGATGCCGGCGCGGTCGAGGAGGAAGAGGCGGTTGGGCTCGAGCCGGGAAGGCTGTTTCTCCTCGTAGAATTTGAAGTAGGCGACGAGCAGGCCGGCGACGGCGAGAAGCGTAAGGGTGGTTTTCCAGTTCATGGGCAAGAGGGGTCCGTTATGAGCGGCGGCGCCACCAGACGAGGACGCCGATCAACGCGAAGAATCCCGGCACCGCGAGGATCGATACCCAGAAGATGGTCTGTTCCTGATCCTGCG
Organism: uncultured Chthoniobacterales bacterium; assembly: GCA_964249195.1. Classification (GTDB taxonomy): domain Bacteria; phylum Verrucomicrobiota; class Verrucomicrobiia; order Chthoniobacterales; family SZAS-18; genus CAXUAZ01. Next base: position 1,060 of record CAXUAZ010000025.1, read on the forward strand.
GCAGGTTGAGCGTGTACTTTTTGACCTCCTTGGGCGCGATGCCGATGAGTTGCTCACGGGCCAGGAGCCAGTTGAGGCTGCCGATGAAGAAGTTGGCGTTGGCGTCGCCCAGGGCATCGGCCCGGATGAAGCGGGCGTTGCCGTTGACGATCATCCGCGCGGAAGGCACCTTCACGCGCTGGTCGCCCACCGCGCCTTGCTCGACGGACGCGGCGATGATTAGGTTGTCCTTCTTGTCCTTGCCTTCGTCGGGTTTGGGCAGGTTGTCTTCGGAGACATCTTTGTAATCGGTCTCGCCCCAGAAGCCTTTCTTGGCCTGGATGAGCGGCGCGAGCTTGATGTTGAGGGCGGACACCTTCTCGGGGTGGAGGGTGAGCGTCTGGGTGCCGCCCAGCATGATCGTGTCGACGCCTTGCAGCGTCTTGGTGATCGGCCCGTCGCCGACGAACTCGCCGACCGCATCGGTCACGAGCCGCGTGACGCCCATGAGGGAGGCGTAGGCAAAGAGCCGGTCGTCATCCGCCTGGATGCCCACCTTGTCGAGCAACGCGTTGAGGTGCGGCGTGGCCACCTCGGGGTTGAGCAGGAGGAGGATGCGCCCGCCCTTGGACCAATAATCGGTGAGCACCTGCGCCTCGCGGCCGGAGAGATCGTAGCTGGGCCCGAGGAGCATGACCACGCTCGCGTCGGCGGGGATGGCGTCGACGTTGAGGAGGTTGAGGGTCTGGAGGTCGATGTGTTCCTGCGCGATGAGCTTGCCCAGGGTGTCGAGCGGGGACGAGGCGCCGGTCATGGGCGGTTCGCCGTGGCCCTGGAGGTAGTAGACGGCGTTTTTCTTGCCTTCGGTGACTTCCAGGAGGCCGCTGGTGATCGCCTGCTCGCCCTTGAAGGCGGTGATCTGCGCCTGCGTGCCGAGCATCGGGTTGCCGGGGTCGACATCGGCCATTTTGTCGTCGCTGATGACGGTCTTGCGCCCTTCGCACTCCAGGATGACGACGTTTTCCTGAGCGGCGAGCTTGTACTTGGACTGGACTTCGGCGGCACGGGCGACGTTGCGGAAGGGGTCGACCTGATCGAGCTGGATCATCTTTGGCTGGGCGTTGCGGTACTCGACCGCGAGGTTGGCCACATCGCCCTGCAACGGCGAACGAGCGTCCATGAAGACGATGAATTTAACGGGCTTGTCCATGCCCGCGAGGAACTGCTTGGTGCGGGGGCTCAGGGCGTACTTACGGTCGCGCGAGAAGTCGAAGCGTTTGAAGTGGCGAAAGCCGAAGGCGTTGACCAGGGCGATGATCACCAGGAGGACGGCGATCTGGATGATCACGTTGAGCCCGATCTGCACGCGGCGGAAACCGCCGATGGAGGATTTGACGCGCGGGGGAGGGGTGTCGGTGGCGGCAGGCATGGGAAGAGAAGTCGTTGGTCGATGGAACTCGGCGGCGCGAGCGCTAGAACCTCCATTTGCGGTATTGGAACACGTGGAAGGTGAGGACCTGCACCAGGGCCGTCATGCTCAGGTAGAAGACGATCGGGCGGGTGTCGACCAGGCCGCGCGTGTAATCCTTCATGTGTTGCACGCAGGAGAAGTAGGCCACGATGTCCTGAAAGGTCTGGCTGATGTTCGGAAGCAGGTAACCGAGGAAGCCGGTGAAGAAAAACAGGATCACCGTGACCAGCGAGATCACCGCGGCGATGATCTGGTTGCGCGTGAGGACGGACGCCAGGCACCCGATGGAGACGAAGAACCCGCCCATCAACACCAGCAGCAGGTAGCTGCCCCCGAATGCGCCCAGCGCCTCGGCGGCTTTGTTCTGCGTCTCCCATTGGAAGAAGGCGAAGAAGAACACCGTCGGCAGCCACAGGATCAGGTAAAACAACATGGCGCCCGCGAACTTCGAGCCGACCACCTGCCAGTCTTCGACGGGAGCGGTCATGAGGGTTTCGATGGTGCCGAGCTTAAACTCTTCGGAGTAAAGGCGCATCGTGATCAGCGGGATCACGAGGATGAAGGCAAACCAGAAGATGGCGTTGTTAAAGAACAACTCGACGAGCGTCACCTCGACCGGGCCGCGGTTGAGGAGGGAGACCATCGTGTAGAGGTTGAACCCGATGAGCGCCATGAAGAAAGCGAGGACGATGTAGGCGACCGGCGAATAGAAGTAAGCCTTCATCTCGCGCTCCAACAGGATCAGGAATTTTCTCATGGGTGGGGAAAGTCAGAAAGGGATAAAAGGGATAGCGAGCGAGCGTCCATTGAGTCCATTGGGTCCATCGCGTCCATCGCGTCCATGTCTGATGGACCGAATGGACGCGATGGACCCAATGGACGCTAAGAAAATCACGGCTATTCGGCGTGGGTGATCTCGACGAAAACGTCTTCAAGGGTCGCGCGTTTGCGGGCGAGCTCGCGCAGTTTCCACTTGCGGTTCACGGCCAGGCGGAAAATCTCTTCCCGCGGGTCGCTGCCGGCCTCCACCCGAAGGAGAAAACCGCGGTAGCCATTAAGCGATTCAACCGGTTTTTCCACTCCGGGGGCGGGCAAGACCGACTCATAACCTGCGAATCCAGCGCCGGCCGCCTCGAGTGTCACCTCCTTAACCCCAGACACTGACTGGAGCTGCTCGATCGCGCTGTCGGCGCCCGGGTCGACTTCCACGCGGATGTTGCCGGCGGTGCGGAGCTGCTTGAGCAAATTGGCCGGAGTATCGCTCGCCTCGATCTTGCCCTTGTGGAGAATGATCACGCGGCTGCACGTCATCTCGACCTCCGGCAGGATGTGGGTCGAAAGCAGGATGGTGTGCTTCTGGCCAAGACTTTTGATCAAGTCGCGCACCTGCCGAATCTGATTAGGATCGAGACCGATGGTCGGCTCATCGAGGATGAGCAGATCGGGATCGCCCACGAGCGCCTCCGCGAGGCCGACGCGCTGGCGATAACCTTTGGAGAGGTTGCCGATGATCTTGCGTTGAACGTCGTTGATGCTGGTCAATTCGCGCACCTCGGCGACGCGCATCTTGAGCTTCTTGCCGCTGAGTCCTTTAAGGGCGGCGCGGTGTTCGAGGTACTCGTTGACGCGCAGCTCGGTGTAGAGCGGCACGTTTTCAGGCATGTACCCGAGGTGGCTGCGGACCTGGAGCGATTGCGAGAAAACATCGTAACCCGCGACGGTGGCCTTGCCGCTGGAGGCGGGCATGAAGCAGGAGAGGATGCGCATTGTGGTGCTCTTGCCAGCGCCGTTGGGCCCGAGAAACCCGACGATCTCCCCGCGCTCGACCTCAAAGGACAAATTCTTGATGGCCGTATGCCCGGCGTAACGCTTGGTGAGGTTTTCTACTTTGATCATCGGGAGGTGAGGAACATCACTGACAGCGCGCGCGGCGCAATCGTTGAATTTTTTACGCGGCAACGGGGGAAAGGCAGAAGGATGAAGGATGAAGGATGAAGGAAAGCCGCCGAAACTGGATTTCCTTCATCCTTCATCCTTCATCCTTCATCCTTCATCCTTCATCCTTCATCCTTCATCCTTTTCTCTTGCCACCAGCGTCACCGTCCCCAACTGCTGCCCTTGCCGGGAAAGCCCGCGCCGCACCCCGCTCATGCCGACCACGAAATCGACGGGCGTGCCGGCGTCCACATCCTTGAGCAACGCCTCGACGCGCGCAGGATCCTTCACCGCGTACGAGCCCATCTTATAGACGATCATCCCGCGCTGAAACCCCGCCTCGGCCGCCGGACTGCCGCCTTCCACGTCGCTGACGGCGCACCCCGTTCCTTCGGCAACCCCCAACCTCGCCGCCGCCTCCGCCGTGAGCGGCTGCAACTCCAGACCGAAGAGCCGGTGCAGGATCGGCGTCCCCGAGACCACCTTGCGCGTCGGGTCGGACACCGCCTTCTTGAACTCCACCACTTGCGCCGCCACCGTGCGCGCCGGGATGGCAAACCCCAACCCCTGCGTCGGCGTCCCCTGCGGCGTAAACGACATTTTCACCGAGCTGATCCCGATCAAACGCCCGGCAAGGTCAATCAACGGGCCGCCGGAGTTGCCGGGATTGATCGCGGCATCGGTCTGCAAGAGGTGCTTGTAGGTGGTGTTCTCGAGGGAGATTTCGCGGTCGTTGGCGCTGAGGATGCCGCGGGAGACCGAGCTGTTGTACCCCAGCGGGTTGCCGAGGGCGAGGACGGTCTGGCCGAGGAGGTTGGGGGAGGGGTTGTTGAGGTTGATGAACGGGAAGGGCTTTGAGCGATCCTTCGCCTCGATCTTGATGAGCGCCAGATCGGCCTGCGGATCGCCGGAGATGTACTTGGCCGGGTAGATCGCGCCATTGGAGAAGGTGACCTGGATTTTGAGGTCTTCCGCGCGTTCGACGACGTGCTCATTGGTGACGATGAGCCCTTCGCCATCGATGAGGAACCCCGAGCCGAGGCTCTGCACCGTCTGCTGCAGCTCGCGGGGGCGGCGGTTGGTGGGTTGGTTGAAATACTGCTGGAATAATTGATCGAGCGGATCGATCACCGCCCGCCGCACGATCCGCTCCGTGCTGATGTTGACGACCGCCGGGAGCACCTTGGCGACCGCGATGACGGCCGGCTCGGTGGAGGGATTAAACTCGGGCGGCGGATCGACGGGTTTGAGTTCCTGCGCCGAAGACGAGGCAGCGAGGAGCAGGCTGATCGCGAGCAGCGCAAAGGCAGGGGAGCGCATGGGAAAACGGGGCATCTATCTTAGAAGGGGCTGAAAGCCCGCCTGTTCAAAATGTTTATCGCCCGTCAACGCGTCGGTCACCCGGTGCTGCTCCATCGCGATGAATGAGATGCAGTCGGTCAGCGACCAATGTTTGTCTGGGCGCTGCTCGTAGAGTCGCAGCCCTCGCGCAAAAAGTTCACCGCCAGCGGCAAGAATCGTTACGCGGGAGTCTCGTTGCAATTCCCCGATGAATCGTGCGACCAGATATCGACTCGAGGACTTTGCCAGCGCATCGGCGAATTCGGCAAGGACCCACTCCGTGGTGAGAAGGTAGGCGTCGAGCGTCCTCGCGGTCGCGACAATCCTGGCATGATGTTGATCGGCGCGATTGATTAATCCGACGAAGTAAAATGCATCGGCAAAAACGACGCTCATTCTTCGTGACGGCTGTGCACGTAATGGTCGAGGTTTTCAGCCAAATCGGCCGGCAGATCGTCCGCGACCCCGATGTAAGCGGCATAGCGCTCGGCAAATGAAGGCCCTGGCGACTCGGGCAGAACAATCTGCACTTCCGTTCCGTCCGGGAAGGCCACCCCCTGCGGCAATAGGATCGCTCCGTCTTTGACTGTCGCGACGCAGACCATAGCCTGATGATCCCCCAAGCCCCTGCCGGAGGCAAGACCTAAACACGACCATCCAATTCCGGATGGTCAACGTCGGCGTGTCACTTCCTAAACGATGCAAAGCAGGCAATGCGGCCACCGTCAGCGCGCAACTTGATTTCCCCTCGTCCGATCTTACATTCACCTCCCCACAAGCCCCGCCGACCGCCCCCGAGATGAGACCGTCTGTCGCCAATCACTGGAACGCCCCGCTGATCGAAGAAGCCTATGCCAAGTGGCTCGCCGACCCCGCGTCCGTCGACGACAAATGGAATGCGTTTTTCGAAGGGTTCGCCCTAGGCTCCTCCGGCGCGGCGCCCTCCCCGGGGGAGACACGCGAGGACGCCGATTGGCAGACGCGCGTCGATGAATTGATCAGCGCCTACCGGCGTCTCGGGCACACGCTGGCCAAGCTCGACCCGCTCGAAAACGCCACGCCCACCCAGCCGCTCCTCGCGCTCGCCGCCCTCGGGTTTACCGAGGCCGATCTCGAAAAACCCGTCGCCTCCCGGTATTTCATGGGCGGCAAGAGCATGCGCTTGAGCGAGATGATCGACGCGCTGCAGAAGATTTATTGCGGAACTATTGGCTCGGAGTTCATGCACATCCAGTCGACGAAGGTGCGCAACTGGGTGCGCGACCGGCTGGAAGCCTGGCTTGACGTCCCTCCCCCTGGGCGCGACATGCAAAAGCGCATCCTCGGGAGCCTCCTGGCGGCGGAGAGTTTCGAGCGGTTCCTCCACACGCGCTACGTCGGGCAGAAGCGGTTTTCGCTCGAAGGCGGCGAGACGCTGATGCCGCTCCTGGAAACCGTGCTCGAGCATTGCTCCACGCTCGGGATCCGCGAGTTGATCATGGGCATGGCCCACCGCGGCCGGCTCAACGTCCTGGCGAATTTTCTCAAGAAGTCCTTCGAGATGATCTTCAACGAGTTCTCGGAGAACTATCAACCCAACACCGCCAGCGGCGACGGCGACGTGAAGTACCATCTCGGGTACGAGTCCACCCGAACGATGGCCGATGGCGGCCAGGTCAACGTCCGGCTCGCGTCCAATCCCAGCCATCTGGAAGCCGTCAACGCCGTCGTGCTCGGCAAGACGCGCGCGCGCCAGCGCATCATCGAGGACACCGAGAAGCGGCGAAACGTGCTGCCGGTGCTCATCCACGGGGACGCCGCGTTCATCGGCCAGGGCGTGGTGGCGGAGACGCTCAACCTTTCCCAACTGCCCGGTTATCGCGTCGGCGGCACGCTGCACCTCATCATCAATAATCAGATCGGGTTCACGACGCTGCCGGCCGATGGACGCTCCTCGCTTTATTGCACGGACATCGCCAAGATGATCGACGCGCCGGTGTTCCACGTAAACGGGGACGATCCGGAAGCGGTCTGCTTCATCGCGGCGATCGCGATCGAGTTCCGCCAGCTTTTCGGGCGGGATGTCATCATCGACATGTATTGCTACCGGCGGTACGGGCATAACGAAGGGGATGAGCCGACCTTCACCCAGCCCGATCTATACGCGCAGATTGCCCAGCACCCGTCGGTGTCCGCGCTCTACACGCAGCGCCTGCTGCGCGATGGCCGGCTCACCGAGGATGACGCCGCAGCCATGCTCAAAGAACTGGACGGCACGCACGAAACGGCGCTGCAGGCCGCCAAAGCGGTCCCAACCGGCGGCGCCGGGGATAAGTTTGCGGGCTCGACCGCCGTTTTCCAGCCGGCGTATTCGCACGAGCCGGTGAAGACCGCCATTAGTTCAGAGATTTTGGAAAAGGTCGCGCGCGCGATCACGCACGTGCCTGATGCCATCAAGCTCCTGCCCAAGCTCAAGCGCAACCTGCTTGAGCGCCGCCTCCAGGTGTTCGAAGCCGGCGGCCCGTACGACTGGGCGTTCGCGGAGGCGCTGGCCTTCGGTTCGCTGCTGCTCGACGGCACCCCCGTGCGGCTCAGCGGTCAGGACAGCCGGCGCGGCACGTTCAGCCAGCGCCTGAGCGTCCTCTACGACATGGAAACGCGCGAGCGTTACATCCCGCTCAATAACCTCGCCGAGGGCCAGGCGCGCTTTTGCGTCTACAACTCGCCGTTGTCCGAGTACGCGGTGCTGGGGTTCGACTACGGGTATTCGCTCGATTACCCGCAGATGCTCTGCCTGTGGGAGGCGCAGTTTGGCGACTTCATCAACGGCGCGCAGGTGATCATCGATCAATTCCTGGTGTCGGCCGAGAGTAAGTGGCAACGCCCGAGCGGCATCGTGCTGCTGCTGCCGCACGGCTACGAAGGCATGGGCCCGGAGCATTCCAGCGGGCGCGTCGAGCGTTTCCTGCAAGCGTGCGCCGAAGACAACATCCAGGTCTGCAACCTGACGACGCCCGCGCAGTATTTCCATGCGTTGCGCCGGCAGATGATGCGCCCCTTCCGCAAGCCGCTGGTGATCATGACGCCCAAGAGCCTGTTGCGCTCGGATCAGGCGGTGTCGTTCAACCAGGATTTCACGGAAGCGCACTTCGAGGAAATCCTGGAAACGCCGCCGAAAACAGGCGCGAAGGCGGCTCGGCGGGTGGTATTCTGCACGGGCAAGGTGTATTACGACCTGCTCAAGGCGCGCGACGCGCAGCCGGGCGGAGACGGCGTGGCACTGGTGCGCATCGAGCAACTCTATCCGTTGCACGCGGACAAACTGCGGGCGGTCATCGCTCCTTACAAGGCGGTGAAGGATCTGGTCTGGTGCCAGGAGGAGTCGCAGAACATGGGGGCGTGGAGCTTTATCGCGCCATTGTTTGAAGAGGTAACGGGCAAAAGGCTGCGCTTTGTCGGCCGCAATGCGAGCGCCAGCCCCGCCGTGGGCGCCAAGACGTTGCACGAGGCCGAGCAAAAGGAACTCGTGGCCTCGGCGCTGGAAGGTTGAGATGCGGCGTCATCAATGAGCGGAGCGCAGCGCGGATAATAGTTACGGCGCCTTGCGCGTTGCTTTTTTCCGATGTCGCGTGACCACCCGGCGGGCGTCGGCAAGGGTATTGACTCCGAAGATCATTGGGCGGCCGTTGGGTCCTTTGCGGACATCTGCCAGTGGCTCGCCCTTTGCATTGACGATCTTGATCCCATGGGGCAGGGGCTTGCCGGAGAAGAAGATATCAAAACCATCAATCAGGCTGACATTTTGTTCTTCCGGGACGGGCGCCTTCTTCGGCGCCGCAATAGTGGACTGTCTGGTGAAAATCTCGGGATGTTCTTCCGCAATGCTTAGAAGCTTGAGCGCGGCTCCACTCGGCTTGCGCTGGTTGTTCTCCCAGCTTCGAACTGTGCGCGCAGGCGTGTTCAGAAGAGACGCCAACACCGCCTGACTGGCTCCCAGTTTCTCTCGAACCGCTCGCACGTCAGCGCCACTTCGCGCCGGTAAGCGATCGGGCAGTTTATACGTGGTCGTGCGCAGGGTGTGCGCCTTGCCGCTCTTGAGCGTGTCCACAAAGCTCGTGACAGACTTCAACAAATCGGCCTCGCTGAATTCGCCCACAGCTGCCTTTTTGGTTTTACCCGTTGTCTTCATGCTCACTGGTTTGTTGATCATATCCGTGTTGGTTCATGGAATCTGGCTCTGGTGCGCTTTGATTTCAGCGGCCGCTTTGCGCAAAGCCGCTTTGCCAGCATCCGAGAGGTTTGCGGTCTGCCGTTTGGTGAAGAGATAGAAAAGGACGATGAGCGGCCGTTCGGGAAGGTGCGGGTACATGACGCGCGCACCGCCACTCTTTCCTGCGCCGGGCACTCGCATGCGGACCTTGCGAAACCCGCCTGTTCCTTGGACGAGATCACCCTTGAGCGGATTCTCGGTCAACTCCTCCTGCAAATCCCTCAAGCAATCGTCTGCCTTGATGGATTGCACCTGCGCCGTGAAATTCACATCTTCGACAAAGCGCATGAAGGGCATCGTGGAAAATAGACCGCTGCTTTAATGATTATTACACAAGGTGTAACTGCCCGTCAAAACTTCTGTCACTGTTAATTCAGACAACGAACGGTTGTCTGTTCGACGCAGGTATCGCAACCGGCAAGCACCTGCGTCTCGTCCTCCAATTCCATGAGCTGGCAGACGAGCCCCCGGAGGTCTATGCGCGAGAGGCGGGGCAATTCAGTAAGAATCTGCGCGGTGCTCATGACTGAGATACTTCATGCGTTCTCGATGACGTTGGCAACGCGTTCATCGAGCCTCGCGTTGAGCGTGATCGGCGGCTAGGATGGTTGTTCCATGGGATCGATCAGCACGCGGACGGGGGATGATGGGACGACCGGGTTGATTTACGGGCAGCGGGTGTCCAAGAATCATCCGCGGGTGGAGGCGGTGGGATGCGCGGATGAATGGAACGTCGCGCTGGGGCTGGCGCGGGTCGCTTGTAATGCGGCGGGCAGGGCAGAACTGGCGCGGGCGCTCGAAGCGATGCAGCGCGATCTCGTCGCGTTGATGGGGGAACTCGCGGCCGATGACCTTGACCAGGCGCGCTATGAAGGTTCGGCGTTTGCGAAGATCACGCCCGAAGCACTGGCGCGGCTGGATGCGGGCGTCGCCGACCTGGAGGGGCGCGGGTTGCGGTTCGATGGATGGGCCACGCCGGGGGCCAACGCGGTTGCCGCGGCGCTGGACAATGCCCGGGTCGCCGCCCGGCGCACCGAGCGGCGGATGACGGGGATGTCCGTCCGCGCACTGACGTTTCAATACGTCAACCGCGCCTCCGATTACCTCTGGCTGCTCGCACGGGCGGCGGAGCAGTAGGTGGAGGGCGACGCTCCGTCGTCGCCCATTCTCGATTGCAGGCGGGGGCGCATCGAGCGGCTATCCGATTCAGGGCGACGACGGAGCGTCGCCCTCCAACGGTTACGAAATGGGTTGCACCGTCAGTAATTAATGGCCGCTCATGTGCTGCAGCAAGACGGCGCTTCCGCCAAAGATGATCATGAACATCGCCGCAATGGTAAAACAAATGATGTAGAACAGCAGAAGCGCCGGGATCGACGCCAACATCAGCTTAACCATGATCGTCACCAGCCTCCCGAACGGAATGTCAATGTCGGTGACCGTGATGGCGTTGCGATTGGGTTCCTGGATCATGGGAGCAGTGAGTTAGAATGTCATCAGCGCGTAGCCTTCGTTCTGATAATGCATCAGCACGATCATTGAATCGGCGGCGAGCGTCACGTCGGGGTCGAGCGTTCTTGGATCGATCTTGTTCGCGGCGAGGTACTGGCCACAAACGTAGAACTCCACGCCGAGTTGCTTCATCTCCGCGATCGGTTTGAGGTTGGGATTTTGGATGCCATACTTCGCTTTGTAGTGCGCGTCGTCCAAGATGCCGTCCACGGACGAGCCGTGGAAGACGACGACGAATTGGGCGTTGGAGGGCGGCGCCTCGACGGCCGCGAGACCGTTCAACTGGGCGCCGGCGAGGTTCAATGCGGGAAGAAGGCCGGTCGGCTTCTCCGCGGGCTTGGTGGCGTCGAAGATCGCGCGGCTCTTGCCGGTCTTCGAGGGAGGAAGCGCAGCCCCCGGAATGGCGACGTAACCGAAGGCTTCCGGGACGGCGGCGGCCTGCGGGGGCGGCAGTTCCGCCAGCGCGATGCGGCCGCTGGCGAGCAGAACGATGACGATGGATGCTTTCATAGAGGAGTGATAGCTCGGAAAGCCTCACGTTCGCTCAGACCCGCCGGGAAAGTCGAGCCTGGATTATCCTGGAGGAACACGCGCCGTCGTGCCCGATTTGTTGGGTTGGGACGCGTGGCGCCCCGTGCGGCAATCCACAATGGGGCACGACAGCGCGTGCCCTTCCACCAGGCGAAACGCAAAAAGCCGCCGCGAGGGAAAACCCTCACGGCGGCATCAATTTGTTTCGCGGAAGGCCGTCAGACCTCGGCGAGCACGTCCACCGGGCGTTCCTTCTTTTGCAGGGCGCGGCGCAGCTTGCTCAACGCGATGTTCTGCAATTGGCGGATGCGCTCGCGCGTCACGCCGAACTTCTTGCCCACCTCTTCCAGCGTCTTCGGCTTGCCGCCATCGAGGCCGAAGCGGGAGAAGATGATCTTGCGTTCGCGCTCGTCGAGCACGTCCAGAAGGCCGTCCACCTCATTGCGCAGGTTCTTGTCCCGCAGCAACTCGAAGGGCGTTTGCGCGTCCTCGTCGCCCACGATCTCGCCGAACTCGGTCGAATCTTCGTCGCTGATCGGCGCGTCCAGGCTCGCGGGGCGGATGCTCACCGTCTTGAGCTGCGACACCTTGCCGCTGGCGATGCCGATTTCCTCGGCCAACTCGTCGTCGGACGGCTCGCGGCCCAGCTCCTCGCTCATCTGAAGCGAGACGCGGCGCATCTTGCTGATCTTGTCGACGAGATGGACCGGCAGGCGGATCGTCTTGCTCTGGTTGGCCAGCGCGCGCTTGATCGACTGCTTGATCCACCAGGCCGCGTACGTGCTCAGCTTACCGCCCTTGGCGGGATCGAAACGCTCGACGGCCTTCATCAGGCCGATGTTGCCCTCGGAGATCAGGTCCAGCAGGGGCAGCCCCAGATTCGCGTAATCATGCGCGATCTTGACGACGAGCCGGAGGTTGGAACGAATCATCAACGAGCGCGCTTCCTTGTCGCCCTTCTTGATTCGCGCGGCGAGAACGATCTCGTCCTGCGGGGTTAACAACGGGATCTGCCCGATCTCCCGGAGGTAGATCTTGATCCCTGTATCGCTATCTTCAACGCCCATATATTTGAAAAGTTAATTGGTTTTTGCCCTCGCACCGGCGGGCTTGTGCATTCGTCCCATTATCACTACGAGCCGGAGATGCGATTCGACTGCGTATATCCATCAAAGGGTTAAAAAAGACGGTTGACAACTCAAAATGCCGTCGAAGTAGACAGGTTCCCGAGGTGTGCGTTCAAACGTTTCTGGCTTTTTGTAGGATTGGTTGATCGGAACTCGCCATTACGGCGGACGCCTGTGATGCAGAGATTTTTGCCCGCTGACAAGAAAGTTTACGTTTATTGACAAAATGCCCCGTCGCCCTTGGCGCTTTACTTCGGGGCGGGCGGCGGGCAATCCTCGGCGCCGATGCTGGCAAAGGTCTATTCCGCGGCGGCGCTCGGCGTTGATGCCTACCTCGTGGAGATCGAGGTCAACGCGGCCGGCGGGTCGCCGGTGATCATCGTCGTGGGGTTGCCGGACACCGCGGTCAAGGAGAGCAAGGATCGGGTGACGACCGCCATCGCCAACAGCGGGTATTTCTGGCCGCGCGGGAGGACCACGGTGAATCTCGCGCCGGCGGACGTGAAAAAGGAGGGCCCGAGCTTCGATCTGCCGATTGCCTTGGGGATGGTCGCCGCGAACGAGGAAATCGACCCGGCGAAGCTGGAGCCCTATCTGTTCGTGGGCGAACTGGCGTTGACCGGGGCGGTGCGGCCGGTGAAAGGGACGCTCTCCATCGCGCTCGAAGCGCGGCGGCAGGGGAAGAAGGCGCTGTTCGTCCCGGCGGCCAACGCGGCGGAGGCGGCGGCGGTCGAAGGGCTCACCGTCTACGGCGTCGACAACCTGCGGCAAACCTTCGAGGCGGTGCGCGGGCAGGGGCCGTTCCCGCCGGCGGAGCGTTCCAACGTGCAGGCGCTCTTCCGGCAGGCCAGCGCGATCGACGCCGATTTCTCCGAGGTGCGCGGGCAGCCGCACGCCAAGCGGGCGGTCGAGGTGGCGGTCGCCGGCGGGCACAACCTGCTCATGATCGGCCCGCCGGGATCGGGCAAGTCGATGCTGGCCAAGCGGATCGCGACCATCATGCCGCCGTTGGGCCTGGAGGAGGCGATCGAGACGACGAAGATCCACAGCATCGCGGGGCTCTTGAACGCGGAGCGGCCGTTTGTCGGCGCGCGGCCTTTTCGTTCGCCGCATCACACGATCTCGGATGCTGGATTGCTCGGCGGCTCGACGAACCCGAGCCCAGGCGAGATCAGCCTGGCGCATCACGGGGTGCTTTTTCTCGATGAGCTGCCGGAATTCAAACGCTCGACGCTCGAGGTGATGCGCCAGCCGCTGGAGGAGGGACGGGTAACGATCTCGCGCGCGGCGGGTTCGATGACGTTCCCCTCGGAGTTCATGCTCGTGGCGGCGATGAACCCCTGCCCTTGCGGACACTATGGGTCGCTCAAGAAGTCGTGCCGGTGCAGTCCCGGGCAGGTGGATCGTTACCGGCGGCGGATCAGCGGGCCGCTCTTGGACCGGATCGACTTGCACGTGGAGGTGCCGGCAATCGAGTACAAGGATCTCGCCGGCGGCGGGGAAGCCGGGGAGGCGTCGGAAGCCATTCGCGCCCGGGTGGAGGCGGCGCGCGCGGTGCAGCGGGCGCGGCAGAAGGCGCCGAACGCGCGGTTGAGCCCGCGGGCGTTGAAGGGTTGTTGCGCGTTGGACGAGTCGGGCGCGGAGTTGCTCAAGATCGCGATGACGGAGTTGCACCTGAGCGCGCGGGCCTACGACCGCATCCTGAAGGTGGCGCGGACGGTGGCGGACCTGGCGGGGCAGGAAGCGATCGCGCCGGAGCATTTGGCGGAGGCGATCCAGTACCGCGCGCTGGATCGGGCGCTGTTTTCGTAGGACTATGCAACCTCGCCTAGGCGCTTTCTTTGTCCCCGAGCGATGCCGCGTCATTAAGAGCCCGGCCAGGAACTGGAACACAGATGATAGTCCTAATCACGGCGAGATCGAATAGACAACGACCGCTCCCTGTTGAACTTTTGCTGTAACCCCATCTTTACTCGCCGCAGTGACCGTTACCGTTTTGCTGCTTAAATTTGCCGTCGTATATCGTTCAAATCCATGCCCGTTAGCTAAACCGAGAACGTTATTATCATCAATCCATGTTAGCATTTTCTGAACATATAACGAGTCGCCAGGCATGAAGTCGGAAACCACCGTTAGAGAGCTTAAGTTAATCTTCACGAGATGATAATTATCTTCGTTTAGCTTCGTCCATTCAGCAACAATAGTATCATTTGAGGCGAGATGTGTCACGCAACTGATCTCAAACACATCATTTGGCAGCGAGAACAGAACAGGTGCAGTTGGAGGGGTAAAGAAGATCCGATTTGCATCATCTACGAACACGCTTCCTAATAATACTGGCAAGTCCTCGCTTACGTCCGTGGTAACCATCAGCGGCTTCTCGCTAGGCAGCAGGTCTGGGGAAATCCACGTACCGTCCTCAGGGTCACCTGTAAGAAACTGGTTTGTATGACCTCCCTTTATCGAAGAACCAGGTTGGAATGGAGCTGTTAAGTTGCTTATGTCCCAGGACGTCGTGGAAACCGACCCATCAGCTTCAGTGTCAAGGACATCCATATGTCCATCTTGCCAGCTCACAAACCGCGCGGTCGGTGTAGGTATGCCGTTCAGGACTATCTCGGCGCCATTCAGCCTCAATATCCCAGCCTTTGAAGCCACCCGATATAATACTGTCGGATTAGTTGTAGGCTTAGCAAGGATGATGGCAGGAGTTACAATTGCCGCCGCTGTCGGCGGAGGATTTGAATCCGAATAGGGGGACGGCGGTGCAGAAATCGAAACCCCCCCAGCTGAAGGTGTTGAGCTCGGCGCTGGTGAGGGATCCTGCGCTAGAGCAAGTGGAAGACAAACGGCAACTAGCGCTACAGTCAGTTGATTAGTCTTGCTCATGATAGAATAGAAGGCGATGGCGGTTAAAATTCTAATAACTTGTTAACACGATCGGCGTACCGTCGTTTTCTTGAAAAGACGTGCTTGCTGGACTTCCGTAATTGCCAGCACGTGGATCATCCACGCCCCAGTATAAATCGATTGCGTCAAAATGCACTCCCATGCCGACGTCGGCGACAACAAAGTTCGAGCCCCCGAAGGCTTGCTGGATATTAGGCGCCTGAGTCATCAGACGTGCTGTTGGGGGAATAGTAGCCGTTGAAGTTACTGGTTTGGCCTGGCGTATAGCGCACGAGACGCGGTCTACTAGCGGTTTGTCTCCCAATCCAACAGGGATGGAAATGTACTTAAACAAGTTTGTTTCTGTATCGTACGCTATAAATTTCATGCCGTTTTGAACGTGTTCATTAGTAACTTTACCAACGCCTTCTTGAATAACGGCCGCCAGGAATGCTTTTGGAAATTGCACTCCGCCAGCGATTCCGGGAGCAGTTGTTCCCTTAACATTAAATCCTCTAGCAGCGGTGAAGCCGCTCTCCTTAGGAGTATAATAGATCGTGCATCGGTACTTCATTCGAAACTTTGACGGCAACATGGCAAACGAAGTTGTCGTGATGGGCAACGGTTGATTATTTACATTTAGCAACCAATAACTGCGGATGGAGGCGGAGACGGTTGGGTAGTGTACATACTCGTAAAGAACAGGCCGTTGTTATTAGCGGTTCCGTTAGCAGGTTTGAAAGTATCAATGGATCCTCTGGAGCTATGAACATTTACCGCGCTGTTTTGCATGGTCCACACGTATATGTCGGTCGCTAGCTGCAGTGGTTGATTCTTAGTGAATATTGTACCAGAAGGAACGTAGCTTGTGATGACGGGTGTCACGGAATTATCCTCCGTGTATACGGTGTATGCCGGTGGAACTTGGAACGTGAATTTTATTGTGCTCAACGTGGCTTGAGTCACAGCGCCCCATCCGGGGACTATATATCCGGGCAACAATGCATTATTATACGAGGCAATAAGTGAATTATCGTAAAATAATCCGTAATTCCCTTGTCCTGAATTCAACCATCCACCCCCAAAGGCAACTGAAAGACTGAAAGTGTATTTCATACCCGCTTGCAGAAGCGGATATCCGTAAGCTTGATAATCATTGGCCTTAAATGTCGAGTTATAGGTCGCGACTATGGTAGTGTTTACCGGTGAAAGGGGGAACTGAGCGGGAACCATCGTCAAGGCTCATGGATGGGCGGCTGGAGCCAAGGTCAGCGTGCCGATCAACTTTGGTGATGAAGGAGGGATAACATCGGCACTCGCGATGTACTGTTTAGATATGAAGACGCTTGCCCACAGAAAGAGGATAAAAAAATGTTTTCGCGTTTGGATGAATTCATATCAGGAAATCAGGTCTTCACTTTGGGCAGGCCGAGTTTTATGTTGGCGGAGCGTTCCAACGTGCAGGCGCTCTTCCGGCAGGCCAGCGCGATCGACGCCGATTTCTCCGAGGTGCGCGGGCAGCCGCACGCCAAGCGGGCGGTCGAGGTGGCGGTCGCCGGCGGGCACAACCTGCTCATGATCGGCCCGCCGGGATCGGGCAAGTCGATGCTGGCCAAGCGGATCGCGACCATCATGCCGCCGTTGGGCCTGGAGGAGGCGATCGAGACGACGAAGATCCACAGCATCGCGGGGCTCTTGAACGCGGAGCGGCCGTTTGTCGGCGCGCGGCCTTTTCGTTCGCCGCATCACACGATCTCGGATGCTGGATTGCTCGGCGGCTCGACGAACCCGAGCCCAGGCGAGATCAGCCTGGCGCATCACGGGGTGCTTTTTCTCGATGAGCTGCCGGAATTCAAACGCTCGACGCTCGAGGTGATGCGCCAGCCGCTGGAGGAGGGACGGGTAACGATCTCGCGCGCGGCGGGTTCGATGACGTTCCCCTCGGAGTTCATGCTCGTGGCGGCGATGAACCCCTGCCCTTGCGGACACTATGGGTCGCTCAAGAAGTCGTGCCGGTGCAGTCCCGGGCAGGTGGATCGTTACCGGCGGCGGATCAGCGGGCCGCTCTTGGACCGGATCGACTTGCACGTGGAGGTGCCGGCAATCGAGTACAAGGATCTCGCCGGCGGCGGGGAAGCCGGGGAGGCGTCGGAAGCCATTCGCGCCCGGGTGGAGGCGGCGCGCGCGGTGCAGCGGGCGCGGCAGAAGGCGCCGAACGCGCGGTTGAGCCCGCGGGCGTTGAAGGGTTGTTGCGCGTTGGACGAGTCGGGCGCGGAGTTGCTCAAGATCGCGATGACGGAGTTGCACCTGAGCGCGCGCGCCTACGACCGCATCCTGAAAGTGGCGCGGACGGTGGCGGACCGGCGGGGCAGGAGTCCATCGCGCCGGAGCATTTGGCGGAGGCGATCCAATACCGGGCGCTGGATCGGGCGCTGTTTTCGTAGCGAAGCGTTTATCTGACTTCAATCAAGGGATCGCTTTTTTCCATGAAGAACACGATTTCTGGAAGGCGGGCAAGAATCCACGCGCGCAAGCTTTGATTGGTCGTATTGCCGACCCGTAACCATATGACGAGCGGAGCAACCTTGGTGCGCGAGACGGTTAGGAAAATCTTCGTCCTTGGTGATAATCGCGAGGCCATTTCGCAATGCATGGTTCCAGATGACCGTGTCGTTGGCTTCTCTCAGACCGAGGTCGGCCACATGGATGGCTTTGTGGCCGGCATCGCGCAGCCAGATCCCCAGCGCAGGCGGAAGTTGGGCATCAACCAGAAGGTTCACGCCGCAGACACCAGCACCGCGTGATCGATCTGTTGCGCCGCGTATTCCAACGCGGCCTGGATATCCTCTCGCTCCAAATAGGGATAGCTCTCGAGGATTTCAGTCTCGGTCGCCTGGCTGGCGAGCATGTCGAGCACATCCTTTACCCTGATCCGCATCCCCCGCAGGCATGGGCGTCCGCCACATTGCTCAGGGTTGAACGTGATCCGGTGGAGCTGGCTCATCGCGACATCTTAAAGATCGCGGCGCCTGCCTGCAAGAGCCGCCATTAAACTTTCGGCCGCAGCGTCAGCCCAATGCACAGGTTGCAAAAGACCCACGGGACCGGCAGCGGAAAAAAGGCGCGGTGGGTCACCGTAAAGTGCGGCTCCAGTTCCGCCAGCACCTCATGCGGCAGATTGATGTGCTCGCGCTCGTAGAACCATCGATACGATTGCTTGTACCGCTTTTCGAAGATGCGTTGCGCCGAGATGCGCCGGGCCAACGCGTACGCCGGGCTGCCCTCGCACGGGATCAACACCGAGAGCGCGCCCCGCTTCTCATCGCACAACCGCCGCAACTCCCGCACCGTCGCGGGCAGATTCGGCAGGTGCTCCAACACGTGGATCGCCAGGATCCGATCGAAATATCCGTCCGGGAAATCCATCCGCGCCTGGCAGTCGCCCAGGATCGTGTGCACGCGCGGAAACGTGATGCGGATCTGCTCGCACATGTTTTCCCGAAACTCGTTCGCGTAATATTTGGACTCCTGCGCGGGCGTCAGCTTTTCGTAATGCAGGTGCTCGCCCAGCCCCGCGCCGATCTCCAGCGTGCGCTGAAAATCCTTCGGGGCGTGCCGGACCGGGTACCCGTGGTTGAACTTCTCCACGATCCCGAAGCGCTTGGGCAACTCCTCGTGCCAATGCTTCATGAAGTCGTCGCTGATGAACTGCTGCTCCGGCGTCAGCCGAGGCAGGACCTTGGGCCATTGGGTCGCGGCGGGCATGACTTATCAAAGACCTTCCTTGCGTTCCACGATGAAGCGCGGGCGCTGCTTCACCTCTTCATAAATGCGGCCCAGGTATTCGCCCAGGATGCCGATCCCGATCAACTGGATGCCCCCCATGAACAACACCAGGATGACAATCGTCGGATTGCCCAGCGGAAACGGGAACCCGCCGATCTTCATAAACGCGTACAAAATGCCGATGACGAACGACGCCGTCGCGATCACAAAGCCGGCCTTCGAACTGAGCGTCAGCGCGTAGTTCGAGAAACAAAAAATGCCGTTGAAACCAATGCGCAGCGAGCCAAAGAACCGGTTGTAATTGCCCGCGCCGGAAAAACGGGCCGGGCGGTCGAACAACACGCTCGTCTGCCGGAAGCCGATCAGCGCCACCATCCCGCGCAGAAAGCCGTGGCTCTCCTTGAGGCCGTTGATCTCGTCCACCACGCGCCGGCTCATCAGACGGAAGTCACCGGTGTTGGGCGGGATGTTCACGTCCGCAATGCGGTTGATCAGCCGGTAGCCGATTTCGCTGATGACCTTCTTGATCCACGTCTCGCCTTCGCGATGGCGGCGTTGCGCGTAGATCACATCAAAGCCTTCGCGCCATTTGGCCGCCATGTCGGTGATCAATTCCGGCGGGTCCTGCATGTCGACATCCATCACGATCACGGCCTCGCCGGTCGCGTATTTCAATCCCGCCAAGGACGCCATCGGCTGGCCAAACCGGCGGGAGAACTTCAAGAGCTTCACCCGCGGATCCAGCGCGCGCGCGGCGAGGATGACCGCTTCGGTGCCGTCGGTCGATGGGTCCAGCGCGAAGATGATCTCGTACCGGTCCGACACCGCCCCGAGGATGGGTCCGATGCACTTGATGAACTCCGGCACGTTGCGCTCCTCGTTGTACACGGGGACGACGACCGAGAGGACAGGGTTCATGCGGCGTTCACACCTCTAACAGCAGCCGTGATGGGTCTTCGATGCAATCCTTGATCCGCACGAGCGCGGTCACCGCTTCCTTGCCGTCGACCACCCGGTGATCGTAGCTGAGCGCCAGATACATCATCGGGCGGATGACGACCTCGCTATTCACCGCGATCGGGCGCTGCACGATGTTGTGCATGCCCAGTATGCCGCTCTGCGGGGGGTTCAAAATTGGGGTCGAGAGCAGCGAGCCGTAGGTGCCGCCGTTGGAGATCGTGAACACCCCGCCGGTGAGGTCTTCGATCCCGATTTTGCCCTCGCGTGACTTGACAGCGTACCCGAGGATGTCCTTCTCGATCTGCGCGAAGCTCTTATTGTCGGCATCGCGGATGACGGGAACGATGAGCCCTTTCTCCGTGCCGACCGCGACGCCGATGTCGTAGTAATGATTCTGGATGAACTCGTCGCCTTCGAGCTGGCCGTTGAGCGAAGGGACGGCGCGCAGGGCGTCAACGACCGCCTTGATGAAGAACGACATGAAGCCCAGCTTCGCGCCGTGCTTTTTGGTAAAGGCGTCCTGCATCCGGGCGCGCAGGGCCATGACGCCGCTCATGTCGCATTCGTTAAAAGTAGTCAGAATAGCGGCGGTCTGTTGCGCCATGACGAGTTGCGCGGCGATCTTGCGGCGCAACGGGGAAAGCTTGCGGCGGGTGGTGCGGCCTTCCGATGGCTTCGCGGCGGCCGGTTTTTCCAGGTGGGCGATCACGTCGCCCTTGGTGACGCGGCCGCCTTTGCCCGTGCCGGCAACGTCCCCGGGCGCGACGCCAGTTTCCTCTACGATGCGGCGAGTCGCCGGCGATAACGGCGCGGCGGGCTCCGGGTTGAGATTGGCCGTCTTGGCTGCCACGGTTGGAGTGGCGCCTTTTTCAGGAGCCGGCGCAGCCTTGTTCGGCGCGGGGCCCGCGGGCGCAGGCGCCGCCGCCGTCTCGTCGATCGCGCCAACGGCCTGACCGATTTTGACCTCCTCGCCTTCCTTGACCGTGATCGAGAGCTTGCCCGAGACATCGGCGGGGATTTCGGTGGAAACCTTATCCGTTTCCAGGGTCAGGAGCGCGTCGGCGGCCTGCACGTAATCGCCGTCCTTCTTGTGCCATTGGGCGATGACGCCCGTGGAAATGGATTCGCCGACGGCGGGGATTTTGACTTCGGTGCTCATGGACGGGAGGAAAGACCTTTCACCAGAAAGGCGCGGGCGGCAACGGACGAAAACCTTCCCGAAGATTTACGCGCCGGTCCAGACAAAAGGCCCTTTTCGGCGAACCGCTTGAATCTTCGCTCCTCTGCCCCCACTCTTGCGGCGGATGCACCCGCTGGAAGAGAAGATCGGCTACAAGTTTCGCAACTCGCTCTTGCTCGCCGAGGCGCTCACCCATCCGAGCCTGGGTCACGAGACGCAGAAGGTGCATTTCGACAACCAGCGCCTCGAATACCTCGGCGACGCGGTGCTGCAACTCGTCTCCGGCGAGCATCTCTTCCGCCTCTTCCCGGATGTCGACGAGGGCCACCTTTCCAAGTTCCGGTCGCGCCTGGTATCCGGCCGGGCGCTGGCCCAATACGCCAGCCGCATCGGCCTGGGCGAACACCTCATGATGGGCCGCGGCGATGAGAACAACGGCGGCCGCAGCCGCGCCTCCACCCTCGCCGACGCCTTCGAGTCGCTCGTCGGCGCCATGTACCTCGATGGCGGGCTCGAGTTTGTCCAAAGCTTCGTGCTGGCCCAGGCCGCCGAGCACCTCAATTCCTTGTACGAAGAGCCCTCGGTCGAGATCAACCCCAAGGGGCATCTCCAGGAAATCCTCCAGGCGTTGCCTGTGCGCCCAGCAGCTGAACTGCCGCGCAACCCGACCTACCGCATCCTTGAGCAATCCGGGCCGGATCACGCGCGGACCTTTACCGCGCAGGTGGATTGGAACGGCATCGCCCTCGGGCGCGGGCGCGGCGCCAGCAAGCAGCAGGCGGAGAGCGCCGCCGCCCTGGACGCCTTGCGCGAACAGCGCTGGATCGCGCCTGATAACATTGCCGATGACGTGCGAATAACCGGTGACACTCCCCAGTAACTTTCCGCCCTGCGCAATCAGGCGGCGTTATTGCAGGCGGTCAGGACGGCTTGTTCGCCGATTTCTGCGTCGTGGAACCGCCGGGCGGCGGCCCCGCGTGGAACAAGGGAACTCACCGGTTATTCGCACCCTTAAGAAGAAGAAGAAGGTTTAGATCTATTCCAATCTTCTCTCAGAGGATGCGGATAACCCGTTACCGCAGATGCTCCGGGTTGAGCCCCAACAGGTCATCGGCGACAAAGCGTCCGTCTTTGCGGACGAGCTGGCCGTCAAAGAAGATCTCGCCGCCGCCCCACTCCGGGCGTTGGATGTTGACCAGATCCCAGTGGACCTGGCTGCGGTTGCCGTTGTCAGCGTCCTCGTAGGCCTGGCCCGGGGTGAAATGGAAGCTGCCGCTGATCTTCTCGTCGAAGAGGATGTCGCGCATGGGGTCGAGCACGTGGGGATTAAACGCCAGCGAGAATTCGCCGATGTACCGGGCGCCTTCGTCGCTGTCGAGGATCTCGTTGAGCTTGGCGGCCGGGTTGCCGTCGGCCCTGGTGATCTTGCCGTCGGTGAACTCGAGGCGCACGCCATCGAAGTTCGTGCCCTGGTAAATGGTGGGGGCGTTGAACGACACATGACCCTGCACCGAGTCCCGCACCGGGCAGGTGAAAACCTCGCCGTCGGGGATGTTGTGCGAGCCGCCGCAGACGATCGACTTGATGCCCTTGACGCTGAACCGCAGGTCGGTTCCCGGCCCCTTGATCTCGACGAGATCGGTGGCTTCGAGGCGGGATTTCAGCGCGTTCATGCCGGGCGTCATCTTCGAGTAATCGAGCGTGCACACGCGGAAGTAGAAGTCTTCAAACGCCTCGGTGCTCATGCCGGCCTGTTGCGCCATGGAGGCGGTCGGCCAGCGCAGGACGCACCACTTCGTCTTGCCGACGCGATGGTCGGTCACCGGCTTGAGCTTTTGCATGACCATGTTCATGCGGTCGCCGGGGACGTCCGACATTTCCGTGATGTTGTGGCTGCCGCGGATGGCGATGTAGGCGTCCATCTGCTGCATGCGGGCGAGCTCGAGGTGGGCGAGGAGCTCGTACTGGCTGGCCTCGGCCCCGAGCAGGAGCTCGCGGGTGACGCGGGATTGATGGATCTGCACCATCGGCAACGCGCCGGCGGCCCGCGCGGCGCGGATCAGGGCGACGGTCATCTCCGGGGGGATGTCGAAGGCGTCGAGGAGCACGCGTTCGCCCGGTTGAAGCTTCGTTGAGAAGCCCGTCAGGAGTTGGGCGAGTTGATCGTAACGAGGGTCGGGCATTGCCGTTTAGATGTGGATCGCTTCGCCAAACGCCGCCCCGGTCGCCTCGTGCACCGCTTCGCTCAAAGTCGGGTGCGCGTGGATGGTCGCTTCGATGTCCTCGAAGGTAGCTTCCATATTGATCGCCAGCCCGAGCTCGGCGATGAGTTCCGTCGCTTCCGGCCCGATGATGTGCGCGCCCAGGATCTCGCCGTGCGGTTCGCCGAAGAGAATTTTGACGTACCCCTCTGTCTCGCCGACCGCCTGGGCCTTGCCGCTCGCCTGGAACGGGAATTTGCCGACCTTGAACTTGAGCCCCGCGTCCTTCGCCGCCCGCTCCGTCATGCCGACGCTCGCTACTTGCGGCTGGCAATAGGTGCATCCGGGAAACGTCGTGACCTTCTTGGGCGCATGCCCGCCAAAGAGCCCTTCGATTGCCTGCTTGGCTTCATAACTCGCCACGTGCGCAAGCCACGGCGGCCCGATGATGTCCCCCGCCGCGTAAACGCCCGGGACGTTGGTCTGGTACGCATCGTCGGTCTGGACGTAACCCCGCGCGTCGCGCTTGAATTCCAACCCCGTCGGCAGCACCGGCGCCACGCCGATTGCCACCAGGAGCACGTCGCCTTCGATGACCTCGGGACCTTTCTCCGTCTGCACGCTGACCTTGACCCCGCCCGCGGTGACCTCCGTTTTCTCGGCCTTGGTCGAGGTCATCACGCGCACACCTTGTTTGACGAAGCTCTTCTGCAATGTCGCGCTAATCTCCTCGTCCTCGACGGGGAGGATCCGCGGCAG
The DNA here is from genome assembly GCA_964249195.1 of uncultured Chthoniobacterales bacterium. Taxonomy (GTDB): domain Bacteria; phylum Verrucomicrobiota; class Verrucomicrobiia; order Chthoniobacterales; family SZAS-18; genus CAXUAZ01. The sequence continues at coordinate 24,980 of CAXUAZ010000025.1, forward strand.
CATTTCGATGAGCGTCACCTTGGAGCCGAACGCATTGAAGAAATAGGCAAACTCCACGCCGATCGCGCCCGCGCCCATGATGACGATATGCCCCGGCTGTTTGGCGAGCACCATGGCCTGCCGGCTGCCGATGACCTTTTCGCCGTCAAAGGGCAGGTTGGGCAACGCGCGCGAGACGGTCCCGGTGCAAAGCAGGATCTTCCCGCCTTCGACGATCTCCTCCGAGCCATCCGCCTTCTTGACCGCCACCTGGGTCGCGCTTTTGAACGACGCCTCGCCCAGGATGTAAGCAATCTTGTTCTTCTTGAAGAGAAACTCGATGCCGCCTGCGAGTTTGTTGGCGACCCCGCGGCTGCGCCCGATGATTTTTTCCCAATCAAACCCGAGCTTGTCGAAGGTAAACCCGAAGTCGGCCGCCCGATGGCTCATGAGTTGGTAAAGCTCGGCGTTGCGCAGGAGCGACTTGGTGGGAATACAGCCCCAGTTGAGGCACGTGCCGCCGGCCCGTTCCTTTTCCACGCAAGCCACGGTCTTGCCGAGTTGCGCCGCCCGGATCGCAGCGACGTACCCTGCCGGTCCCCCGCCAACCACAATCAAATCGTAAGCCATAAGCCTCCAATATCACACGAAACCGCGCGGGAGAATAGAGCGTCCGAGCGGCGCGCTTGCGCGTCACTTCTCCACCGCGAACCGGTAGACGATCGTATTCCGGTAAATCTCCCCCGGCTTCAACTCCACCGACGGGAAATCCGGCCGGTTCGGCGAGTCGGGAAAATGCTGGGGCTCCAGGCAAAAGCCGGTCCGCTTGCCGTACACTTTGCCGCCTTTGCCGGTCAGCGTTCCGTCGAGGAAGTTGCCGCTGTAAAACTGCACGCCCGGCTCGGTCGACTCCACCTCGAGCACCCGGCCCGAAGCCGGCTCGGTCACGCGCACGATCAACCGCGGGGCGGCGCCGGGCTTCCAATCGTTGAGCACGAAGTTGTGATCGTACCCCTTGCCGCGCTTGAGTTGCTCGTCGTCCGCATCGATGCGGGCGCCGATCGCGGAGGGCTGGCGGAAGTCGAACGGCGTCCCCGCCACGTCGCGCAGCGGCCCTTCCGGGATCGATGTCGCATCGATCGGGGTGAACTTGTCGGCGTTGATCATCAACTGGTGATCGAGGATGTCGCCGTTGCCCGCGCCGTGCAGGTTGAAGTACGAGTGCTGCGTGAGGTTGAGCACCGTCGGCTTGTCGGTCGTCGCCTCGTAGACGAGTTCCAGCGCGTTTTTGTCGGTCAACGTGTAGACCGCCTTCACGGTGAGCGTGCCGGGATAACCTTCCTCGCCGTCGTGGCTCACGTAATGCAGTTCCAGGGTCTCGCCGGCCGCGGTGACCAGCGGCCGGGCGTCCCAGACACGTTTGTCGAAGCCGCGCTTGCCGCCGTGGAGGTGGTTAAGGTCGTTATTGGTCGCCAACGTGTACGGCTTGCCTTCAAGGGTGAATTTCCCCTTGGCGATCCGGTTTCCGTACCGGCCGATCAACGCGCCAAAGTAGGGGCTGTTCTTGAGGAACGCCGGCGACGTATAGCCTTCCACGCGGTCGAAGCCGAGCACCACGTCGCCCATCTTGCCGTCGCGATCGGGGACGATCAACGAGGTGACGGTCCCGCCATAGGTGGAAATCGTGGCTTGGCAGCCGTTGGCGTTATGGAGGGTATAAAGTTCCACGGGCGCGCCGTCGGTGGTTTTACCGAAGGGCGCGCTGGTCGGCAGCGACGGCTTCTCTGCGGCCAGGGCGCCGCCGACAAGACAAAGGGTGAGGTTGAAAGCGGTCAACGACCGCACGAAGGCTGGAGTTTTCAAGGG
>CAXUAZ010000026.1:0-25196 GCA_964249195.1 uncultured Chthoniobacterales bacterium
GTTGTTGCCCCGTGGCATGCTCCAATCGCCGCATAATCTTCAGTTATCCTGCATCTTCGAGCCGCCAAGAGCCAAGAAAGCGTCGGGGATGGCGAGTCTGGAGGATTTCGCGTTGGGATTTTTCCGAAACGTGGACGTAGATCGTCGTGGTGGTAATGGAACTATGGCCAAGGAAGGCTTGGATGAACCTGAGGTCTACCCCCTGTTCGAGGAGCATCGTGGCCACGGTGTGACGAAAAACATGGGGAGTGATTTTTCCGATGCCAGCGCTTCGGGCGTACCCATGCAATGCAAAACGGATAGACTGCTCGGAAAGACGTTTTCCCGCCCGGTTGACGAAGAGCGGATCTCCGGGGTCAGCTGCCTGCCGCCGGATTTGCTGGTGCCTGCGCAGAATCGTATGCACCTCTTCGTCACAGATCGAGATCAGGCGCTCTTTGTTGCCCTTGCCTATCACGAGGACCACCCCGCGTTCTAGATCGAGCGACCCGATCTGAAGATGGGAGAGTTCCGAAACCCGCATACCCGAAGCGAACATGAGTTCAAACACCGCAATCTCCTGGATAATGCGCCGCGCCCGCTGACCGCCGCAGCTCGCCAACCGGCGACCGCGTGCATAGAGGTGCTCGAAAAACGTCTGCAAGACGGTCGCGCTCACCGTTCGAGGAAGACTCCGTCCCGTCCGAACATCCAACCGCATTTGTTGAGACGGATTTTCGCGCCGAAGTCCCTCGCGCACGAGAAACGCGAACAAGGATTTAATCGCAGCGAGTTTTCGCCGGACCGTTCGCGCCTTGCAGTGGCTAAGACCGTTGAGATAACCGTTGATGCAGGCGCGGTCGATTCGGCTCAGATTATCGTCTGTATACGACGCCGCCACAAACCTGGCCAAGGCATGCAGATCAAGTTGATAAGCTTTGAGAGTGTGCTCGCTGAGTTTGCGTCGGTAGCGGCAATCGTTGAGAAAAAGCTCCTTCGCGTCCTTTAGGGTCGTAATCATCCGCCTTTCTGACAGGCCTTCTAGGGGACTGGCAAGAGGCGAGGCGGATAGCGTCTTTCAAGAAAGTTTCTGTCCCCGGCAAAGCATACAAGATCTCTCGTTTTAGCATGTGAAGTGATTGAAAGCAGGCACCTCCGAAACACTCCTAGCGCGCGGACTGCTCCTAAAAAGGCTGCCGGTGAGATCGTTCACAGCCGACTTGTTGGGTACTGCACTGATGGGTGTTGGGTCACCAGATCCACGTGCCGCGCGATACCGTCTAAGACTAGTAAACCGCCTTTTCGCCTATTCGACTTCCGTTTTGAAGTCGTATGGAAAGTCCCTCTTACATTCTCGTCGTCCGCCACCAGCGCCATGGTAAGGTTTACATCCAGCGCCGCCAAACAGATGTCAGCATAGTAGAATGACCGCTTGCTTCCCCCTGCCACGTACCCTGTGCCGTCGAGCTTTTCGGGAGCAGATCAGGAACATCAATTCCAAAATGCTTGAACTGATGGAACCCCGGCGCGTGCTTTGAAAGCGTCCAGGATCAAACGCAACGTCAAATGTGTCACGAACTCATCTCGACCCGCCGTTTTGGCACGTCGATCTGTGAGATGAGCTTTTGGCACAGTTGCGCTGCTCGCACTGCTTTTCGCTCAGAGGGAGCACCCTCGGGTCAAATAACGGACGATTTTCGGGACGATGGCGCGTTGGTCGTCCGGGCGAAGGGGAATGTCTACGCGGAAAGTTCGCCGCTCACCATCACGGCGCGCGATGAGAGCTACGCGGTGCGAGTCGACACCGGGATCGAAGACCAGATCTGTGCCGCGTTGGGCCTGGAATATAAACCAAGCGTGGCGGCGCTGGTCGAACTCAAAGCCGGGCAGATCAACGTGCATTTGCCCCAGCAGAGGCCGATGATCCGCGAGTGGCCACTGGGAACGGCGTAGCTGAGAATCGTAAACCGAAGAAACCGCGTGGAAATGCTCGTCAGCGCAGACGGGCGGAAATGGAAAAGCCTGTTGGCGGAATTTGACACATCGAGTTTCAATCACAACGCGCAGTGAGGAGGATATCAGGCAGCGCGCCCGGCGTTGGCGGCGAATGGTCCCGGCCAAGTGCGTTTTTAGCGATTTTCGTTACCATCGGTTGTGAACTTGGAGATGATTTGCGCGACCCCTGGTCGTGCGCTGGCTTGATCTCTCCAAAGATTGGAATTCATATCTAGCAGATGAGAAACTCTCCCGTTCTTGAACGTGTGCGCCATCTTCTGCGGACGAAGCATTTTGATGCGGCGCTCTCGCGGGTGTCCGGGGTAGCGTCAACGGCGGAGGATTACGTGGAAGCGCGCGTGTTGGGTGCCCGCTGCCTCATGAGCGCAGCGCGGTTTCGGACGGCGGCCGTCTCCGCCAACGCTGCGGCGCGGAACGTCGGGGATCAGGATGACCTCCTCATTCTCCGCGTGGCCGCGGCGGCTGCGGAAATGCTCGCCCAACCCTCAATCGGGAGCCTCGATGCGGTGCGGCGGCTGGCAGCGGCGATGCCTGCCACGGCGCGACCGCTCTGGCGCGCCTACGCGCGCATGTTCGACGCCCGGCGCTCGACCGCCGAGGTCACGCTACAGGTGCGCTCGATTGCGGGATTGAACGAGGCCAAGAGGTTCTTGGAAGAGGCCCACGCGTTGTTCGAGGAAGCGCAACGGCCCGAAGAAGCGTGGGACGAACTTGCGATGTTCGCGGAGATCACCCAGGCCGGCCCGCCTCCACGCCCGGAGGAAGCGGTGCCCCTGTGGAAAACGGCGCGGGAAACGGCGGGTGCCCGTGCCGACGCGGTCGGTTCGGCACGCGCCGCACTGGCGTTGGCGAACCTCGCGCTGGAAACGGCGTTCAGCCAGGGTCAACCGTGGAACGGGGTGGATGAGTGGCCGGCTTTTCAGAGAACCTCGGAACTCTACCTCGACGCAGGCTTTGCCGGGGGCGATGCCCCGGTGCAGGCGGCGTTGGGACGCACGCTGCTGCGCTACGGCGCCGGGGATGGCGTGCCGCTGCTGACGACCGCAGCTGAGCGGTGGGAAGCGGTAGGAGACGCGGGCATGGCCAACGGGGTGTGGCGCGACCTGCACCTGTGGCATTTGAGGGCGGGCGAAACCGCCGCCGCCGCGAACGCGCAAGTGAAGCTGTTGCGCGCGCAGTCCATCGAAAGCGACCTCACGCTGCCCACGGACGCGGTCGCGGCGGCCAACCATGCCTACGTGCAAGCCGAGTTCGCCACTGCCCGCCAGACAGCCGCTGCCGCCATGCGGGCCGCGACCACGCCGGGGCAGGAGGCAGGTTTGCTTCTCCAACAGGCCAGCGCCCTCCTCGGCAGCGGGGACACCGCCGAAGCGGCCCGGCAGGCGGAACGCGCTGTCAACGTCCTGCGTCCGGCAGCCCCGTGCGTCCTGCTCGGCGACGCCCTGTTTCATCTGGGCATGGCGCGGGGGGCGGCGAGCGAAATCCGCAGGCTCTGGACGGAGGCCGCCCGCAACGACGAGGTCTGTGGATTGTTCTCCGGCGCTGCGATGAAATTGATGAACCTGGCGCAGTTCCTCGGCCAGCCGCAGGCCGATGGGAGCATGGCGGGTTCACCGGAAGAAGCGGAGCAACTCTATGCGCAAGCCGGGCGTCTGCTGGCGGACAGCCGTGATCTCGAATCGCTCGTGGCCAAAGGTAATCTGGCCCAACGGCGCGGGCAAACGGCGCTGCTGCGGGAGGATTATCTCGCCTGCGGCCATTTTCTTTCTGAGGCCGAGGATAACTTCCGCGCGACCGGGCGCGTGGCCGATCTGGCGTTCCCCCTGGGGCAGCAGGGGCTGGTGCTTTTCCGGGCGGCGAGGCAGGGGGGCGACCGGGCGTTGTGGCGCGAGGCGCAAAGGAAGTTCGGCGAGGCGCGCGAGCTTTTTGCCCGTCAGGGATTGCGGAGCGAGGAGGTGCGCATGCTTTACCTGCACGGCGCGGCGATGGTGGAAGAGGGTCGACTGGTTGACGCCGGGCAACGCGCGGCTTGCCACGAGGCGGCGGCGGCGTTCCTCGAAGAAGCGGCCGTCCTGCTGGAACGCATGCGCGGCGGCAGGCGGGAAGCGGAAATGCTCACGGCGCAGGCCAGCCGGGAGAACTTCGCGCGGGAGCAGCAGAGGGTTTACGACCTGGGCCTGCGTCTGCACCTGCGGATGTGTCCCCAGCCGGACCGAGCCCTGTTGTGGCTGGAACGCATGAAGGCGAGGGCGCTGCTGGACTCGATGGCGGAGACCTCGATGGTCTTCAAAGCGCCGCCGGACGCCGACCCCGCCCTGGTGGCCAGGGAGCAATCCCTTGAACAAGAGCAGGTGCAACTCGCCGTCCGCGCGCAGGTGCTCCGGGAAAAAGATTCCGGGTTTCCCCACCCGGCGCTCACGCTTGAGCAGGCTGCCGACGCCCGGCGGTTGCTGGAGTTGAACCAGGAACTCGAACACGTCTGGGAGGCGATGACCGCCCGCCCGGAGACCTCCGCTTATGCCACTCTGCGGTTGGGCCGTCCGGTCGGGTGGCCGGACCTGCGGCGGGCGTTGCAGCGCGAGAGTGCGCGGCCCGAAGCGCGCGGGCGGCCGGTGGTGATGGCGCATTTCGTCTGGCCGTTTGCGACGGACCCGCTCCAACGCATTCACATGCTGGTGAGCCGGGGCGACTGGGAAGAGCCGCGCGTCGCTGCCGTTGAGGTTGCGCCGAAGGATTTGCTGAATTTCGCGGAACCTTGTTTCGGAAATTCCGGCAGTCCGTTGTCGAACCTGCGAGGCTTCCTGGAGGATGCCGGCGGCGACACGGCGTGGCGCGACGGCTTTGCGGGGCTGGTCGCGCCGTTGGCAAGGTGGACCGAACCCGGAGATATCCTTTGCCTGGTTCCGCACGGTCCGCTGCACGGACTGCCGCTGCACGCGCTGAACCTTGACGGGATTCCGCTGGCCGAGCGCAACGCGGTGTTCCATGCGCCCAGCGCGGCCGTGTTTCTTTCCTGCATCGAACGCGAGCGCGGTCACCCCGGCGGTGTCGGCCCGGTGGGGGCGGCGGTGTTTGGCTGTTCGCTGCCCGCCGGTTTGCTGCCGCCTTTGCCGCAAGCGGTGGAGGAAGCGCGCTTCGTGGCCGGCCAGCCGTGGCTGCACGTGGACGGGGGGCCGATCCTGGACGCGGACGTGACGCGCGAAAACGTCGTCCGTTCGCTGCCCGATGCCACGGTCTTGCATTTCGTGGGTCATGCCGTGGAGGCGGCGACGGGTTGGGAGAGCGCGATCATCTTGGCTGGCGGCGAACGGATGACGGCGCTGGACTTCATGCGGGTGCGGTTGCGCGCCGATCTGGTGACCTTGAGCGGCTGCCGGACGGCGCGCAGCCGCTGGCGTCCCGGAGACGAGGCGCTTGGGTTGACCCCGGCGCTGCTCTACGCGGGCGCATCCTCCGTGTTGACCAGTCAATGGGAAGCGCAGGAACGTCCGACGGAGTTGCTGATGGAACGCTTTTATGAATTGGTCTACGGCGTGGAGCGCATGAGCAAGGCCGAGGCATGGCGTCTGGCAATCCGCGAGGTTCGGAGCCGCTACCCGGCGTTGGCGGACTGGGCACCGTTCGTTTTACAAGGGGACTGGAAGTAGATACAACTTTCCGCACGATCATGGAACCGAACCCATCAAACCCATCCGCGAGCGAGCTTTTCAAGGGGGCGCTCGAGATCGATCAGGACGCCTTGGACACCCTTTCCCAGGGACGCGGCAACGAACTGGACCTGAGCGACGATCTGAAGCTCCTCGCTCGCCGTAACGATCTGGAGGTTTCCAAAACCACGGCCAGTCGGCGGCGCGTGCCCGGTGGCGGGTGGGTCAGCGAAACGGGACTGCGCCTCGCCGGGGCGGCGGATGCGGCTTGCCGGTTCGTGTGGGCGTCGCTGCTCATTGACCTCCAGTACAGTCCGGGCGCGACGGTGCAGGCCATCACCCCGGAGAGGGAAGGGTCGCAGCCGGTGGAATTCACCGACAAGATTTCCCCATCGGTCGAGGCGGGGATTCCGGGCACGGCCGTCAAGGTGAGCTTGGGCGGCGAGCGGGAGATGAAGTACACCGTGGTTTTCCCGGAAGTAATCGGCACGAAGTTCAGCAACCGCGTGATCTGGAATTTCCGCGCGCCGAGCGAGGAGCACGAGTTGAGGCTGGATCATCCGCTGCATCTGAGCGTCGATTTTCCGGCGAGTTTGGATGCGTTGCGCGCGGGACTGACGGTTCGCGCGCACGTGGCGTTCCGTGGCTTCCGCGGGATCATTCCTCTGATCGGACGACGCACGGCGGAGGGGAAAAATCTTTTCCGGCTCGACGAATAGGCGAGGACCGTTTGCCTGCTCAGATCTCGGTCAACGCGCTCTCCGGTGCGTTTGCGGCGCGCGCCGTTCGTGATATATTCTCGAACGAGGCTTTCTTACATGAAGCTAATACTCGTCGCCTTGGTTCTTCTCGCTAGTTCGACGCTGCTGCGGGCGCAACTAATCGATCCCGTTTTGAGTTGCGGGCTCGATAGCACGCCGCCGTTCATGCCCGGCCAATCCTTCACGGTCGATGCCGAGGTCAGCGGCACTCGTTACGACGCCACGCACGACCATACCTACACGGTTTACGTCTATTTTTCGACGACCTCGAACGTCGTCTCCTCGCCGAGCGCCGTTTCGCTCGGCACGATCCAGGCACTTCTTCCCGGCAACTCCACCTCCGGCAGCATCTCAAAGGGAACGTTCACGGTCCCGACTACCTTCAATGGGGCCGCGACCACGGCGGGCAATTACTACATCGTGTTCCAGGTTTCGGGCACGCAATCCACCGCCACCAAGAGCCTGAGCTTCCAGGTGGTGATCGCAGACATCTCCGTCGAGCAACCCGCCGGCACGCCGCTGACCGATGGCGTTTCCACCGTTTCGTTTGGAAACGTGCCGGTGAATCCCAGCATCGGCGCGGTCCTCACGTTCACGGTCAGAAACACCGGCTCGGCCACGCTGACACCGCTGGCCGCGAACATCACCGGGACCAATGCCGCGGATTACAGCATGGACAACGCTCTGCCCAATCAACTGGCGTCGGGCACGACCGGGCTGGCGGTGCGGTTCAAACCCACCGCGTCGGGAACCAGGACCGCCATCCTGCACGTCACCAGCAACGCGCCGGGCGCGAAAAGCTCGTTCGACATCAACCTGACCGGCACCGGGGTCGTGCTTCCGGCGGTCACTTCCTCCGCCGCGACGAACATCACCCGCACCGGCGCGACCCTGAGCGGCGTTGTCAACGCGAACGGCGGGAGCGTGAGCGTGGACTTTTACTACGGCGTGGATGGCGCGCACCTGACGCGCGTCAACGCCACGCCCGCTACCGTGTCCGGCAATACCGACACGCCGGTGAGCGTCACGATCACGGGCCTGAACCCCGACACTTCCTACGTCTTCGATGTCGAGGCCGTCAAAAGCGGCCTCACCACCTCCGGCGCCGGTCGGTCCTTCGTAACCGCCGCGAACAACTTCGACACTTGGCGGCAGAAATATTTCCCCGGCAGCACATCGACCACTGGCCCCGGCGCGGATCAGGCTGCCCCGCTCGGTGACGATATTCCAAACATCATCAAGTTCGCCACCGGCCTCGACCCGACCAAACCCGCGACGCCACCGGGGTCTATCCAGAGGCAAGGCGGCAATCTGTTGTTCACCTTCACGCCCAACCCCGACGCCGTCGCGGACGGCTTGGTTTTCACGGTCGAAAACTGCGATGACCTTTCCGCGAACATTTGGCAGGGAACTCCCCTCGGCGCAGCCACCTTGGGCAGCGGCGGCTCTCCCGTGACGGTGACAGTGCCCCCCGGTGCCAACGGGCGTGCGTTTGCCCGGTTGCGGGCCTCGGAGCCGTGACATCAGTGATCGCATCACGGGTGGGCACCACCGCGGGATCAACGAACGGCTAGCGCACAGGCAAAGCAAGGCACTCATCGCATCGAACGAATCAGCACGGGTCAATTTCGGTTGGGTCGGCCTTGCCGTCGTGGCTTTGCGCGATCTTGGTGTCTGGATGACTTACCAGCCCGTTGCATCCCGCTACGAATCCACGACCTATCGGCGCGCTGGCCGCAGTGGCCTCCTGCTGCCGCCGATCTCGCTGGGACTCTGGCACCCACCGAGACGCTTTCCTCTGACGAGTGTCGCGGGCTGGTCAGCGACGACGAGAACAACTAGCCCGGCAGTTTCATTGTCTGCCAGTCGCCATCGTGTTCGATCTCCTCGGAAAAGTGTGTCACGAGCGAAACAAGGACTGGCCCGAGCGGGACTTCGGCCCGCATGTCGTCCGCCAGCAAAGCTCGCAGCTTCACCGCTCCCGGCGTGGGTTGGGCAAGGAAGGATTCCGGCACGTGTTCACCCTGCGTAGCGTGGAAGAGGTGGACGCCGCGACGATCATCCGTCAGCCGTTGTGGAACAACCGCCGGGACGATCGTGGACCGTTCGATCTGATTGACGACGTGCACGACTGCTTTGATGAGCTGTGCGAACTGCTGGTCAAGCTCGGCTACACGCCTGGGGGGCCGGGTTGCTTCGTGCCGCTGGAGGGACGTAAGGCGGTGTTCGTCGGAGATCTGGTGGACCGTGGCCCGAGGATCCCGGAAACGATGCGGTTGGTGATGGACATCGGCTCCTGGCGAGGAACGGCGGGGGCGAGCTCTTAAACCACCATTTGTACGGGCACTTGAAGGCGCGAGGCATCCGGCAGACGCGTTCGCGGCCCTACCGCAAGAACGACCAGATCAAGGTTGCGCGAAGGCAATTGAGTCGTTCTGGCACCCAGCATCGCTTGGGGCCACACGGAATTCAGAGGTTCGTCGTAGCCGCTCTGATAGCGCGACTTGATCAGTGCAACAGGGGCGCGCCGGTGAGCCGTTACACGAGCAGAATGGTCAAATGTACCCGTCTTTCGCGCTACGGGGTACAAAAGGGGGATACAATGATCCTTCTTCGCCCATTAGGAAACCGCGTAAGTGCCTCAACCTAAGGCGTGCACCCGTGAAGACTCGAACTTCAAACCTTCTGATCCGTAGTCAGATGCTCTATCCAATTGAGCTACGGGTGCGTCTGCATGATCCGCCCTTGCTGGCGCATCGGATCACTTCTTTAGCCGGAGTCCGCATTTGCGTCAACCCGGAAGGGAAAGATTTCCTCTGACCGGCTCCGATCGCGGCGCTGCAACCCTTGTAACGTGTCGTCGGTTGCTCTCCGCCGGCTATCTGCTGTTCGCCGCGTCGTCACAATCTGCCGCGGCTTCTTCTATGAACGCCGCCATCGTCTCGCCGTTTTTCGCAACCAATTCCCGGAGGTACGCTGCACCTTACCGGTTCTCCTCTGCGCCGCATCCATCGTCCGCGACGACCGAAGCGCTTGCCGCAGGCGTTCCTCCGCTCTTCGCACCCGTTGGTTCATAGATCGCAACCACTTTGCCCTTAGAGAGATGCCCTCCGTAGCGTCCGTTGATCTGTCTCTTCACGCCCCCTGAGCATTAGATTTCGCCCTCCTTGGCGGCCCCAGCTGTGCTTGTGCGCGCACTTGCCTCCGATGTTCCACTTCACCAGCAATCGGGCACGAATCTTCTACGAAATATTAGCGTGACATCCCAAAGCCTCGTTGGTAACCAAGTCGCCGTTGCCGACAAAAGCCGTCGGGAACCAGGGAATCGCCTATGGCTTCACGCAAATTCAACTTCTCGCTTTCCGCCCTCATCGGCGCGGCACGGCGTCTGCACGACGCGCTCGTTGATCCTGATTACGGCACTGCGATGGCAGCGCGCCTTGACGCTCCCGCTGACACGGCCACCAGCAATTTCACCACCCGTTTCGCCGCCAATCTGGCCGCTCTGGACACGGGCGACGCCACCCAGAAGCTCAAAACCGGCCATGCCGGCACCCTTACCACCGGCCAAAATGCTGCTTTCGATGAAATGGAACGCCTCCTGGCTGGCGCCCGCCGCAGCGCGAAGCTGGCATTTCCCACTGATTCGGTAAAACTCCACAGTGATTTTCAGGTTGGCATCTCAGAGCCCAACACGCTCGAAGCCGAACTATCCCGCGCCAAGATCGTCCTCGCCTCCTGCCAGGAGCCCCGCCAACGCCGCCGCGCTGAAAACCAAGGCTGGCTGGCCGCCGACACCACCGCGCTGGATGCCGCCATCGAGGAACTCTCCGGCGTTAGCCTTGACCAGGACGAAGCCTTGGAGGACCGCAAAGGCCTGACCGCCAGCAAGAACGTCGCCGCCAACGCCGTGTACGCGGACACGCTGCGGATCCAAAACGCCGCCCGCCTGGAATACCCCGCCAACAAGCCCGGCGCCGAAGCCGCGAGAGCCCGCTTCCTGTTGGACACCTACCCACCCCGCGACCGATCAGATCCTGCCGGTGGCACGCAGACGCCCTCACCTCCGAGCGCCCCGCCCACGTCTACACCGTGAACGTGTCTGCCTTGCCTGATCGCTTCACGTGCAGCGCAGCCCTGGTTGAACTCCCCGGGGCGCTGAGGTTTTCGCGATGAGCCATTCCGCGGCGGTTGAAGTCCCGGAGCTAATCATCGAGGCGGGGCGGGCAGAGAGTCAGTACTGGCGCGACTTGTGGCGTTACCGAGAACTGTTCTACTTCCTGGCGTGGCGCGACATCCTGGTGCGTTACAAGCAGACGGTCATCGGGATCCTCTGGGCGCTCATCCGTCCGTTGCTGACCATGCTGGTTTTCACGGTGATCTACAGCAAGGTTGCTGGGCTGACCTCGACCATTCCGTACGCAATCCTTGTCTTTGCGGCGCTGCTGCCCTGGCAGTTCTTTGCCACCTCGCTTGCAGAGGCAAGCAACAGCCTCATCGGCAACGCGAATCTCATTTCCAAGGTCTACTTTCCGCGTCTGATCGTCCCCGCAAGCGCTGTGATTACTAGTCTGGTGGATTTCGTGATCTCCTTCGCGATCCTGCTCGCGCTGATGGCGTGGTACCGCTTCATGCCGGGTTGGCAGTTCCTGACGCTGCCAATTTGGACACTGTGGGCATTCCTTGCAGCGCTTGGGCCGGGTCTTTACATCACGGCGCTGAATGTGAAATTCCGCGATTTCCGGTATGTAATCCCGTTCATCGTTCAATTCGGGCTGTACGTGTCGCCCGTCGGATTTTCCAGCGCGGTGCTGGCCGAGCGTTTGCACATCTCCCGCGCGCTGTACTCCATTAATCCCATCGTAGGCGTCATCGATGGTTTCCGCTGGGCGATCGGCGGCGAAACGGAGCCACTTTATTGGCCAGGTTTGGCGACATCCGCCGCGTTGACGGCTTTCTTCCTCTGGCTTGGTGTCTGGTACTTCCGCAAGATGGAGCGGACCTTTGCGGATGTCATTTAGGATCAAATCATTGAGCTCAGACACTGTCATATCCGTCGAAGGATTAGGAAAGCGCTACACGCTGGGCAGCCGATCGGATGAGCGTTACACCGCGTTGCGCGACGTTATCTCCCGAAAGGCCAAATCGTTGTTGCGGTTAGAAAAACCTTCGAAGACACCCGCAGCAACTGACTTTTGGGCGCTAAAGGATGTCTCGTTTGAGGTTAAGCAGGGAGAGGTGCTGGGGATCATCGGGCGCAACGGCGCCGGCAAATCGACTCTGCTCAAGATTCTGAGCCGCATTACGGAACCAACCGAAGGCCGCATACGGATCAAAGGGCGGGTTGCGAGCCTTCTGGAGGTCGGCACAGGCTTTCACCCCGAACTCACGGGACGAGAGAATATCTTCTTGAATGGCGCGATCCTCGGGATGCATCGGTCAGAAATCAAAGCGAAGTTCGACGAGATCGTGGCTTTTGCCGAGGTGGAGAAATTTCTAGACACGCCCGTCAAGCGTTACAGCAGTGGGATGTATGTGCGGCTGGCGTTTGCGGTGGCGGCTCACCTAGAGCCGGAAATATTGATTGTCGACGAGGTGCTGGCGGTTGGTGACGCGGAGTTTCAGAAGAAGTGTTTGGGGAAGATGGAAGTCGTAGCGAAGGGAGGACGCACTGTGCTCTTCGTAAGCCATCATCTTCCTTCCGTTCAACGTCTGTGCAATCAAGGTGTTTTCCTAAACGCGGGGAAGCTTGTTACAACAGGTACGGTTGAGCATGTGATTGAAAGGTACATGTCAGAAAGAACCACGATTCTTCCTGACAAGCTGGAACTGTCTTCCAAGCAACCACAGATATTGTCTTGGGCACTAGTTGCTACCAAATCTCAGGGATCCCATGCTTGCCTAAGCCGGCAACAAGCAACGTTCACTCTAAAGATTCACAGCCCACATGTGATTCCCGAGGCACAGGTTGGTTTCATCATCAGATCACTAGACGGGCAGATTCTCATCTCCGCAAACAGCCTAGATAACGACGGCAAGTTTTTCCCGTTAAAAATTGGCATCAATAGCATTCACGCGTCCGTGCAATTAGTCCTTAGAGCCGGCCTTTACAAAGTGGATATCGCTTTGGCTGATAACGGCCTCACAATGCTAGATCAGTTAGTCGTCGATCCACCATTAACGGTTCTTCCTTGTGATCGCACTGTTCTCGACGATAAGTGGAAAGGCATAATAAATGAGCCTGTTATATTCTCTCTTGGCGAGGATGAAATTGCTTAGGCATAGACTAATCCAAAACCGGATGCAGTACAAAGTTCGATGCGGCATCCAGACAAAACTTCATCGACCCCGACTCTTGGAGGGCGCTAAATACATCTCTCTTGGTGATCACACAAACGTCAGAGAGGGCTCATGGCTAGGAGCTTTCCCAAACCAAATGCCATATACTCATGACGCGCCGCCCAAACTCGAAATTCAGGACCAGGTGTATATCGGCTCTTTCGCCTGCATAACCGTTATCAACAGCATTGTTATTGAGAGCGGTTCGATGATTAGCGACTATTTTTACGCCTCCGACCACACTCATGGTTACGATCCTCGATTTGGATCGCCGACAACGCAGCCACTAACCTCCAAATCTCCTGTCCGAGTGGGCCGCAATTGCTTTATCGGTTATAGGGTCACGATAACGCCTGGAGTGACTTTGGGCGAATCCTGTGTTGTCGGTGCTCATTCGGTGGTAACAAGGTCTTTTCCTCCATTTACAATGCTCGCCGGTGTTCCAGCACGAGCAATCAAGACCTTCGATTTTACTCGGGGAGAATGGGCAGGACTTGCATCAGAGAAGTAATTCCTACGTCTATGATCTCACCCGATGACAACGCTTATGGCTTTCTGGACGTCGCGCCGGATTCAATCCGGTACGACGATGCTTCCAGGGAGATGGATGATACTGCCATGAGGTTGGCAAGTCGAATATTTCCAGGCGCCCGTGTCTTAGATGTAGGCTGTGGCACTGGTGCCATTACGGAGATTTTACGAGACGTCACAGGTGCTACAATCACGGGGATTGAACCTGATCCTTGCCGGGCGCAGCGCGCACGCAGTAAAGGATTAGAAGTACTAAACGAGTATCTGTCTTTAGAAATGCTTTCTACGCGCGGGCCTTACGATTTCGTGGTCTTCGCCGACGTTCTTGAGCATCTGCCAAATCCAGCCAAAATTGTCACGCTAGCGACATCCGCCCTAAAACCCGGTGGTTCATTTTTGGTTTCCGTGCCAAACGCTGCACACATTTTCTCGCGGCTTGATCTTTTACGCGGCATAATCCGCTACGAGGATTGTGGGATCATGGACGCGACGCACCTGCGTTGGTTCACCAAAAAATCGTTGCGTGATTTTTTTGAGCGGCTGAATCTTCAAATTACCTTTGAAAGCTATACAGTTA
This sequence comes from uncultured Chthoniobacterales bacterium, assembly GCA_964249195.1. Lineage (GTDB taxonomy): Bacteria > Verrucomicrobiota > Verrucomicrobiia > Chthoniobacterales > SZAS-18 > CAXUAZ01. Next base: position 13,851 of record CAXUAZ010000026.1, read on the forward strand.
TGCCGAGTTTGCCTGATTACTCAAGGCGCAATCCATTTCGCAGCTTGACGCTGGTCAACAGAACGCGATTACTTCGCGCTTTAACAGCATGGAAGCCTAACCTGTTCGCCGTTCAACTTATTATTCAAGCTCGGAAACCGCTCGAAACTTGATTCCGCCTTTACGCCGTGATCGGTCCACCCACATCAGACCTTGGTGACAGGCCATTGCAAATAGCAGCAGGTTCTGCCTGGCCTATGGAGCTAACCCATTCGGTAGCCCTGCATTGATATGACGGCCTTTCTGACGATCTGTTCCGCAAATTATCTTGCGCAGGCGAAAACGCTCATGGACTCAACTCGTGAGTACCATCCCGAAGCACAGACGGTTATCGGATTGGTTGATCGGATTCCCGCCGCTTTGCTTCCGACATATTGCATGCCCCACTTATTGCTGCCGGTTGAAGAACTCGCAATCCCCGCCTTCGGGACAATGGCCGCCAAATACAACATCGTGGAGCTTAACACGGCGGTCAAACCCTTTTACATTGAGCATCTCTACCGTGACGCGAGTGTGAACGAAGTTATCTATCTCGATCCTGACATCCTCGTCATGGGAAGTTTTGCTCAAGTGTTGGAACGACTCTCCACGCACCTTCTCGTACTTACGCCGCATTGCGTTACCCCTAGCGACCTGCCTGCCGCCGTGACGATGCAGTTGGACATGCTCAAAACAGGGGTCTACAATTTGGGCTTTCTCGGCACTTCGCGGAAGGGACGTCTCCTCGAATTTCTGCGTTGGTGGCAGCGGCGGTTGGAGGAGTACTGTTACTACCGCACGGACCTAAACCTATTTGTGGATCAGATCTGGATGGTACTCGCTCCACACTTCTTCGATGATGCGTGGGTGGAGAAAGGTTTGGGGTACAATGTTTGTTACTGGAATGCTTACGAGCGCCAGCTTACTTGCAACGATGGTCGCTACTACGTAAATGGTCGCGAGCGGGTTGTCTTCTACCACTTCAGCAGCTTTGATCCGAATCGACCAGATATTATGGTCAGCCGCTACAACACGCCATTCCCCGGAGGTTCTGAGCCGCGCGGCCTCTTCGACGCGTATCGCGCACGGCTTCTTAGAAACGGCTTCGAGACGGTGCGCTTGCTGCCTTGTGCTTTCGCCGAGCTGCCCCCAAGCCAACCTGTGGAAACGGGTGCCCTGCTGAGCGCCAAGCGGGTGATTCAGCGAGTGATTCGCTGGACACTCAAATTGCTGCCTTCCGCACTGCGTAAGTTGCTAAAACGATCGGGACAGTTCCTCATGGATAACAGCTGAACAGGGGGCGCAAGCGATGGAAGATTCATCCGTCAGTGTCATTATACCGTGTTACAACCGCGCTGCATTGGTGGGCGACACCTTGCGCTGCCTGCTCAGTCAGACTTCTCCACCGCGGGAAATAATTGTAGTGGATGACGGTTCGACCGACGGTTCCGGAGATGTTGTACAATCCTTTGGCGGGGCAGTCTCGCTGATCCGTCAAGAGAATCTCGGGCCTGGCGCGGCACGCAATGCGGGTTTGCGGGTCGCCAGCGGTAAATTCATTCAGTTTTTCGATAGCGACGATTTGGCGAGCACCAACAAACTCGAGGTGCAGCTAGCCGCCTTGAAACGGTCGGATGCGGATTTCGCCTATTGTCCCTGGGTTCGCGCACAGGTTCTTGGTGCCCGTCTGGAGTTCGTTGGTCCCGTGCTTCAAGCCGGGCCAGTGCCAGATTGGAAGCCCATGCTGGAATGGCAGATGGGCGCCTGGTGTCTGGTGTTCCAGAACTGTCTTTTTCGACGCGAGGCGGTGGAGCGAGCAGGGTGGTTCCGCACCGATCTGATGCCGAGCGAAGACAGCGAATTCTTCGTCCGCATCCTCCTGGCCGGAGCACAGCCCGTCTTCACCAGCGACTGCCTGGTGTTTTACCGCGTTCACGAGCATCACCAGATTACCGGTTCCGGGCTGACCAGTCAGCGGCGCTCAGACGATTGGAACCGGTATTTGGAAGTAGTTGGCGAGGAGGTTGCCAACCTGCTGTCCGGGATGCATCCCAGCACCCGCCGGGAAATAGCGCTTAATGTCTATCGGCACAATCGATACCGTCTTCAACACGGTTTGACTGGATTGAGGAGTGACCACCCTTTTCTGCGTCTCAAAGAATCTTTCTTTATCCCTCACCTGCTCTGCCTCGACTACGCGGACCGCGTAAGCCGCCGACTTCTTCATCTGTCGCCGGTCACCCCGAACAGTCCGGGCCTGTGTCGAAGATTTCCTGACGCACAGCACAAACATCTGTTGCGCCAGGCGGGTTTTCAGTTAATAGGTGACACGCGTTTGACTATGCCTCGGCACAATATTTGAGGATGATATCTCTTATGGACTCGTTGACCTACTTTGATTTTTGTCAGGCCTTGCAAAATATTTTACGCTCTGGGGAAGTGTTTGTGGATGGTCAGACGAAGCTGGCGGTGCATTCAGGTTCCACCTTGAATAATCTCCGGGTTTTGCGTGAACTCATTCGTGATCGCAAACCTGCGCGCACCTTGGAGATCGGGCTTGCGTTTGGCGTTTCCGCTTTAACAATTCTTTCGAGCTTACAGGAGTTCTGCCCAGCGGGTTATTATCACACCGGCATTGACCCTTTTCAAAAGGATCAATGGCACAACGCCGCCCTCCTGCTTATCGAGCAGACGGGGCTGTCGGCTCATTTTCGTTTTACCGAGACGTTTTCCTCCCTGGCGTTACCAGGCCTGCTTGCGCAGGGAGAGCTCTTTGATTTGATCTACGTTGACGGCTCCCACCGGTACGAGCACGTATTCGTCGACTACTTCTTTTGCCTACGGTTGCTGCGCAAAGGCGGTGTGGTGTTGTTCGACGACTGCACCACAGACGACGTTGGCGCTGTGGTGAAATTTGCCGCCAAACACCACCGACACGTCTGTAAGCCCTTCAATCTGTCATCATACGATGCTCCTAACAAGACTTTCAAAAAGCGTGTAGCCAACCTACTGGGCATTCGCCAGTTGAAAGGCTTCTGCAAAGTAGGTGAGGATAATCAGTTCATGTTCTAAGAATGCCGGAATCGCGGTCGCCATTCTCTCATCTTTTGCAACTTACGCGATGCACGTAGTCTTGTGTGTCGATCAACGTGTGTTGCCTGGTCTGCACGTTGCCGCTTACTCCCTGCTGGATCGGGTAAATAAGAGTACTGGGGGTATTGTCCATTTTCACCTCTTCAGCGATGATCTATCCGATCTTGAAGTGGCTTTTCTGAAGGTTACTCTGGAGCGCACGGGCAACGCGTACACGCTCGAACGGCACCGTGTTAACCCCGCGCGGTTCGCGGGTTTTCCCCTGCTAAATGGCAGTTTAACAACCTACTACCGGTTGTTAGTTCCAGAAATTTTGGAAGTTGATCGTTTTCTATACGTTGATGCCGACACCCTCTGTGACGTGGATGTGACCCCGCTGCGGACGCTCGATTTAGGGAATTTTTCGGTTGCTTGGGTGCCTGAGGCTCCATTATCAATCGCAATTGATCGAGCAGTCGCGCAGCAACTGGGCAACCGTGACGATGCATACTACTTTAATGCAGGAGTGATGCTTGTAGATGTTGGTGCATGGCGGGCGCAGCAAAACACCGAACGAGCGCTGCGCTATCTGATCAACAACCACACGCAGTTTCACGACCAGTCAGCCCTCAACTACATTCTGCACAATAGAGCCAGACATTTGGACGCCCAGTACAATTGCATTGCAAATCATCGCCCAAGCTGGATGGTTCTTCGCCGACCTTACGGTCAAATCGGGCGTTTGGTGCATTTCCTGGACTACCCCAAGCCCTGGAGTTTTTTGGGAGAACTAGTTCATCCTCACTACAGGCTATGGCGCTCTGTCTTCGACAAGACTGCCTTGTCAGAGTTTCGTTCATGGCATTCGATCCCGTCCCGAAAATGGGCCTTCAGTCTGCGAGCCCTTCGCAGTTACAAGAAGTCTCTCAAAGATCGTGTGTTGTTTGGTATTTTCCGTCGCGGCTGGGTAAGGCGCGTTAAGGGAATGGAGCCATTTTGAATTCGCCTCTCGCCAGTATCGTTTTCCCCACGCGCAATCGCCGGGACATCCTTCTGGAGGCTATTGCCGCAGCTTTCGCACAGAGTGTCCCGGTAGAGATCCTCGTCCTGGACGATGGATCTACGGACGGGAGCGCAGAAGCAGTCGCTGAGCGGTTCCCCGGCAAAGTGGCTTATCACCGAATCGCCGAGGGCCGCGGCCCGGCTTTTCAACGCAATCGAGGAGTGGAACTGGCGCGAACCGCGGTTGTTTTTGCGTTAGACGATGATAGCATCCTGAGCTCAACCCTTACGGTGGAGCAGACCCTCAGGGAGTTTGACTACCCGCGCGTCGGCGCGGTGGGCATCCCCTTCGTTGACGTTCGCAAGGCGAATCATGAAGTGCAACAGCGCGCCCCAGACGCCGCTCACGTCTGGGTGGAACACGCTTTCGTCGGGGCAGCTCACGCAGTGCGCCGAGACGTGTTTCTGGCGGTGGGTGGTTACAGGGAAGAGTTGTTCTATATGGGAGAAGAGGGAGATTTGACTCTTCGCATGCTGGCAAAGGGTTGGGTCACACGACTGGGGCTTGCCGATCCCATCGAGCATCATGAATCACCCAATCGAGTGACGGCGCGCGCGAATTTTTATGGGCGTCGGAATGATGTTCTATTCGCTTGGCACAACGTGCCGTGGCCGTATTTGCCTTTTCACATGGCCGGAACTCTGATCAATGGACTGAAGACGGCGGCCACGGAAGCCGAACACCCTTGGCGGATGGCCGCTGGGCTGCTTTCAGGCTTGTCGGGTTGTCACCGTTCGGTCAGTGTGCGTGAGCCGGTCTCGAAAGAGATTTATCTTCTAAGCCGGAAGCTCAAGAAGGGCGGTGCATTGCCACTGGACCAAATTGCGGCGCACTTGCCTTCCATATCGCTCGGTTAAGACACGACCTCCTACGGGATCCTTCATCCAGATGATAACGAAACTCCTTAAAAGTGTGCTGCCGAACAGGCCGGTCTCCACGCCCGTGCTCCGCGGCCCCTTCCGCGGAGCGCGGATTGTCATGAATCCCTCGGATTCCCTGCGCAAGGTTTTCGGAGTTTACGAGCACGAGTTGAACCCGTGGTTGGAGGCTGCCCTAGCGAGAACGACGCGCGTTCTCGATGTCGGAGCCAACGACGGCTACTTCACCTTTGGGTGCGCAGCCGCCTTCCGGCGCTTGAGGAAGGAGGGAAGCATAATTGGGTTTGAGTGTCAGGACCAGCATGTGCGGAAGCTTCGTGAAAGCGTCGCAGAGCTTCGACCCGCAGGCATCAAAATCGATATCGTGCAAGCACTGGTCGGCCAGGAGGTATCAGAAGGCACGACGACGCTGGATGCGCTTGACACGCCGGACCGCAACAACACGCTGGTGAAGATCGACGTTGAGGGCGCGGAAATGGAGGTCGTCGCCGGGGCACAAACTTGGTTTGATCCGTCAAATCTGTTTGTCATCGAGGTGCATGAAGAAAGGTTCCTTGCAGAGTTGATCCGCAATTTCGCCAGCCACCAACATCAGCTGCGGCAGGTCGATCAGCGTCCCTTGCCTTTGCTTGGACGTGAGGCGCGTGATTTGAACAATTGGTGGCTGGTTTCTGAACTTACATGACGCACCGCTACGTGTGTGCGTTTCGCGGGCGGCGGGACTCGTACCAGGTCCCGCTTGCTCTGGCGGAGTCGGATCAACTCGATCTATTCATCACTGACGGATATGCATTTTCATGGGTGCGATCATTGGCGCAGCTCGCTCCGGCTCGCCTGCGGGAGAAAGTTTGTTCCCGCCGCGAATCGGCGATTCCTGAAAGCCGGGTGAAATGCCTATGGGGAACGACAGTGCTGGAACATCTGCGCCACCGGCTCGGGTACGCTCCCGTCACGACGTACGGCCACTTGGACCGGAATTATTCCAAAGTGGCTGGCCAAAGGGCGGCAGAGAATCGGTCTGATCTCTTTTTGTACAGCCCCTACGCCTGGGATGCGTTCACCCGGCCCTACCAGCACACTCCGCGAAAGGTGATGTTCCAATATCATCCTCATCCCGCTTTGGAAACAAGACTGCTGTCGGTCGATCGCGGCAAGCATCCCGACATGGGCGAGTCGTTCTCGGGCGCGACAATCGGCGGCTCGGAAATTTTTCACGAAGCTGACGCCTGGCAGCATGCCGACCTAATTTTTTGCGCTAGCAGCTTTACACGACGCTCGCTTTTGGAGGCAGGGGCGGAGGAGGCGAGATGCCGCGTCGTGCCTTACGGGATCGATTTGGGGCCCGCGCCCTCCTCCCAAATGAAGCGCAGTGAAGATTTCAAGGTGCTGTTTGCTGGGTCCGGTGGACAGAGGAAAGGGCTTCATCACCTGCTGTTGGCTTGGCGGCGTGCCTCTTTGCCCGCGAACAGCCGTCTGACCTTGGTCTGTCGGGTGCTTGACGAGGGTATCGCCCGCCTAGTCGCGCGGACTCCCCACGTCACTCTTCTGCCAGGAGTTTCGCAGGAGACCTTGCAGGACCTTTACTGTTCAAGTTCGCTCATGGCACTGCCTTCTCTGGTGGAGGGTTTCGGGCAGGTGTATCTGGAGGCGCTGGCAAACGGCTGCCCTGTTCTCGGGACTCCGAACACCGGCTTACCGGACCTGGGAGACGAGCGCGACGGCATCTTTCTCGTATCGCCTGGAGATGTGGATGAATTGACAGCGCAACTGGAACGGCTAGCCCACTTTCTTCCAGCATCACCGACATTGCGGGCTTCCGCGCGCGCATGCGCAGGACGGTTTTCCTGGGAATCCTTCCGCACAAAAATCCGTGCGGATCTAACGGCTGCTATCCCGTGAGTGCTCAATTATCTGGCGGAACATCCGTGGTGGTTGTGACCAACCAAACTTCTCCTTACCAGGTGGAGTACATGAACGCCGTGGCCCGTGACAAGGCAGTTGAGCTCAGCGTCGTTTATCTTCATTCAACACGACCAGGACGCCAGTGGGTTCAGCTTCCTCTCGAACATAATCATCTCGTTCTTGATGGTGATGCTGATCGACTCCGGGAAGCGGAGAAATGGCTGCGGTCCGCCGATTTTGCCGTGATCGGATACTACCAGGACGCTTTCGCACATCATTTGCTGTCATCACGTGCGAAACTTCAAAAGCCGTGGTGCTTCTGGGGAGAGAGGATGGGCGTCAGTTCACTCGCATGGGCAGGTCCTCTCGCACGACGTTGGACACTGCGAGCGCTGCACGGAAGCCGGGCGGCTATTTGGGGAATAGGAGAATTCGCGCTTTCTCGCTACAGAAGAGAATTCGGCACCCGGAGAACATATTGCAACGTTCCCTATTTCTCTGATTTGCGTCGATTTGCAGCAAGGGAACCAAAACCACCTGAACGCAGCCGAGTCATCCTGTGCTCTGGTTCTCTGATAAGGAGGAAAGGAGTCGACACCCTCGCCATGGCCTTCAAGCAACTGGCTGATGCATATCCCCATTTACGACTGGTCTTCCTTGGCGACGGCGAGGAGCGCGGTCGTTTAGAGTCCCTATTGTCAGACCATCGGTCACAAGTGGACTTCGTTGGTTTCCGCTCATGGTCTGAATTGCCTGATTATTACAGGCGTGCCGACCTTCTGTGCGTCCCCTCACGACATGACGGGTGGGGGTTGGTGGTGGCTGAGGGATTGGCAGCTGGCCTTCCAGTAATCGGGACAGACCGCACTGGCGCAACATTGGATCTGATCAACGAAGGTCTGAACGGATGGGTCATCCGAAGCAGTGACGTATCGTCACTAGCAGGAGTTCTGCGCAAAGCCGCTACCCTCCATGCAGATGAACTCGCTACAATGTCGTCAGCTGCAGTTACCAGCATTGCAAATCATCAAATTTCAAACGGCGTGGAACGCTTCAAAGCCGCCCTCGCAAAATCGCTTTTAGGCTGGTAATTTTGCTGCCACGACTATGAACTCCATCTCGCAGCTTTCCTTGTCATTCTGGTTAGCTCTGGTTGCGTTGATTACCTTTGGTCGCCGCTTTTGGAGAGCTCGTGACGAAGCTTGGGGATTCCCAGCTCTCATGGTTTTGACCACGATAGCTGTATGGTATTTTGGTGACGTCTTCTACAACAATTATCTAGATTATCAAGTGACGTTTGGAGATCGTATTCTATCATTAGCTTGGTGGGAGGTACTTCTGTTTATTGTTAGCTTCGGCATATTTGCTCGACCGATACACCGGCGGATTAATAGGCGTGTACTTCACCGTAAAAGCTCGACTTTAGAGTATCTTGGGACGGATCGCCTAAGCTCTCAGAGCGTCCAACGTCGAATCGATAAGGTATGTTTTGCACTTGTGCTAGCCTGGCTGCTTCTTTACGTAGTTGCCCTATTCAGGGTGGAAGGCGACGTAATTGGTCTTTTCGCGCCGTATCTAGGAGAAAAAGCAGACCCGTGGTCACGGGCGCGCATAGGCACCGGATTTGACTCGCTAATCTCACTCGCGTCAAATTTTCAAATCTTTCTAGCAGCAGCTTTCGGAGTGCTGGCAGCAACCGCTAGAAACCCTCGCACTCGTATTCCCGCGTTTATTATATGTGCACTAACGTTTCCATATTTCATCTTCGATCGGACTCGCAATACAATGCTGGCCAGCATGTTGCCTGGTCTTTTGGCCTGGGTTATATTTCGACTTCGTGGTGGAGTGATATTGAAATTAGCTGTCCTCGGCGCCGCGTTCGTAATAATTAGCAGCTGGTTCAGTTTTGTCATGTCCAACCGCAGCGAGCGTACCATAGCAAGCGCTCTCCGATCGGAAAACGATTCGGAAAGCGCGAAAGCCGGCAATGGTCTTAATATGTTCGAGGAACTGGCGTGGGAGAACGCTTTCATCGTAAGCGGGATTTATCGTCCCAATTGGGGAGAACGTTATCTTGCCGAACTGGCAAACCCAATTCCGCGTGCAATCTGGCATGGCAAGCCGTTGATCGGCATCGACTACTCAATTGCCCGTGGGCAAAGTGTGGATGATTCCGACGAACAAGCGGGAGTCGCCGCAAGTATTTCGACCGGGATGATTGGGCAAGGGGTTGTCAATTTTGGCGGCTTCTTTGGTCCAATCGCGGCAGCGGCGATTATCTCGCTGTGGGTGGCGATCCTTGCGCGTCAAGACCTGTTTGGGAATGATCCTGGGCGTTTTCTTCTATACGGTATTGGTATGCTTCTAACCTTTAACATGGGACGGGACATTACTTTGCTTGTAATTTATCCATTCTTGTTTGGTTTTATTCTGTTATGGGGCTTTAACAAGCTTGCCCGAGGCCCGAAGAAGAGTGCGTTCGAACGTGGGGGTTCTTCTAGTGCGAGAGTTTCAGCGCGGCCCTGATGCAGGCAAGATGCACATCACGCACATCCAAGGGATCTTCTCCCCGGAACACGGCGGCCCTTGTTTCTCGCTTTCCAATTATTGCCGCGGGCAGGTGGCGCGCGGACACCAGGTGAGCGTCCGGGTGTTGGAAGGGTTCCCGCATACCTCACCGGCCCTTCGCCTCGCTCCGCCTATCGACATGCAGGTCTCGCCCGTGGGGAATCCCAGCCGCCTCGGGGTTTCGCCTGCCATGCAGCGGGTGCTCAGAGCGGATCCCAGCCCTGATGTTTACCATCTGCACGGGGTGTGGTTGCGCGCCATGCATTACGGCGCGGTCGAAGCTCGGCGGCGCAAGCGGACTTATGTCGTTGAACTAATGGGCGCCTACGAAAAGTGGGCGCGCAGCCAGAAAGGGCTGACTAAATGGCTCGCCCGCCTCTGGTACCAGGACAACCTCCTGCACCGCGCGACCTGTCTGCACGTCAATTCCCTGAAGGAGGCGCAGGATCTCCGCGACCTCGGGTTTCGCGTCCCCATCGCCGTCATTCCCGTCGGGGTGGACATGGGCGACATTTCGGCGTTAGACGTTAGAGGCGACGACGGCGCGGGGCCTCTTGCCGACTTTCCCGCGCTAGGGCAGAGACCGTTCGTCCTTTTCCTGGCGCGCATTCATTCCAAGAAAGGGATCGAGCTGCTGCTGAAGGCGTGGGCTAAGCTGGATGGGCGGTTTGCTGACTGGCAGTTGGCGATCGCTGGCGCTGGTGACCCTGAGTACGTCAGCGAATGTCAGAAGATGGTGGAACAGCTTGGGCTCGGAGGTCGCTGCCGATGGATCGGGCCGGTCGATGAAGCGCAGAAGAGTTGGCTGTACCGGCACGCGGAGGTTTACGTGCTGCCGAGTTACTCCGAGAACTTCGGCAACACGGTCGCCGAGGCTCTGGCGCACGGCACTCCCGTCATTACTACGCCTCACACCGTCTGGACCAACCTGCCGGCGGAGGGCTGCGGCTGGCTGGCCGAGACGGACGAAACCTCTCTCCGTGACGTGCTGACCGAAGCGCTGGACGCCAGTCCGGCAGAACGGACGAGGATGGGAGAAGCCGGGCGGCAACTGGTTGAGCGGCGCTACTCGTTGACCTCTGTCGTGGAACAGATCGACCGGGTCTATGCTTGGATGCTGGGCGGCCCGAAGCCAGATGACCTCCTTTTCTGATCCGCAAGCGGCCGAGCTTGAGCTATATACCTGCCATGCCTGCCGCCGCTCCTCACCGTTGCCGTTGGGCGACCACTGAACTCAACGTCGCCTACCACGACGCCGAATGGGGCATACCGCTGCGTGACGATCGGGCGCTGTTCGAGTTCCTCATCCTCGAAGGGGCGCAGGCGGGGCTGAGTTGGGAGACCATCCTCAAGAAACGCCACGCTTACCGGCGCGCGTTCGACGGGTTCGACCCCAAGAAAGTCGCCAAGTACGACGCCGCGAAGATCGAGGCGCTCATGGCCGACGCCGGGATCATCCGCAACCGGCTCAAAGTCGCCTCGGCCATCACCAATGCCCAGGCGTTCCTCGCTGTGCAGAAGGAGTTCGGCAGCTTCGACGCCTACCTCTGGGGCTTCACCGGCGGGGAGTCGCTCAGCGAGCCGATCGACGTCGCACCCCGTACCCGCTCGGCCGAGTCAGATGCGCTCAGCAAGGACCTGCTCAAACGCGGGTTCAAGTTCGTCGGCACCACCATCTGCTACGCCATGATGCAGGCCATCGGCATGGTCAACGGGCACGAGACCGGGTGTTTCCGACGCAAACAGGTGGGGCTAAAATGAGTGTTTCCTGGAACCCTGGAGGGGGGGCCGGCCAGGGCGGCGCGCGGGGGGGGGGGGGACAACCCGCCCGATCAACAACTAGCG
>CAXUAZ010000026.1:25206-26686 GCA_964249195.1 uncultured Chthoniobacterales bacterium
GGGGGGCCCCCCCAAACCCCCCCCCTAAACACCCCCCGCGGCGCCCCGGGGGGGGGGGCCCCCTCCAGGGTTGGCTTTACAGCGGGCTTTGCACCATCGCTTCGAAGTTTGGCGCGGCGGCATTGACCAGGTCGGCAGGGCCGGTCATTTTAACGAACACGTCGCCCTCGGGGCTTTCCAAAATCGCGCCGTAGAGGCCGTAGTTGGTCATTGGCGTAGTCGGGCCGCCGGGCATGCCGCTGCTGAAGGTGCCGCTCGCCACCCGCACCCGCGTCACCTTCGTCCCCTTGACCTCCGCCTTCTCGATCACCGGTTTGAGCGCATCGCCGGTCTCGGCAAACTGGCCCAGCCAACGCGAGATATTGGCGTCGACTCCGCCGCCCTGGCCGGCGCCGAAGTGAAAGAACGTGATGTCCGCCCCAGGAGCGGCCGGATCGGTCGGGTCGGACACGTGGAGTTGAGCCTTGCGCATGGCGGAGTTCACCGGGACCCAAGCCCACGTCGCGGGACGTTTGAAAGTGAACGCGCCTACCTTGAAAATTGCTGGATCCGCCGCCAAGGCGGGCAATGCAAAGGCGAAGACGAGGGCGCAAAAGAGCAATTGGCGGGACATGGCTAAACCATTTCCACAACCGGGCAAGCCACGCGAAGATTTTCTTGGGCAGAGCCGATCACGACTGCGCCTTCGGCAGATTCAGTTCGACGCAAAGGCCGCCATCGGGAGCGTTAACCGCCCGCATGGAGCCCCCATGGAAATGCACCGCGCGATCGGCGATCGCCAGGCCCAGGCCCGCCCCGCCTGTCTGCCGGTCCCGCGCTTCCGACACCCGGTAGAAAGGCTTGAATAAATGCTCCAGCGCCTCCTCCGGCACCCCCGGCCCGTGATCGCGCACGCGGACCGTCGCCGTGCCATCCGCGCCGGGGATCAACTCGATGCGCACCTCCGTCCCGCGCGCGGTGTAGCGCAAGGCGTTGCGCACCACGTTCTCCACGGCGCTGGAAACCAGGCGGCGCATCCCGCGCACCGTCGCCCTCCCGTCGGAGGGCGCCACCACGCGGACCCCGCGGCCGGCGTTCTCGGCTTCAAACGTGGCGTCCGAGGCGACCTCGTCGATCACCTCGCGCAGTTCGATCGTTTCCTTCGGCTCGACGGCGGCGCGGCTTTCCAACTCGGAAAGCAAAAGCAGTTGATGGATCAGCCCGCTCAGGCGCTGCGTCTCGCGCTCGATGCGCTCCAGGGCGGGGCGGCTCTCGGGCGCCGCTTTGCGGAAGGCGAGGCCGAGCGCCACGTTCACTCGGGTCAAGGGGGAGCCGAGTTCGTGCGAGACGTCCGCGATGAGCCGGCGTTGCGCGGTCACCAACTCCTCCATGCGGGCCGCCATGTCGTCGAAGTCGCGGGCGAGATCGGAGAATTCGTCGCGGCGCCGGGCCAGGGCGGGGTCCACGCGCGCGGCGAGGTCGCCGGCCGTCGGGCGGCGGG
>CAXUAZ010000027.1:0-26522 GCA_964249195.1 uncultured Chthoniobacterales bacterium
CGCCGCGCGGCCCTCGGCGGGACGGTGGTGCGAAAAGAGGAAACGCGCGAGGGCGACCGGCGGCTCCTCAGCGGCAGGCTTTGCAAGGACATCCGCGCGAAGGCGGCGCTCGGCCGCGGCGTCGAGATGATGACGCAGGAAAAACTCCAGCGCGGCGGCGCCGGTTGCTTCATCGCGCGCGGCTGCCTCGAGCCGGTCGGCGGCCGCTTGTTCGCGCCCCATCTGGACATCCAGTTCGGCGCGGGCAAGGAGCAGTTCCAGGTCGCGCGGGCGGGCTTTGAGGAGGCCGTCGTAAATGGCGGCCGCGCGCTCGCGTTCGCCGGCGTCGCCGAGCAGTCGGGCGAGTTCCCGCGAATCATCCCGGTTTCCGGGCGCGAGGGCGACGATCTTCTCGAGCCAGCGCCGTTGCCCGGGCGGATCGCCCTGCTCGCGGGCGAGGTTTTTCAGCCGCCGGTAGACATCGAGATCCTTCGGAGACTTGCCGGCCTCCGCTTCCCAACGGGCCTGCAACTCCGGCGCGCGGCCGGCTCGCTCATAGAGGCGGATGAGGCTCGTCTCCATCTCGGCGTGCAACCAGTGGTCGCGCGCGGTGAGGCCGAGCCCGCTCTCCAACGCCTCGCGCGCCGGGTCGAACTCGCCGCGCGCCTCGTGCAATCGCGCCAGGTCGCGCAACGCCAGCGCGCGGTCGGCGGGCTCCGCGTGCGCTTGCAGATATTCCAGGTGCGGGATGGCGCGCTCGGCCAGGCCATGGGCCTCGTAGGTTTCAATGAGGCGGCGGCGCAACGCGGGGTCGTCGGGGTTGCGGGCGACGAGCCGTTCCCAACTCTCCGCCGCCTCTTTTGGATGACCGGCCGCCAGCCGGGCCGACCCGAGCTTGAGCAGGATGTCGGCTTCTCTCCGGTCGCCGGCGGGAAGTTTCGCGAGAGCTGTCTCATAGAGGCCGGCGGCGGCTTCGGGTGGCGCCAACTCGGCCAGCGCCAGCGGCGGCAGCGGACTGGCGGGATCGCGCTGCGCGGCGAGTTGGTAGGCGGCGGCAGCCTCTTTGGGACGACCCGCGAGCTTCAGCAACCCGCCGTAAACGAGCGCATCGCCGAGGCGATGACGCTCCAGCAAGGCGTCGGTCTGGCCGCGTTCCTGGGCGTTTTTCCAAAGGCGATCCAACGCGATGGCTTCGGCCGGGTTGGCGGCCAGCATCGACTCGTAACGCGCGGCGATCTGCGCGGCATGATCCTCCGCGGCGGCCGCGGCGAGGCCGCTCGCGCCCAGCCATCCCAAGAGCGCGAGGCGGCGGAGAACCATTGGATAGTTTATACCCAATTGCGCCGGATGTCCGCGACGCTGCTACCTCGGCAGATCGCCGCCATAATGGCGCAGCGCCTCGATCACTCCCAGGCTGTACTCCGACTGCGCCACGTACCCGCCCACCGACGCCACCAATTTCTTCACCGCTCCCACCGAGTTGCCCACGCACGCCGGCTTGAGCGCATGACGCCCGTCGAGCATCGGAATGTCATTATGATGATCGCCCACCGCAAACGTGGACTGCGCCGGCACGCCGATCAGCCGCCCGAGTTCAGCAAGCGTGGCGCCTTTATGATAGTCCGCGTGGCAGAAGCGCAGGTAGATTGAATTGCGCTGGTATCCGAGCTTCGGGATCTGGGCGAGAAACGGATCGAGGAAATCGGCGATTGCCTGCATGTGCGCCTCGTCGCGCGCCATGAGGCCGGCGAGTTCCGGGCGTCCCTGGATGTCGCGTGCCTTGTGGTCGTACAACATCTGCGCGCCGAGCCTGGATTGCAGGTGGTTGACGGCTTCGTTCAACAGCGAATGCGCCTGATCGAAGAGCGCCTGATGATCGGCGACGCAGCGCGCGTTCCAATCGCCGAAGTCGGCCCAGCGTCCATTTTCGTCGCGATGGTAGATGTCGCGTTCGCTGGTCAGGGCGAAGTCGGGATGCACGCTGAGCGCAAATTCGTCGAGCCCTTCCTGGAGCATGGGCAGGGTGCGTCCGGTGTTGATGGCCCACCGCACGCCGCGCTCGCGCAGGGCGGTGAAAACATCCATCAGCAGGGGCGCGAACGGCGCGGGGTTGCCGTGCTCGACCAGGGTGCCGTCGAAGTCGGTGCTGATGAGCAGGAGCGGAGCGGGATCGGCCATGAAGGGAGCGGGGAACTTAAAGGTTGAACCGGGGTTGGCAACGTTGAAACTTGGAGGCGCGACACCCTCCCAGATGAAATCCGCCTACGAACTTGCCATGGAGCGCCTGGAGAAAACTTCTCCGACCGCGAAAGTCACCGCTGAACAACGCGAGGCCCTCGCCGAGATCGACTCTTCCTACAAGGCGAAGATCGCCGAGCGCGAGGTCTTCCTCCAGTCGCTGCTCGCCAAGGCCGACGCGGACGAAGCGGACAGCATCCGCCTTCAGCTTTCCCGCGAAGTGCGCCGCCTCCAGGACGAATGCGAGGAAAAGAAGGCGCGCCTCCGCCCGAGCTGACATGACCGCGCCGTTCCATGCCGAGAACGCGGTGTACGCCTGGGTGTTCGACATTTTCGCCTTCATTCTCGGGCTGGTCGTGGGTTCATTCCTGAACGTGTGCATCTACCGGATGCCGCTCGATCTTTCGGTGAACGAACCGCGGCGGTCCTTCTGCCCTAACTGCCGCGCGCCAATCGCGTGGTATCATAACTTGCCGCTGATCAGTTGGCTGTGGTTGCGCGGCCGGTGCGCGAGTTGCCGCCAACCCATCGCGGTGCGTTACCCGCTGGTGGAGCTGTTGACGGGCGTTTTGTTCCTGCTTGTGTGGCGCCTGGTGAATGCTGACCCGGCAACGTCCACGCCACTGCTGGCGTTTCCGCTCTGGATCTTCGTCTCGCTGTTGATCGTCGGCACGTTCATCGATTTCGATCATCTGATCATCCCGGATGAGATCACGTGGGGGATGGTCGGCGCAGGGCTGATCTTCAGCGCGATCTTCCCGCAATTAATGGGAGAAGTGAACTACTTGCGAGGGTTGCTGTGGTCGCTGGCGGGGGCCGTCGCCGGATACGCGACGCTGCGGGCGGTGGTCGAGTTTGGCAAGCTGGCGTTCGGCAAGAAACGGATCGTGTTGCCCGAGCCGCAGGATTTCACGTGGAAGCAGGACGGGGATGATGCGGACCTGACCATCGGCGGAGACGTGGATCGCTGGAGCGAGTTATTCATGCGCGAGACCGATGTGCTGTCGCTGGTCTGCGACCGTCTGACCCTGGCGGGGGACGAGCGCGGGCCGGTGACTTTGCGGTGCTATTACGACCGCGTCGAGCTGGATGGCAAGACGCATCCGCTGGACACGATGGGGACCTTCTCGGGCCGTTTGCGCGAGTATGTTTTCCCGCGGGAAGCCATGGGGATGGGCGACGTAAAGCTGATCGCGGGGATCGGCGCTTTTCTGGGTTGGAAGGCGGTGTTCTTCTCGATTGCGGGGGCGTCGTTTGTGGGATCGATCGTGGGTGTCGCGCTGCTCGTGCTTGGGCCCAAGGCGCGATCGCTGCGAATTCCGTTTGGCCCTTACTTGTCCTTCGGCGCGTTGCTGTGGCTCTTCGCGGGGAGCGCGGTCACGGGCTGGTATCTCGGGTTGTTCCAGGCGGGTTAGTTGGAGGGCGACGCTCCGTCGTCGTCGCCGTGACTCGATTGGCGTTCGGTGCGCCCCCGCCTGCAATCGAAAATGGGCGACGACGGAGCGTCGCCCTCCAGTTATGGCAGCAGCTCATCGAGCTCTTTGACGCGCCGCGCAAAGAGTTCCAGCGCGGCGTTTACCGGCGCGGGTTGCGACAGATCGACGCCGGCCGTTTGCAGGGTTTCCAACGGGTACTGCACGCCGCCCGACTTCAGGAAATTCAAGTACGCGGCGACATCCGCCGGGCCGCCGCCGAGCACCTTCTGCGATAACGCGATCGCAGCGGAAATTCCCGTCGCGTATTTATATACATAGAATGCGTTATAGAAGTGCGGGATGCGCAGGCATTCCAGATCCAGTTCCGCGTCGAGCGAGAAGCGCGGACCAAAGTACGCGACCAGCAATTCGCGGTAACTGGAGGAGAACGTCTCAAGCGTCAATGGCTCGCCCGCTTCTTCCATGGCGTGAATGATTTTTTCAAACTCCGCAAACATCGTCTGCCGATAGAGCGTGCCGCGCAGATCGTCGATCTGCCGGTTGATGAGATAGGCGCGTATCTTCGGATCGTCGGTCTTTTGCAGAAGATGGTGGGTGAGAAGTTCTTCGTTGAACGTGGAGGCTACCTCGGCCAGGAAGATCGGGTAATCGTGGTCCTGATACGTCTGCGTATTTTGCGCGCACCAGGTGTGCATGGAGTGCCCCGCTTCGTGGGCCAGCGTATAAACATCCGAAAACACGTCCGCCTTGTAATTCATCAGGATGTAGGGCGGATTGCCGTAGCTGCCGGAGGAAAACGCGCCGCTGCGTTTGCCCTTGGTCTCGTACCGATCACACCAGCGTCCGCGCCGCAGGCCTTCTTCCAGCGTGCTCGTGTACTCGCTTCCCAACGGCGCCAGCGCTTCGACCACCAGGTCGATCGCGCGATCAAAGGAAGTATGCGTCTGCGCGTCGGCCACGAGCGGCACGTAGGTGTCGTATTGATGCACCTCGTCCAGCTTCAACACGCGCCGGCGCAGCTCGTAGTATTCATAGAGCGGTTCGAGTCGCGAGCGAACGGACGCGATCAAATTATCATAGATGCCGACCGCAATGCGGTCGGAGAAGAGCGACGCCTCGAGCGCGGAAGGGAAGTTGCGCGCGCGGGCCCGGAACACATCTGCCTTCACCGAATTGGAAAGCGCGGAAGCCAGCGTGAACTTGTGATCCGAAAACTCGCGATAAAATTGATGAAACGCGGTCTTGCGCAGAGCGCCGTCGTGCTTGTTGAGGAACGACGAATACGAACTTTGCGAGAGTTCCACTTCACGGCCCTCTTCATCCGTGATCACGCCGAAGAGCATGTCGACGTTGGTCAATTGCCCAAACGTCTCCCGATGCCCCGACAACGCGCTGGAACCCAGCGCGAGCAGCCGTTCCTCGGCCTCCGAGAGCACGTGCGGCTTGAAGCGGCGCAACTTGTCGAGCCGAACCTTCCACTCCGTCAGCGATGGGTCGGCCAGGAACGCGGTGAACGCGTCGTCTGGAATCGCCTGTATTTCCGGGGTGAAGAACGCGCCGGCTTCGTCGATGCGGGTCAGTAAATTAAGGAGTTGCCCCTGGCGCGAAAGGTAGGCGGAGTCGCTGCTGTCTTCCGACGCCTGCAAACTCGCGAATTGGTAGAGACGCTCGATGCGAAGGTTGAGCCCTTTCTCAAATTCCAACGCGGCGCAAAGAGCCGCCGGCGATTGCCCGAGCGTGCCTTTGAATTGCGTGAGCTGCGGGTAATCGGCGCGCAGCATTTCAAAATCCGCCTGCCAGGCTTCGACGCTCGCATACAGCGGCGTGAGATCCCAGGTATCGGCCGCGGGGATCTCCGCGCGCAGGGGAATCTTGTGCGCGGCGGAAGATTCTTCGTTCTCCTCCTTGCGGAAAATGGGCGGGACGTTCATGACCGGAACGTCGCGCGCCCGCGTCGAAGTTCAACCGCTAAGCGATCTCGCCGCCGTGCATCCGGCTGGCAGCGTGCTCCGGGGATGGCTTGCCCGCTCGAAGTCCGGCGTACCGATCCGCCCATTCGTCGGGGAGGCGGATCGGTTTTCCCGAGGGCATTTGCACGAGCGCGAGCATCTGCCGGCAACGAATCAAGAGGGCGCCATCCGAAGGGCGCGTGACCGTGAACGCGCACCAGAAACGGATGCGCTCGACGCGTTCCAGCCAGCCGTCGATCGCCAGCACGTCGCCCAATACGGCCGGCCGTTTGTAGTCGATCTCCGTCCGCACGACCACCGGGTACTGCTGACTGCGCGCCATCTCCGCGAGGCTCAAGCCGAGGTCGAACGCGAGCAGCGTTCGAGCGGTCTCGATGAAGCGCAGGTACGCGATGTTGTGCACGACCGCCGCGCAGTCCGTGTCAAAGAACATCACCTGCACCTCATGATGAACGGTCGGCGGCTGCATCGCGGGAAATTTCAGGCCAGCGCGCCGAACAGGTCCAGTTGAAAATTGCCCGCGGGCGTCTCGGCCACGCGCGTGGGCGCCGCGCGGCGCGCCGGCTCCACTTTGATCGGACGGCTAATTTCGCCCTGTTCCGCGCACAGCACTTCCACCGCCACGGAACCGCCGCAACCGATCCGACGCATCGTTTCGATGGCGAGATCGGGCCGGTTGCAGTCGCGGCTCAGGTGGCCGAGCACCGTGTGGCGCAACGCGCAACCCGCGTCGAGGAGTTGCGCGACCACGCCCGCGGCCGCTTCGTTGGAAAGATGGCCGTGCCGGCTCATGATGCGCTGCTTGACCGACCACGGCCGCTTCGTGTCGCCTGAGAGGAGGGCGTGATCGTGGTTCGTCTCGATGAGGAGCGCCGTCGCCTCGCGCACGCGTTCATGCACGAGCTTGGTCGCAAATCCGAGATCGGTGAGGAACCCGAGCGCCGCCCCGTCGCAATGAAAAACGAAGCCCGCCGGGTCCACCGCGTCGTGGGGAACGGCGAAGGTTTGCACCGTGAAATTGGCCACTTCAAACTCGGCGCCGGTGCGAAACATCTGCCAGTTGCGATGCTCCTTGAGCGTCGTCTCGTGGCGCAGCGCCTCGGCCGTCAGCGAGCTGCAGTAAATGGGGAGGCTCTTGAACTGCCGGCACAACACGGCCAGCCCCGTCGCGTGATCGCCGTGTTCGTGCGTGAGGATGACGCCATCCAGATCGTCCGGCGTGAGGCCCACGAGTTCGAGCCGCCGCACGATCTGCCGCGCGCTCAAGCCGGCATCGACTAGGAGCCGGCCGCATTCGGAGGTGATGAGCGCGCAGTTCCCGGAGCTGCCGCTGCCCAGGACGGTCAGGGTAAACATGCGATGCCGCCACTAAACGGGATTTCCGCCCCGCGCGCAATCGCAAAAAGGCTAACCCAGGATCGGCAAGGTCGCGGGAGCGTCCAGATGCAGGAGACGATCCGCAAGCCCATTGAGCGCGACGCGCACGTGGTGAAATTGCGCGGCGAGCGCTTCGAAGATTTCCTCCAGTCCCCAGCGCCGTGCGGCTTGGTGGCTCGCGAGCGCGCGGTAGCTCGCGCTGCCGATCGCTTCGTAGAATGAGCAGTCCGGCGCGCCGCGACGGCTGCGGCGCTCGACGTTCCCGGGGAACATGCCGGTGAGGAAAAGCGAGTAGTTGCCGACGTGCGCCTGCAACAGAAAAGCCTGCGACGGGCTCGCCTCGCGCAGCGCCGCCAGCAAGTCCGACACGTAGACCCCGCCGCGCAGATGTTCGGTGCGCGAGAAATGTTCGAGCATCGACGCGACGTAATCGCACAGTCCTCGGTCGTCGATCCCTGCGCCGCAGAGCACATGTCTGCTCAGGATGTAAAAGTATAGCTGCGGCGAAATGGTCAGGTGCTCCGTGGAGCCCAGCACCGCTTCCACCAGCCGGCTGTGATCCAGGATGCGGTCGCGCTCCTCCGCGTCGGTCAGCAACTCCACGAGCGACACGGCGTCCTTCTCGCGTCGGGCGAGCGAGCGGACGACGAAGTCAAAATCCGCGGCGGTGAACCTTACCCGGCAATTCGCTTGAACCACGGAACCAACGATCAAGCAGCGCACGTGCCAACGCAACTCCGGGCGGCCCGACATGGCGGTTGAAATCCGGACGGCGGGCGGCTAAAACTCTGCCCATGCCCCCCGCGCGCCGCACGTCCTGGTTTTGGCGGTCGACCGCCGTGGCCGTCGCGCTGCTCCTCGGCGCCGCCGGGTGGGCGGGCTGGTACGTGTACAATCGCGGGTTTACCCGCAAATGGCGTGACCAGCTCACCCAGGAGTTGCGCGACCGCGGCTTCGATTTCACCGCGCGCCGGCTCACGCTCAACCCGTTCGAGGGGCTCGTGGCGGAAGATGCCCACCTCTACCTGCTGGATGAACGCCGCACGCCGCTGGTCTTCATGAGCCGCGCGGCGGTGGACATCAATTATTTGAATCTCATCCTGCGCAAGCCTTTCCTCAATTCGCTCGACGTGCGCGACGCGCGGCTCGCGATCCCGGTCGACCTTGCACAGCCGCAAGGGCCGAAGTTCCGCCTGCATAAATTCCAGGCGAAGCTGTCGTTTCAACCGGGCGAGATCCGGCTGACCCAGGCCGAGGGCGAATGCTACGGCATTTTGCTGTCGGTCTCCGGCACGCTCCTGCACCCGGAGAGCCTTTCCCAGGGCGGCTCGGCGGCCTCGCCGGAAGACCTTGCCCGGCGGGGCCAGATCGCTCGGGCAGTCATCGACGAGCTGCAAAAGGTGCGCTTCGATCGCAATCAGCCGCGCGTGGACATTCGCTTCAATGGCGATCTGGCGCATCCGGAAGCGATCCGCGCCTCGGCGCAGGTGCGCGGCGACGCGTTGACCCGCGGCGCAATGCGCGTTGAACGCCTTCGCGCGCGCCTGGACTACGAGGCGGGCGCGTTTCACCTCCGGCAGGCCGAGCTGTCCGATGCCCAGGGCAGTCTCACCGGCGACGGCGATTTCAACCCGGCCGCGGGCGACCTGCGCTTCCAGCTCGACAGCACGGCCGATCTGCTCGCATTGGCGCATGATTTCGCGCCGGCCCCGGCGGGCTTTGCGTCGGAGAAGCCGCCGCACCTGCGGCTGCGCGGGACCGTTCATCTTCCGCCAGGCGGCAAACCGTCCGCGCAACTCACCGGTCAGATCGATCTTGGGCCGTTTACGTTTCGATCAGCGCCGTTTGCCAGCGCAAAGACCGAATTTACCTGGCAGGACGGCGACTGGTTCCTGCGCGGATTTCACCTGACGCGGCCCGGCGGGCAGGAACAATTGGCCGCCGACGTGATCAGTCAGCCGGGGCAGGTGCGCGTGAAGCTCAACGGCACGATGGACCCCGCCGCCTTTGCCGCGCTGCTGCCCGCGCGCGGACAGGCGGCGCTCAGCGAGTGGAAGTTTTTGGACCCACCCAAAATTGAGTTGACGGCAGCGGGACCGTCTTTTTCCGCGCTGGCCGAGATGAAGATCGACGGAAAATTAACGCTTGGGCACACGCGCTTTCGTGGGGTGGGGATGAACCGGTTGCGCAGCGATTTCAGCTTTGCCGATCAGGCTCTCACGTACCGCCATTTGACGCTCGATCGCGACGAAGGTTCCGCGGCCGGCGACAGCTTCGTCTACGATTTCGCGAAGCACGAGGTGCGCGTGCAAAACATCCGGGCGACGCTGGATCCCGCGCAGGTGAGCGTGTGGATGGATCCGGACGTCGTGAAGGCGCTGGCGCCTTATCGTTTTCGAAAAACTCCCTCCACGGTGACCAACGGCGTGGTGCAATTCGACGGTGGCCGCAACTCGCGCCTCACAGTGGATTTCAACGCGCCTAACGGGATGGATTACACCTTTATCAAGAAGGTGCTTGCGTTCAAACCCATCGCCGGGCAGGTCGTTTTCACGGACGACCGGCTCAAGCTCAACGCGATCAAGGCGGGCATCTTCGACGGCCGGGCGGAAGGCAATCTTGATCTGTCGTTGATCAAGGGCGAGCCGGATTACACGGCGACGCTCGACGTGCAGGATCTCGATTTCGCGCGGCTGACGAAGCTGTACTTCAATTACGACGACTCCGCGGGCCGGCTGGCAGCCAACTACCGGTTCAGCGGGCGAGGGGACGATCCGCGCGCGATTCGCGGCGCGGGCGGGATGAAAATCGATCAGGGCAACGTGTTTGCGATTCCGTTCTTGGGTCCATTGTCATCGGCGGTGAGCTCGGTGGCGCCCGGGCTTGGGTTTGACATCGCGAGAGAGGGCAGTCTCGATTTCCTGACAAACGGCGGGAAGATTTACACGGGCAATCTGCGCGTGCAGGGTCTGGGGTTCAGCATGTTAGGCGGCGGGTGGATTGGCTACGTGGATGACACCATGAACTTCCACGTGCGCATCAACGCGCGGGGTCTGCCGGGAGCGGTGCTTTATCCCGTGAGCAAGCTGCTGGAATACGAGTCGCACGGTCCGCCGTCGAAGCCTGTTTGGCGGCCGAGGGGGTTGAAAGGCGAAGGATGAAGGCAGAAGGCAGAAGGCAGAAGGCAGAAGGCAGAAGGCAGAAGGCAGGCTTCCTTGACAGGATTTCCTTCATCCTTCATCCTTCATCCTTCATCCTTCTTACCCCCCGGCTGCTGCTGAGTAAGGCAGTGGAACGCCCCGAGCCCCCAGATCAATTCGCGGCAATCGATCGGCACGACGCGTCGGTCCGGGAAGGCCTGCCGCAACACCGACGCCGCCCACGCGTCGCTCGGGTCGTTGAACGCCGGAAGCAACACCACCTTGTTCGCAATGTAGAAATTCGCATAACTCGCCGGCAACCGCTGCCCTTCACGAATGATCTTCGACGGCATCGGCAGGGTTAATACATTTAAGGGCGTACTGTCCTCGATCGTCATCTCGCGCAGACGATGAAGATTGCCCTGGAGCGCCTCGAAGTTGGCGTCGTGCGGGTCTTCCTCGATCACGGTGACCACGGTGTTTCGATTCACAAAACGCGTGAGGTCGTCAACGTGCCCGTCGGTGTCGTCGCCCTCGATGCCGTCGCCGAGCCACAGGACGCGCTGCACGCCGAGATAATCACGCAGGACCGCTTCGATCTGTGACTTCTTGAGCGTGGGGTTGCGGTTGGAATTGAGCAGGCAACTCTCGGTGGTCAACACCACGCCCGAGCCGTTGACGTCGATCGAGCCGCCCTCGAGCACGATGCCGCCTTGAAACAACGGCACGGCCAGCGTCTCGGCGATTCGCATGGGAACGTCGTCGTCGAGTTCGAAGGGCGGGTATTTCCAGCCCCAGGCGTTGTAGTCGAAGTTCACCGCCGCCAGGCGCGGCGCCTCATCGCGCAGGACAAAGATGGGTCCGTGATCGCGGCACCACGGCTCGTTGGTCGGGATGGGGAAAAACTTTACGTGCGCGATGCCTTCCGGGATCTCGCGCAGGCAACGTCGCACTTCGGCTTCATGTTCTTCATCGCACACGTTGATGTGCACCGGCTCCGACTCCGCCAAAGCGGCGACCATCTTGACCAACGCCGGCACGGCGCGTGAATACCCGCCGCCCGGAAAACTGATCCCGTTCGGGCGCGGCCACGACAGCCAGGTCGCCGCGTGCGGCTCCCATTCGGCCGGCATCCGGTAGCCAAGAGAAGCAGGGGTGTCGGCGACAACGGGGGAGAAATCAGACATCATTGAAAAAGGGGTTAATCTATAACGCGCCGGCCAAGGTCGCCGTACGCATCAATGCGCCGATCGCGCAGGAATGGCCAGTGCGTGCGCTGCTCTTCGACCTTTTGGTAGTCAATGTCGACCAGGAGCGTTTCCTCCTCGCCGACGGAGCCTTTGGAAAGAATTACTCCCCGCGGATCACACAGGAAACTCTGCCCCCAAAATTCGATGCCCGCGCCGCCGGCCGGCGCCTCGTGCCCGACGCGATTGATCGCGGCGACATAGCAGCCATTTGCGATCGCGTGCCCACGCTGGATCGTCTCCCAACTCGAATGCTGGGCGGGCCCGTGCTCCTTCTTTTCCCCGGGGTGCCAGCCGATCGCCGTCGGGTAGAAAAGAATCTGCGCGCCGCTAAGGGCGGTCAGGCGGGCGGCCTCTGGGAACCATTGGTCCCAGCACACGCACACGCCGATGCGGCCTTGCGCCGTGTCCCAGCTCCGAAAGCCAAGATCGCCCGGCGTGAAGTAAAATTTCTCGTAATACAGCGGGTCGTCCGGGATGTGCATTTTCCGGTATTTGCCCAGGAGTTGGCCGTCGGCGTTCAACACGATGGCCGTGTTATGGTAAACGCCGGCCGCCCTGCGCTCGAAGAGCGAAGCCACGATCACGATGCCGATTTCTTTTGCCAGCGCCGCGAAGTTCTCCGAGGACGGGCCGGGGATCGGCTCGGCCAGCGCGAAATTCGCGTGATCCTCCGACTGGCAAAAATATTGCGACGCGTACAACTCCGGCAGGCAAATGAGCCGGGCGCCATCAGTCGCGGCGGCGCGGATTTTCTCGACCGCGCGCTCGCGGTTGCCGGCTGGGTCCGCGCCGCAACGCATTTGGATGAGAGCGACGCGGACGGGGTTCAGGGGCATATCGCTAAAATAAGCTGCGCATCCGCGTTCGCGAAACGCTTTTTAGCTGCGCCCGTTGAAAACACTCGCATCCCGGCGCCGTTGGACAAAGCGGGCAAAGGTTTTATCGTGTCGGCATTCTCCCATGAAAATTCATCTCGCCTCCGTGTGCGCCGCGTTGCTGGCGCTGCCTGCCGTCCCCTCTCTCATCGCCCAGGAACCGCCGGCGCAGACCACGGCGGTCGCCGAGCCGGTCAAGGACATCCGGATCGTCGTCCATACGGACAAAGGGGACATCGCGGTGACGTTGTACGCGACGCAGGCGCCCGTAACCGTGGCGAATTTCCTGAATCTCGCCCAGAAGAAGTTTTACGACGGACTGAAATTTCACCGCGTGATCGCCAACTTCATGATCCAGGGCGGCGACCCGGCCGGCACGGGGTCGGGCGGGCCCGGGTATGAGTTCGAAGATGAGTTCAAGCCGAGTCTGCGGTTCGACAAGCCGGGCGTATTCGCCATGGCAAACAGCGGAGCGAATACCAATGGCAGCCAGTTCTTCATCACGCATAACGCCACGCCGTGGCTCAACGATCACCACTCCATCTTTGGGCAGGTGACCAGCGGGCAGGAGGTTGTCAAAGCCACCGAGCAGGGAGATCACATCAAGAGCATCGACATTCTCGATTCGCCGGCGCCGGTCTTCGCGGTGGAAGCGGCGCGAATCAAGGAGTGGGACACTCACCTCAAGAAGTAATGCCGGCGGTTCAGAAATTTGCCAGCAAGGAAGCTCTGGCGCGAGCGGCGGCCGAGGAGGTGACGCGGGTTGCCCTCGGCGCTGTGCGGGACAACGGCCGCGCTGCCATCGCGCTGGCCGGAGGATCGACGCCGGAAGCGCTCTACCGCCTGCTAGCGGACGAGCCGGCGTTTCGCGCGCGATTTCCTTGGGGACAGACGCACTTCTTCTTCGGCGACGAGCGGCACGTGCCCCCGGGCAACAAGGAGAGCAACTACCGCATGGCGGATGAGGCGTTGCTAAAGAAGGTCCGCGCCGAGTGTCCCGCGGGGAACGTTCACCGCATCCCGGCCGAGAACCCGGATGCTTCCCAAGCCGCTTCCGATTACGAAGCAGACATCCGCGGGTTCTTCGGCGGCGCGGGCGTGCCAGAGTTCGACCTCGTATTGCTGGGCATGGGACCCGACGGCCATACTGCGTCGCTGTTTCCCGGGACAACGGGTCTGCGCGAAACGGAGAAACTCGTGGCCGCCGCCTGGGTGGACAAGCTGTCGACTTATCGCATTACTTTCACGCCGCCATTGCTGGCCGCGGCGCGAGCGATCCTGTTCCTGAGCGCCGGCGTGGAGAAAGCGGATATTCTGCATACGGTGCTGGAAGGCGCGCCGGAGTTCGACCGCTTCCCCTCTCAGCGGATCAGCGCCGAAAATCCCAACGTTCTCTGGCTCGTTGACGAAGCGGTCGCCGGGCGTCTGGCAGGAGTTTAGAAGCGCCAAGGTGCCGAGCGCGATGCAAAACCCTCAGCGGCGCAGCCGCTCTCGAAGCAGAAGAGTGAGCAGCGTGCCGCTGCAATTGTCATGCATCGCGCTCGGAGAGCACGATCCACCGAGAGAAGGCATTACGCGTTAAAACACGCCCGGCTGGCCTTCTTCCATCTGCCGCACGCGGTCTGCGACGCCCGCGTCGCGAGCCCGGCACAGTAACCGCGCTGGCGGTTCATCCATCGGCTCGAAGCTGAGGCGAAACGTCCCGTAGTGCATGGGCACCAGCGTTTTCGCGCCCAGTTCAACAAACGCCCGCACCGCTTCTTCCGGGTTCATGTGCACCGTCCGGCCGCTCGGCACATCGTAGGCGCCGATCGGAAGCAGCGCGATCTCCACCGGGCAGCGTTTCCCGATTTCCTCGAAGCCCGCAAAGTACGCGCTGTCGCCACAGTGAAACACCGAACGCCCCCCCGCCGAAATGACGAAGCCGCCAAAACCGCGATGCTGATCGTGCAACACCCGCGCCCCCCAATGATGGCACGGCGTCAACATGATCGACACGCCCGCGTGCTCGAACACTCCCCAATAATTCAGCTCGTGCACCCGTTTGAACCCGAGATCGTGCACCAGGTCCCCCACGCCGAACGGCACCACGATCGGCTGATTTGCCGCAATCGCCCTCAGCGTCCGCCGGTCCAGATGATCGAAGTGCGCGTGCGTGACGAGCACGAGATCGATCATCGGCAACTCGTGAAGATTGAGGCCCGGCGTCTTGAGGCGCTTGATGCCTTTGACCCACAGCGACCAGTTGGGGTCGATCAGGATGTTCAATCCCGCCATCTGCACGAGGAACGACGCATGGCCGATCCACGTGATCCCGATCTGCCCAGGTTGCAGGGCAGGGAAGTAGGGTGACTCGTTCGGCGTGCCCGCACGGCGCTGCAACAGGGAAGGGAGCAGAACCTCGGTGAGGAAATTCCGCTTCGCCCAGCCTTTCTCGAGTTTTACGCCGACCTTCGTCGCCGAGGCCGCGGCGCCATCCGCAGGCGCGTCTTCCGGAGCAGCGATGACCTCCGCCAATCGGTGATTTCGTTCACCGCCCGCGCTCGAAATCTTCTGCCGGCTCTTGCGGAATTGACTGGCCATGCGCGAGTTTTAGCTCCAGACGCACAACGTTTCCAGAGCCTTTATTCCGTCGCCTCAGTCGGGGCCGGGTCGTTGGCAAGCAGCTCGCCGACCATGTAACGCGTGAACCGCCGGATGACGATGTTCTCGCCCAGTTCGCCGATCTTATGGGTGACCAGGTCGCGCACCGTCTGGTGATCGGTCGCTTTGATAAAACCCTGTTCCAGCAAGCACAGCGAGCTGTAAACCTTCTCGATTTTCCCTTCGACGATCTTCTCGACGATGTTTGCCGGCTTGCCAACCACCTGGCTCCGAGCGATTTCGCGCTCCTTCTCGAGCAGCGCCTCCGGCACTTCCTCGCGGGTGACGTACTGCGGATTCGCGGCCGCGATATGGAGGGTAATGTCTTTGACGAAATCGCGGAAGATGTCGTTCTTCGCCACAAAATCGGTTTCGCAATTCACCTCGACGAGCACGCCGACCTTGCCCTGCAAATGGATGTAGGAAGCGACCACGCCTTCCTTGGCGGTGCGCGATGCCTTCTTGCCAGCGCTGGCGATGCCCTTCTTGCGAAGGATCGTCTCGGCGGCATCAAGGTCGCCGTTGGCCTCGGTCAGGGCGCGTTTGCAGTCCATCATGCCCGCGTTGGTCTTTTCGCGCAGGGTCTTTACTAGCTGGGGATTGATTTCACTCATAAAAAGAAAGGCAGAAGGTAGAAGGCAGAAGGCAGAAGGCAGAAGGCAGAAGGCAGAAGGCAGAAGGCAGAAGGAAAATCCAAGGCAGAGGCGAACTCAGGATTTCTCCCTCCTTCTGCCTTCTGCCTTCATCCTTCTGCCTTTGTATTTAAGCTGACACGCCCACCATGGAGTCGCGGCTCGACTTCGACCCCTCTCCCGCGCCGGCGATGATCGCGTCAACCAACTTCGACAGCACCACGCGGATCGCGCGGATCGCATCGTCGTTGCCCGCGATGGGATAGGAAACTTTCGTTGGATCGGCGTTCGTATCGACGATGGCGACCGTCGGGATTTTGAGGCGGAGCGCCTCGGCGACCGCGTTCGTCTCGCGAGCGGTGTCGATGATGATGATCGCGTCCGGCAGGCGATCCATCTCGCGGATGCCTTCCAGATTGCGCGTGAGCTTGGCGCCCTCGCGGCCCAGCGCGGCGAGCTCCTGCTTGCCCATCTTCTTGTACTCGGGTTGTTTCTCGATTTCCTCGATGTACTTCAAGCGCGCGATGGAACGGCGGATGGTCGCGAGGTTGGTGAGCGTGCCGCCCAGCCAACGCTGGTTCACGTAAAATTGGTTGCAAGCGCCGGCCGCTTCCTTGACGGCTTCCTGCGCCTGCTTCTTGCAGCCAACGAAGAGGATGCGCCCCTTGTTACGCGCCACCTGCGAGAGGAAATCAGTCGCCTCCTGGAGCTGACGCACCGTCTCGCCCAGGTTGATGATGTAAATGGCATTGCGCTGCTCGAAGATGAAGGGCTTCATCTTTGGGTTCCAACGCTTGGTCTGGTGTCCAAAGTGGACGCCAGCTTCGAGGAGTTCGGTAACTAATTCGGTCGGCTGCAGGTCGTTCATATCTAGCGAGGTGGGACTGGGAAGAAAAATCCGGCGCCCACGAGGAGCGCCGGATTTCCCATAGGGTTAATCTGCTTTCGCCGCGAATGCAACGAAAACAGGGGTGAGGTTAATGCGTTAAGGTTTGGTGAATTGATGGTTATCCGACGGCCGGCTCATGCATGCCTTCCTCATCGAGCTCGGGGAGGCCGATTGGCTCGCCCAATTCAATGATTTCGACGTTGCGATGGGTCGGGAAACCCGTGCCCGCGGGGATCAGGTGACCCATGATGACGTTCTCCTTGAACCCGCGCAGGTTATCCACCTTGCCCAGAGTCGCGGCTTCCGTCAGCACGCGGGTCGTGTCTTGGAAGGACGCAGCCGAGATGAACGAGTCGGTCTCGAGTGACGCCTTCGTCACGCCCAGCAACACCGGCGTGCCTTCCGCCGGCTTGCCGCCCTGCTCGCTCACGCGGGCGTTCTCAGCGTCGAAATCCAGCCGGTCCACCTGATCGCCCCAGAGAAGCGTGGTGTCGCCGGGCTCGGTGATTTTCACCTTGCGGAGCATCTGGCGAACGATGATCTCGATGTGCTTGTCGTTGATCTCAACGCCTTGCAAACGATAAACCTCCTGCACCTCATTGACGAGGTGCTCCTGCAGATCTTGCGGTCCGCAGATGTCGAGGATCTCGTGCGGCACGACGGCGCCTTCGGTGAGCTGGCTGCCCTTCTTGACGAGATCGCCCTTGAAGACGATCACGTGCTTGGAAAGCGGGATGAGGTGCTCTTCCTCGGCGCCGGAATCCGGATCCTTCAGGATGAGCTTGCGCTTGCCGCGCACCGACCCGCCGATCTCGACGATGCCGTCGATCTTGGCGATCTCCGCCGCATCCTTCGGCCGCCGCGCCTCGAAGAGCTCCGCCACGCGCGGCAGACCGCCTGTGATGTCCTTGGTCTTGGAAACCTTGCGCGGCGTCTTGGCGAGCAACGCGCCGGCCTGCACCTTCTTGCCTTCCTCGACGATGACGTGCGCTCCGGCCGGGATCGCGTAGCTGGCGACGACTTCCTTCTTGTCGCCAAGCAGCACGACCTGCGGATGCAGATCTTCTTTATGCTCGATGACGACCGTGCCCAGGACTCCCGTCGCTTCGTCCATCTCGCGGCGCATGGTGACGCCCGGGATCATGTCGCGGAACTCCACCTTGCCGGTCTTCTCGGTGAGAATCGGCACGTTGTACGGGTCCCATTGCACGAAGGTTTGCCCTTTCTTGAGCGTGCCGCCCTCGCCGACCTCGATGACTGAGCCGATGGGGATGGTGTAACGCTCGAGCTCGCGGCCCTCGTCGTTGTGGACGGAGACCGACCCGTTCTTGGCCAACGCGATGAAGTTGCCTTCCAGCGATTGCACCGTGCGCAGGTCGTGGAACTTGACCACGCCGTCGTTCTTGGCCTTGATGATCGGCTGCTTGAAGGTCTGCGACGCGACGCCGCCCACGTGGAACGTGCGCATCGTCAACTGGGTGCCAGGCTCGCCGATGGACTGCGCGGCGATGATGCCAACCGCCTCGCCGAGTTTCACCTTGAGGCCGGTCGCCAGGTTGCGGCCGTAGCAGAGCGCGCACACGCCGCGCTTGCTCTCGCAGGTCAGCACCGAGCGGATCTTGAGCTGCTCGACCCCGAGCTTGACCACCGCCGCCGCCGCCGCTTCCTCGATGAGGTCGCCGGCCTTGATGATGGTCGTCTTGCCAACCGGGTCCTGGATGGATTCGCACGAGACGCGGCCCACGATGCGGGTGGAGAGATCGACGACTTCTTCGTCGCCCTCGTAGATGCTCTTGACCACGATGCCGTTGACCGTGCCGCAATCGTCCTCGCTGATGATGACGTTTTGCGACGCATCGACGAGCTTGTGCGTCAGGTAACCAGAGTCTGCCGTCTTGAGGGCGGTGTCGGCCAGACCCTTGCGGGCGCCGTGGGTGGAGATGAAGTACTCCAGCACGGTGAGGCCCTCGCGGAAGTTGGACGTGATGGGCTGCTCGATGATCTCGCCCGAAGGCTTGGCCATGAGGCCGCGCATGCCAGCGAGCTGCTTGAGCTGCTGGCGATTGCCGCGAGCGCCGGAGTCGACCGCCATGAAGACGGGGTTGATGTCCTTGCGACCCTCGTTGTGTTCGAGGGTGCGGAACAGCACGTTGGAGATTTCCTCGCCGGCGTGGGTCCAGATGTCGATGATCTTGTTGTAACGCTCACCGTCCGTGATGATGCCACGGCGGCGCTGTTTCTCGACCTCGCCGATCTGCTTGTAAGCGC
This sequence comes from uncultured Chthoniobacterales bacterium, assembly GCA_964249195.1. Taxonomy (GTDB): domain Bacteria; phylum Verrucomicrobiota; class Verrucomicrobiia; order Chthoniobacterales; family SZAS-18; genus CAXUAZ01. The sequence goes on from CAXUAZ010000027.1 coordinate 18,698, forward strand.
GCTCGAGCTCCACCTTCTTCTCGCCCGGGATGATCATGTCGAAGATCCCGATGGAGATGCCGGCGCGGGTCGCCTCGGTGAACCCGAGGTCCTTCAGGCGATCCAGCGTCTCGACGGTGCCCTGTTGACCCGCCAGTTGGTAGGTCTTGAGGATGATGTCGGAGAGCTGCTTCTTGGCGGCCACCTTGTTGATAAAGCCCATGCCTTCGGGCCAGATCTGGTTGAACCGCACGCGGCCGGCGGTTGTCTCGAGGATTTTCTTCTCGGGATCGCCGAAGAGCGTCTTCTTGCCGAAGTCGGGGTTTTTGAAACGGATGCGGTCGAGGGTCTTGAGGGAGCCCTGGGTGAATGCGAAATCCACCTCCGAGGCGTCGCCGAAGAGCGGCATGCGCTGGCCTTCCTTTTGCGCGAGACGCGGGTTCTGCGTGATGTAATAGCAGCCCAGCGTGATGTCCTGGGAAGGCGTCGTGATGGGCTTGCCGCTCGAAGGCGAGAAGATGTTATTGGGTGCCAGCATCAGCATGCGGGCTTCCATCTGCGCCTCGATCGAGAGCGGCACGTGGACTGCCATCTGGTCGCCGTCGAAATCTGCGTTGTACGCGGTGCAGACGAGCGGATGAATGCGGATCGCCTCGCCCTCGATCAACTGCGGCTCGAAAGCCTGAATCGACAAACGGTGCAAGGTGGGGGCGCGGTTCAGGAGAACCGGATGGCCTTTGGTCACCTCTTCGAGGATGTCCCAGACCTCGGCGGTCTGGCGCTCGATCATCTTCTTGGCCGAGCGCACGGTGTGCACGTAGCCCATCTCTTTCAGACGACGGATGATGAACGGCTCGAACAGCACGAGCGCCATCTTCTTGGGCAGACCGCACTGGTGGAGCTTGAGCTCCGGCCCGATCACGATGACCGAACGGCCCGAGTAATCGACGCGCTTGCCGAGCAGATTTTGGCGGAAGCGGCCGCCCTTGCCCTTGAGCATGTCGGAGAGCGACTTGAGCGGGCGATTGCCGGCCCCAGTGACGGCGCGGCCGTGGCGGCCGTTGTCAAAGAGGGCGTCCACCGCCTCCTGCAACATGCGCTTCTCGTTGCGAATAATGACGTCAGGCGTCTTGAGCTGGAGCAGGTTCTTTAACCGGTTGTTGCGGTTGATGACGCGGCGATAGAGATCGTTGAGGTCCGACGTCGCGAACCGGCCGCCCTCGAGCGGCACCAGCGGGCGCAGGTCGGGCGGGATGACGGGCAACACCTCGAGCACCATCCACTCGGGCCGGGTATGCGACTGCTGGAACCCGAGGACGAGCTTGAGCCGCTTGGCAAGACGCTTGCGGATCTGCTTGCTCTTGGTGGCGAGCATCGCCTCTTCGAGTTCCTTGGTGATCTTGGTCAACTCGGCCTGCGCGAGGAGGGTCTTAATGGCCTCGGCGCCCATGCCGGCGGTGAAATGCTCACCGTACTGTTCCTGCGCCTCGCGGTACTCGCTCTCGTTGAGAAGTTGGCAGCGTTGCAGCGGCGTCTGGCCCGGATCGATCACGATGTAATCCTCGTAATAGATCACGCGCTCAAGCTGGCGGGCGCTCATGTCGAGCATGAGCCCCAGGCGGGACGGCATGCACTTGTAGAACCAGATGTGCGACACTGGCACGGCCAGCTCAATGTGGCCCATGCGCTCGCGGCGCACGCGGGACAGCGTCACCTCGACACCGCAACGATCGCAGATGACGCCCTTGTGCTTGATGCGCTTGTACTTTCCGCACGAGCACTCCCAGTCCCGGGTGGGCCCGAAGATGCGCTCGCAAAAGAGGCCGCCCTTTTCAGGCTTGAAGGTGCGGTAGTTGATCGTTTCCGGATTCTTGACCTCGCCCTTGGACCAGGAGCGGATGGAATCAGGCGACGCGACGGTGATGCCGACCTGATCAAAGCCGACGGCGCGTTCTTCACCAAAAAGTTCACGAAGGTTGTGTTCGTTCATAACGAGATAGGACTGACTAAGCGGAACGGGTAAGACTAAAAAGTTGATCTATATTGCGCATCCTTGCGGATCTAACTGCCGGCTGGCGTAGCGTGGTCGTCGAAGCTGACGCGGGTCATCAACAATCCAGAAAGGACATTGGCGATTCCCTTGTCATCAAAGACGACCACTCGAATGCCCTTTGGCGAGACAGCGATATGATCGCGCGTAGGCACGTGAATCTGCGTTCCGTCCGCCATATGGATGGTAAAGGGAACAAACGGCGCGTTCGCCAGCAGGGTTCGTAGTTCGCTAAGCATGCCTTTCACCTTAAGCCGCCGCATCGACGTAGCTGGAGGTCGGCGTCTTGCCGCCCACCTTCACGTCGAGCCCGAGGCTCTGCATTTCCTTGATGAGCACGTTGAACGACTCCGGCGTGCCAGCTTCCAGCGAGTTGTCGCCCTTGACGATCGACTCGTAGATGCGCGTGCGGCCCTGGACGTCGTCTGACTTGACGGTGAGCAGCTCCTGCAGCGTGTACGCCGCGCCGTACGCCTGAAGCGCCCACACCTCCATCTCTCCGAAACGCTGCCCGCCGTACTGCGCCTTGCCGCCCAACGGCTGCTGGGTCACCAGGCTGTACGGCCCGACCGCGCGGGCGTGAATCTTGTCGGCCACGAGGTGCCCGAGCTTGAGCATGTAGATGTACCCGACCACGACCTCCTGGTCGAACATGTCGCCCGTGCGTCCGTCGTAGAGCCGGCTCTTGCCGTTCTCCTGGACCCAGTGGTACCCTTCGACCTCCTTGGCCTTGCGCAGGTACTCCTGGATGCTCTTCTCGTCGATGCCGTCGAACACCGGGGTCGCCACCGTAAATCCAAGCGCCTTCGCGGCCACGCCGAGGTGCGTCTCGAGCACCTGGCCGACGTTCATGCGGCTGGGCACGCCCAGCGGGTTGAGGCAAATCTCGACCGGAGTGCCGTCCGCGAGGTAGGGCATGTCTTCTTCCGGCACAATCCGGGCGACGACGCCCTTGTTGCCGTGGCGGCCGGCCATCTTGTCACCGACCGAAAGCTTGCGCTTGCTGGCGATGTAGACCTTGACCTGCTTGATGATGCCGGGGTCCACCTCGTCGCCGCTTTCTACCCGGTCCATCGCGCGCTCCTGCTCGGTGTCGAGCTCGGCAAACTTGCTCTCGAAGGATTGGATGATCTCCTGGATCTTGTTGCGGATCGGGCTCGGATCGATGTCGATGTGATCGTACACGCCGGCCAGCTTGCGCAGGAGGGTCTTGGTGATTTTGCGGTTGGCCGGGATGATGATCTCACCGGTCTCGGCGTTCACCACGTCGAGCGGGATCTTTTCGCCAAGCAAGACATTGGAAAGCGCCTCGGTCAACTCCTCGATCAGTTCTTCCTTGCGCTTGCGGTAATCCTCGGAGATCGCCTTGCTCTGGCGCTTTGTCTCGCTGGGCGTCATCTTCTGCTTGGCCACCTCTTTGCGGGAGGAAACCTTGACGTCCATCACGATGCCGTACGTGCCCGAGGGGACGGTCAGTGACGTGTCCTTCACGTCGGCCGCCTTTTCGCCGAAGATGGCGCGCAGGAGGCGCTCCTCCGGGGCCAACTCGGTCTCGCTCTTGGGCGTGATCTTGCCGACCAGGATGTCGCCGGGCTTCACCTCGGCGCCGATGCGGATCACTCCGTCGGACCCTAAGTTGCGCAACGCCTCTTCGGAGACGTTCGGGATGTCCCGCGTGATTTCCTCCGGCCCCAGCTTGGTGTCGCGGGCGCCGATCTCGAATTCATCGATGTGGATGGACGTGTAAATGTCCTCCTTGACGACCTTCTCCGAGATCATGATGGCGTCCTCGAAGTTGTAGCCGTTCCAGGGCATGAATGCGACCAGCACGTTGCGACCCAGCGCGAGCTCGCCGTTTTCCGTATTCGGGCCGTCCGCCAGCACGTCGCCGGCCTTGATCTTCTGGCCCTTCTTGATGATGGGCTTTTGGTTGACGCAAGTGCCGGCGTTCGAGCGCATGAACTTCCGCAACTCGTACACGTACACGCCGTTGTTTGGATCGTGGCGCAACTTCTTCTTCGGGTCGGGCATGTGCCCGTCCTTGGTGACGATGATGAACTCGGCGGTCACGCTGGCAGCGACGCCGTTGCCCTCGGCCACGATCACCGCGCGCGAATCGCGAGCGACCTTGCCTTCCATGCCCGTGCCCACGAGCGGCGCCTCGCTCACGACGAGCGGCACACCCTGGCGTTGCATGTTTGAGCCCATGAGCGCGCGATTCGCGTCGTCGTGCTCGAGGAACGGGATCAACCCGGCGGCCACCGAAACGAGCTGCTTGGGCGACACATCCATGTAATGCGCCTTGCCCGGCTCCACCTCGAGGAAGTCGCCGCGGTAACGCACGCTGACCTTCTCGCTGGTGAACTTGCCGTTCTTGTCCATCGGCGTGTTCGCCTGCGCGACCAGAAAATGTTCCTCCCGGTCGGCGGTCAGGAAATCGAGCTGATCGGTCACCTTGCCGTCCACCACCTTGCGGTAGGGCGTCTCGATGAAACCAAACTCGTTGATCCGCGCAAAGGTGCTCATCGACGAGATGAGACCGATGTTCGGACCTTCCGGCGTCTCGATGGGGCAGATGCGGCCGTAATGAGACGGATGCACGTCGCGCACCTCGAACCCGGCGCGATCCCGGCTCAAGCCTCCCGGCCCCAGGGCGGAAAGACGCCGCTTGTGCGTCAACTCCGCGAGCGGATTCGTCTGATCCATGAACTGCGAGAGCTGCGAGCGGCCGAAGAAGTCGCGGATGACCGCGGAGAGTGCCTTCGGATTGATGAGCTTCTGGGGCGTCATGCCGTCGACGTTCACGTCAAACAGGGTCATGCGCTCCTTGACCAGACGCTCCGTGCGGGCAAGGCCCACGCGGCACTGGTTGGCGAGGAGTTCGCCCACGGTCCGCACGCGGCGGCTGCCGAGATGGTCGATGTCGTCGAGGGTGCCTTCCCCGCGGCGCAGGTTGATGAGATATTTCATCGCGGCGATGAAATCTTCCTTCTCCAGCGTGCGTTCGGTGAGATCGACCTCAAGCCCGAGCTTCTGGTTGATCTTGTAACGACCGACGCGGCCGAGATCGTATTTCTTCGGGTCGAAGAAGAGACGTTTCAGCAACGCGCGAGCGTTGGCCACCGTTGGCGGATCGCCAGGGCGAAGGCGGCGGTAGATGTCTTTGAGCGCCTCTTCCTCGTCGTGCGCCGGGTCCTTTTTGAGCGCCTTGATGACGGTGTCGTCGTTCTTGATGTCGACGGAGGGGAGGCTGGTGATGCCGAGATCGAGCAACTGGCGAACCATCGCGCGATTGAGCGGCTCGAAGGCGCGGGTGACGGTGATCTCGCCGTCCTTGACGTCCTGAATGAGAACTTTGTTCGCCAGCACCTCGTCTTCGAGGTCTTCGCTCAATTTAAGTTCCTCGACTGAGTAGAACAGGCGGATGAGGTCTTCATCCGACCCGAAGCCGATGGCGCGCAGGAACGTGGTCGCCAGGAACTTCCGGCGACGCTTGCGGCGATCCAGGTAAATGTAGAGCAGGTCCGACGTGTCGAACTGCACCTCGAGCCACGACCCGCGGTCCGGGATGATGCGAAACGAATACAATACCTTCCCATTGAGATGCACGCTGCTTTCAAAGCAGATGCCCGGCGAACGATGGAGCTGGCTGACCACGACGCGTTCCGCGCCGTTGATCACGAAGGTGCCCTGCGGCGTCATGAGCGGGATTTCGCCCATGTACACCTTCTCTTCCTTGGTGCCCTTTTCTTCCTTGAGCTGAAAAGTGACGTGGAGCGGGGCGGAAAAACTCTGGCCTTCGCGTTGCGCGTCGAGCGCGCTCAGCTTGGGCTCGCCGATTTCAAAGTGCGAGAAGTCGAGCGTGGCCTTGTCGTCGTAGCTCTCGATCGGGAAGACTTCCTTGAAAACCGCCTGAAGACCGCTGTTTTTGCGCTTGCTGGCCGGGACATCCTTCTGTAGGAAGTCCACGTAGGAGTTGAGTTGAACCTCGATCAGGTTCGGCGGCTCACTGGCTTCCTTGATCTTTCCGAAGTAGAGGCGTTCAGACATAAAGGGTAGGGCTGGCTGCGACTGGCTTTTAGACAAAACAGCACCCTCTCCCGGGGGTCCGGAAGTGGGCGAAGGCACTTGAAGTTAGCGGATAGACACTAAGGGGTCTTTGATTCTCCGTTTCAGCGGGAGGACACTCCTAACCGCGGATTGCAGGCTTGTCAAAATAAACTTTGCGGAAATTTACACCGACCCGCCGCTCTTTCCTTCGCTCGATGAGCGCCGCGGCCGCTTTGGCGGCGGCAGGCGTTTCACGACGCTCCTCGGGGCAAACTGCCGCCGCGCCTTCCACAAAGAGCGCCCCGACTTCTTCGGCCTTCTCAGCGCGCACGCCCGATGGCTTGTCCCTGGCGGCGCAGGCGCAGGGCGACTCGCTCGCGCCTGAGATTTTATTTATTCACGGCCTGCGCCAGAGTGGGTTGAGTTGGGACAAACAGTTTGACGATCCGGCCCTCGCCGGGTTCCGTCTGGTTCGTTTCGATCTGCGCGGTCACGGGGACTCGGACAAGCCCGCTTTGGCGGACGCGTATGCCGACGCCGACCGTTGGGCCGACGACATTGCCGCGGTGATCGCCGAAGCGAAGCTGCGCCGTCCCGTCCTGGTGGGATGGTCGCTGGGCGGGTTGGTGGCCGGCGCGTATCTTCGGAAACATGGTGGCGCGCAAATCGCCGGGATCAATCTGATCGACGCCGTAACCAAGCTCTCCCCTGATCTTCTGACGCCCCTGGCCCTCGCCTCGGCTCAAGCCACCGCCTCGCACAATCTCGCGCAACGCACGGCGGCGACGGCCGACTTTCTTGCCGCGTGTTTCCACGTGCCGCCCACCGGCGTTGAGCTCCAGCGCATGCTGGTCATCAACGGGATGACGGCACGCGCCGTTGGGGAGGGCTTGTCCAAGACGACAACATCCGACCTCGAACCCGTCTTCCAGGCGTACACCGGCCCGATCCTGCTGACGCAGGGGGTGCATGACCGGCTGGTCCGCGTCGCCATGTCGGAGCGGATCAAGGCACTCCATCCAGAGAGCCGTCTTTCATTATACGAGAAGAGCGGCCACAGCCCCTTCTATGAAGAGCCGGCGCGGTTCGGACAAGAACGCTCCGCCTTTGTAAAGGCGGCCAACAAGGGCTGAACACCTTGCGCTCTCCTGAGGGGGTTAGCGCGATCTGGGAAGTTTCCCTACTTTCTTGCGAACGAAACGAATACTCACCCATTCGTCTTCAACTTCAGTCGTCGCTTCACGGACTCGATAGACTCGCGGGGTTGAGCAGCCCGCGATTTTGCCAAGGCGACGTCATAGAGATCCTCCCAGAGCTTCCGATGTCGGCGCAGATCGATCACCGCCGCCGTCCGTTCGCCGCTTTCGTCCACCATGAAAGAGATGCCGCTCATTTAGTCAAACTAAGGGGAAGATGGCGTAAGGCCAACTCCGAAACCTTTTCCCCCTCAACAAAAACGGCGGCAGAGGGATCGCTCCCCTTGCCGCCGTTCGTGAGTTTGAAGTAAGCGAGATTACTTGATCTCGACCTTGGCCCCTGCGGCCTCGATCTTTTTCTTGATCTCCTCGGCTTCCGCCTTGGTGACGCCTTCCTTGATCGGCTTCGGGGCGCCCTCGACCAGCGCCTTGGCTTCCGCCAGGCCCAGTCCGGCCACCGCGGCGCGAACCTCTTTAATGACGGCGATCTTGTTGCCGCCCATGTCGGTGAGGATGACGTCGAACGCCGTCTTCTCCTCAACCGGGGCCG
>CAXUAZ010000028.1:0-26421 GCA_964249195.1 uncultured Chthoniobacterales bacterium
GTCACGCCCGGGATCGCGAGCAGCTCCGCTTCGGACCACGCATCGCTGCGGCCCTCCGTTTCTTTGCGCGCCTGGGCCATGTCCGCTTCCGTGATCGGCGGGGCGTTATTGCCCCAGTTTTGCCGCACGTAGGAAAGAATCGCGGCGATCTGCTTGTCGGTGAACGTCGCGTTCCAGGCCGGCATGTTGTTGTTATAGATGCCGCCCTTCACGTGGATCGTGCCCGAGATGCCGTGCAGCAAAATCTGCTGCAACCGCTTGGGCGCATCGCCCACCACCCACTCCGAGCCGACCAGCGGCGGGTATTGGCCAGGAATGCCTAGGCCCGTAGGCTGATGACACAACGCGCAATTGGCCGAGAAAAGTTTTTCGCCCAACGCGATCTGCGCCTTCACCGGGTCAACCGGCGCGCTGGCCACCGGCGCGTAATTCGCCGCTTCGTTGAACACGTCCCCGCCAAAGCCGCCGCTGTACGTTCCAATATAGAACCCGCCCCAAAGCACCAGCACCAGGGCGCCGGCGATAGTCACCCACGACTGCGGACGCGGCGCCGGATAGTTGGCGGAAGCATGGGCGCGACCGAGATCAATGTCGTGCGCCGGATCGATTTCGTTGAAAAGATCGTCGTCGTCCTCGTCGACCAACGGATCGGTCTTGACGATGGACTCCTCGCGCGGCGACTCGAAAGCGTCGCCCGGAGAGATCGGGTCGTCGTTGGTGAGGTGGTCGTCAGGTTTCATCGCGGGTTGGAAAGCTTGGGAGCGGTGTCCCTAGGGTTCCGCCGCCTCCTCCGGCGCTTCAGGCAATTTGTATCCACTGCGTTTCAATGACATCAGGTACGACACGAGTGCCTTCGCCTGATGCGTCGGAACGATCTCCATGCTCCCCGGCTTGGTGTCCTCGGCGCCGTTGATCGACAACGCGTCCGCCGAACGCTGCCCGGCGATGCCGCGGTGCGTGAAGAGGAAATGCAAGGGCGGGCAGTTCGAGCCCGGACTGACGGTCTCCGGCTCGTAAAGATGCTGGAGCAGCCAATCGGCCTTGTCGTGCCGCGCGCCGACGTTCGCCAGGTCCGGCCCGATGCGCGATGTGCCAAAGTACGCGGCCTTGTCGCGCAGATAATCGCGCGCCACGGTCCGGCGCCCGCCCGTCTCCGGGCCGCCCCAGCCGCGGTCGAGGTCCGCGCCGGATTTGCGCGAGCGCACCTGCTGCGTGTGACAATAGACGCAGCCGTTGGCCGCGTACACCTGGCGGCCCTGCTCGGCCCAGCCGCTGAAGGCCGGCGGCGTCTGGTCGCGCGTGCTTTCATCCACATCCACCTGCAAGCGGCCGACCTGCACATAGGGCACAAGCACCAACCCGACGAAGGACGTCAGGAAGATCAGCAGCAGGCCGACAAAAATGAGCGAGGAGCGGTTCATGGCGCGGGTACCGGTTCAGCCTCGGCCGGCAGGGGCGCGGTCGCCTTCCACACCGCGTAGGAGCGCACCGTGAGGCGCCGCCCTTCGCCCAGCAGGAGGAGCAGGATCGAGGTGACAAAGAGAATATTCCCTGCCACGACCACGACCATGGCGACCCCGGCCGTCAGCAGGAAAGGATAGATCAGGTTGGCAATCACCACGGGCGGCACCTTGGCATCCTCGAGGCCAAAGCCTTGCAGGAATCCGCCAAGCAACAACGCGGCGAAAAACAGCCCGATTCCAATCGTCGTGACCCAGAAGTGCCAGCGAATGATGCCGCTGGAAGGCCACTCCCGCCCGGTCAGCCGGGGCAGGATGTGATAGAACGCCGCAAACAAACTCAACGTCACGAAGCCATAAAGGAAGAGCGCTTCCCGCGCCGGGGTGACCTCTGTGAAATGGGTGTATTCCGCCAGCCAGCGGAAACCCGTCAACACGCTCAGCACACCCGCGCTGAAAAACGCGTACACCGAAAGCAATGCAAAGCTCAACGCCGGACTTTCCCCTCGATCCGCCACGCTGCCGGTAAAGTTCCGCAGGATGACGAAGAGAGGCGCGAGCGTCAGGGTATTTGCCACGATCGAGACCGTAATCATCCAGGCCGGGATCGGCCCGCCAATCACCTGCACCAACCCCGACCAACTGGAGAGAATCAGCCAGGCCCAGAAGGCAAACACCGCCGTCGGATACCGATGAACCGCGCGACCGGTCGCCTTTGGCGCCACGTAGTAGGCAATCGCCAACCCGAAAGGGGCCAGCCACAACCCGAAGAAGTTGCCCACGTACCACCAATGCACGATCTCCTGCGCCGCCGGCTGCACCGGCAGGAAGAAATTCACCAGATTCGCGGTGGCGTAGATCCACGGGAACCATAGAAACGCCGCCACGAGATACCACTGCGAGACATACGTGTGCCCTTCCCGCCGATAGCGGAACATCAGCACGCCCCAGATCGCGATGAACGTATAAGCGACGAACAGCACCACGGAACTGTAACGCGGAAATTCCAGCCACTGCACCGAGGTGCCATCGCCATTTAAAATGCCCGCGACGCCCAGCGTCAGTCCGAGATTCCAGAGCGCCCACGCGCCGAGCAGGACGCCGCCGTGCCGCAGCGGCACCCGGCAAAGCCGGCCCATCATCCAAAGCCCCACGCCAATGCCGGCCGACCCCGCCCAACCGTAAACAAACGCGTCCTGTTGCGCCGGCCAAAGCCGCCCGAAAGTCAGGAACGGAATGCCCGGCAGGACCCGAGGCGCCGCCATCTTCAACCACGCCAGCAGCGACAAACTTGACGCCAGAAGCAGCCACACGAGGCTGGACCCCAGGAACAGCATCACGGCGCCGCGCAACGAGCGGCTGATCTCGAGCAATTCATGCCGCGTCTCGACGTGGGCGGACACGTCCGCTTCGCCGGGCGGTAATTGAGTGGAAGTCATGGGCACAAATGGTTGAACCTACGGCGCGCTCGACGGGCTGGCGGCGGGGGTGGGAGATGGAGTGGCCGGCGCCGGAGACGCCGCGGCGATCGGATCGGCCGCATGCGGCGCGATGGCGGCCAACTCGGTCGCCGTCATCTGCATGGCTTCCTTGATCGGCACGCGCACGATGCCTTTTTCCTTGGCGAACCAGCTCGGGGCGCCGTTGAGCCACTTGGCATCCTCGCCCAGGCGGTCGGCCAGGATCTTCTCGCGCTCCTTGACCCGGCGCGCGTCGGCGTCCTCGAAGCGGGTCAGGCCAAAGTGGAAGACGCAATACGCGAGGTAGCCCACGAAAATCAAGAGCGCCATCCCGAGCAGGAACGCGCGGCCCACGAGCCAAGGGCTGGACGGCAGGCCACTCCGGCGAACGGGATCAGGATGAGAGGCAACGGTCGAATCCATGGTACGTTAATTCACCAGGCGCAGCGACTCCGCCAACCGGGGATCGCGCGTGGCGTAAAGCGAGTGGCGCCCCAGCGCCTGGATAAAGAGGAACACGAGCGGCGCGCCAATCGTTAGCAAAGCGGCCACATCCACGATCATCGTCAGCGGCTTGGGCCCTTCCGGATTCATGAACGGATTGATGATGATGTACAAATCGCAGAGGTGCATCAGCAGCACCCAGCCGGCGATCCACGCGAGCCGATTGCGGTTTGTCTTCGCCGCGCGCGGCAGGAGCAGCGCGAAGGTAACAAAGAAGTGGCCCACCACGAGGAGCAGGATGCTCAGCGTGTTCCAGGCCTCGGTGTTGCGGGTGACGAAATATTCCGTCTCCTCCGGGATGTTGGCGTACCAGATCAGGAAAAACTGGTCGAACGCGATGTAAGCCCAGAACACCGTGAAGGCCAGCAACAGCTTGCCCATGATGTGATAATGCTGGGTGCTGATGACGTTTTGCAGGTATCCCCCGCTGTGCAGCGCCCGGGTGATCAAGATCAACAGCGCCATCGAACTCCAGGCCGACCCGGCAAAGATGTAAACGCCCCACATCGTCGAATACCAATGCGACGAGATGCTCATCACCCAGTCAATCCCGGCAAACGTGGTGAACACGCCAAACACCGGGATCGCCGCAAACGACAACCCGCGCGCCTTCGTCGTGCAGCCCGGGTCACCCGTCTGATCCTGCTGCGTCGACCAGCGTCGCAACAGATAAGACACCAGGAAGTAGTACGCAAAGTACGCAACCGCCCGCACCGTCCAGAACGTGTGGTCGAGCAGCACGCGTTTGCCGTCCAGAATCGGATCGACCCCCTTCGCGACGGTCATCCATTGGTAAACCTTCGGCGCCCAGATCAGCAGAGGGATAAACGCCAGCCAGAGGTAGCTGAACGAGTTGACCACCGTTTCCAGCAAGCGCCGGGTCACCACGCTCCACTCCGCGTCCACCGTGTAGTGGACCAGGATCCAGAACAGCGACCCCACCGACAGCGTAAAGAAAAACATGAACGCGAACAGCCAGGAAAACAGGAAGCGGTGCAGCCCTTCCACCCACAGCCCGATCACGCAAATGAGCAGCCCCACGCCCGCGCCAACTAGCAGCTTGAACAGCAGCGGGCCCATGTTCGTGTACTGAAAAATCTCCTCCTTGGCGGGAGTTCGGGCTTCGGCAACGGCGGCGCTCATGAGGTAAAAATTACGGTTGGCCCAACGCTTGCGCTTCCGCCGGCGGCAGATCGCTCAGTTTGACGTTCTGCGCCCGCTGCAACGCCCGCACGTAGGCGACGATCGCCCAACGATCCGCCACGGCGATGTTGGCGCCGTAGCCCATCATGGTGTTATACCCGTTGGTGATGACGTCGAAGATCCGGCCATCCGGGTACTTCAGATATTTGTCGTCGTGATAGTTGGCGATGCCGTTGAGCCCGTACTTGCTCGTGACGCCATTGCCGCTGCCGGTCTGCCCATGGCAAACGGCGCAGTTGATGTTGAACCGCTGCCGCCCCCGCTCGAGCAACGCGGGCGTGACCTCGACCGGCAGGCCGCTCCCCCAATGGTCGCCCATCTTGCCGGTATTATAATAGTCGGGCGCCTCCGCAAACGCGTAGGACGGATTTTCCACCCTCGCCGCGCCGGCGCTGTTGGCCACGTGCGAGAACGCCGTCTCATGCGGAATCTCGTAGCCCATGGGCGCCGTTCCCTCGACCGGGCGGCGCGGCCCGATGCCATCCGCGAAGAACCCGCTCGGGCTTTGCGGCTTGACCTTGGATTGGCGCACCATGTCCGGGAACAGCTCAATCGGCCGATTGGGCGAATGACGTCCCCGCGGGCCGGCAATGAAGACGACCAGGAAAACCGCGATAAGAAATGCGAGAAAGAAATATTTCATGGCGAGGGAGCCGTCATGTCACTCGTCGTACACCAGCGAGATGTTGAGGCCGCCGATCTGCTCGAGGAAAGCGCGGGTATCCTTCTCGGAAAACCGCGCATCGCTGGCCTCGACCGCGATCACGAAGCCGTCGTCGGTTACCTTGGCGAAGCGATCCCAGTTGAAGAGCGGATGGTTCCACCGCGGCAGAAGATTGAGCGCAAGCATGCCGAACACCGCGCCGAAAGCCGAGAAGAGCACGGTTAACTCGAAGATGACCGGGAAAAACGCCGGGATGGTCGTGATGTTCACCGGCTTGCCCTGCACGATGAGGGGATACAGATAAAGCGCGCTGCCGAGCTCGAGCAGCAACGCCGTCGCGGTGCCGGTTAATCCCGAGCACAGCACGATGTAACTCACGGCCGATTTGCCGAGACCCATCGCTTCATCCATGCCGTGGATCGGGAACGGGCTGTAAACGTCCCACCGCCGGAACCCGCGATCGCGCATCTGCTCCGCCGCCGTGAACAAGGCGGGGGCATCCGGGAACTCGGCCGCCATGGCGTACAGCTTGCGAGCCGATGGGCGCGACAAGCCGCCGGCGGGGGCGGATTCCAGTTCGTTAACGGGAGCGGGTGACATGACAGTTAGACTTTTCGACCGACATTGCCCGAGGTCTCAGACGATGCGGCCGGTTCGTTGATATCGCCCGTCGCCAGCGCCGCATGCTCCGGCCCGGCCGAGTAACCAAACGAATGCCCGGCCCCGTGCGAATGCGGATCGGCGTGCGGCGTCACTCCCTTGACCTCGGCGATGGCGATCATCGGCAGGAACCGGCAGAACACCAGGAAAAGCGCCATGAAGAGCCCGAACGTCCCGGCAAAGGTCCACATGTCGACCCAGGTGGGATGGAACATGCCCCAGCTCGAGGGCAGAAAGTCACGATGGATCGACGTCACGATGATCACGAAACGCTCGAACCACATGCCGGCGTTTACGCACATGCACACCGCCATCACGACCCACAGATTGCGCCGGCAGAACTTGAACCAGAAGAACTGCGGCGAGAGCACGTTGAAGCTCATCATGCAGTAGTACGCCCACCAATACGGCGCCCACGGGAGCGGCTTGCCGCCGAACGCCCACGCAAACGCCGAGGTCACCGGCCCCGCCACGCGGCCGCGCAGGAATGCCCACTGCTCGTACATGTTGCCGCTGTACCAGGAGACGAAGAACTCCATGATGTACGCGTAACCCACGATGGAACCCGTCAGCAGGATGATCTTGCACATCACGTCGATGTGACGCGGGGTGATGATGTCCTTGAGCTGATGGTAGCAGAACTGCCGCAGCGGAATCATCAACGTCAGCACCATGGCGAATCCGCCGAAGATGGCGCCCGCCACGAAGTAAGGCGGGAAGATCGTCGTGTGCCAGCCGGGCACCACCGAGGTGGCGAAGTCGAACGAAACGATCGTGTGCACGGACAGCACGAGCGGCGTGGAGAGCGCCGCGAGCAGCAGGTACGCCATTTCATAATGACGCCACTGGCGATTGCCGCCCCGCCAGCCCAGCGCGAAGAAGCCATAAATATACTTGCTCACCCGACCGCGCGCGCGATCCCGCAACGTCGCCAGATCGGGGATGAGACCCGTGTACCAGAAGAGCACCGAAACCGTGAAATACGTCGACACCGCGAACACGTCCCACAAGAGCGGGCTGCGGAAGTTCGGCCAGATCGCATATTGATTGGGCACCGGAGCGAGGAACCACGCCATCCAGACGCGGCCGACGTGCAGGCCGGGATACAAGCCGGCGCACATCACCGCAAAAAGCGTCATCGCCTCCGCGGCGCGATTGACCGCCGTGCGCCAGCGCTGGCGGGTTAAAAAGAGGATGGCCGAAATGAGCGTCCCGGCATGGCCGATGCCGATCCAGAACACGAAGTTCGTGATGTCCCACGCCCAGGCGACCGGCACGTTCTCGCCCCACACCCCGACGCCGGTGAAGATCAGATAACCGAAGCAACCGAAGCAAACGCACGCCATCAGCGCGCTGGGGATAAAAGCGATCCACCACCAGAGCGGCGTCTTCTCCTCGACGATGCTGCAGATATTCTGCGTGAGCCAGTGCAGCGACCGGCCTTGGGCCACGAGGGGCGTGCGCAGTTCGGCCAACACCGCGGCGGCGCGCGGGTTCAACGCCTCGGGCGAGGCGACCGGAGAATGGATGGGCAGGGTTGCTTCAGCCATAAATTACTCTTTTTGCGTCTCCTGCGGCTGCACGACCTTGGAAGCGTCGGCCGGGCTCGTGGGATCGCCCAGAAGCGTCATGCCCACCGTTGTCGCGCCGGGCATCCGCATGTTGGGGTTGCGCAGGCGGGCCTGATAGCTCAACCGCGGACGCACGTTGAGGTACTCGAGCATCTTGTAATCGCGATCCTGCGCCTTCACCTTGGAAACCTTGCTCTCCGGGTCGGCCACGTTGCCGAAGACGATCGCCCCGGCCGGGCAGACCTGCGCGCACGCCGTGGTGAACGAGTCGGACGGCACCATCGTATTGGCCGAATCCCGCGCCACGCGCAATTGATTGATCTTGGCCTCCTCGATGCGCTGCACGCAGAAAGTGCACTTCTCCATCACGCCGCGCATGCGCACGGTGACGTTCGGGTTCTTGGAAAGTTTGAGGCTCTCCTCCATGCCCTTGGGCTGGAACGGACCCTTGTACGCGCTCGACTTGCCCTTCCACGGGCCGCTCTCGATGGGCTCGATGGAACGCTCGTTGTAATTGAAGAAATTGAAGCGCCGCACCTTGTACGGGCAATTGTTCGAGCAATACCGCGTGCCGATGCAGCGGTTGTAGGCCATCGCGTTGAGGCCTTCCTCGGTGTGAATCGTGGCGTTCACCGGGCAGACCGTCTCGCACGGGGCGTTCTCGCACTGATGACAGGTGACGGGCTGCGTCAAAATCTGCGGGTCTTCATCTTCCGTCGGGTCGCCGCCCTTGCCCTCGATCGTCGAATAATAACGGTCGATCCGGATCCAGTGCATCGCGCGGCCGCGGGACACCTGGTCCTTGCCGACGACGGGAATGTTGTTCTCCGCCTGGCAGGCGACGACGCAGGCGTTGCAACCCGTGCACGTGTTCAGGTCGATCGCCATGCCCCACTGGTGCTGGGCGTTGAGCGGCGGGTTGCGATAGAGGGAGACGTTGGGCGGGATGTGGGCGTCCATGCCCATCTTGCCGACGAAAGTCCGGCCCTCCTCGTCGAAGCCCGCCTTCTGCCGGTACATCTCGATGGGCAACTCGCGCACGAGGTTGCGCCCTTCCATGCTCTGATGCTCCTGCGTGGTGACGATCTCGTACCGTCCGCCGCCGGAGGCTTTCACCTTCGCGTCCGTCGCAAAATAGGTCGACTGGGCCGTGCGCAACGGGTAGGCGTCGAAGCCGGTGTTGCGCCCCACGCGACCCGTATGCCGGCGCCCGTAGCCGAGGGAAATGGTGACCGAGTTATCGGCGTGCCCCGGCGAGACGAACGCCGGCGCCTTGATCTTGCCGCCTGCCGCTTCAATCTCGAGCATGTCGCCCGTCGTCACGCCGAGCTTTTTCGCGGTGGCCGCGCTGAGCATGGCCGCGTTGTCCCAGGTGATCTTGGTGATCGGGTGCGGCATCTCCTGCAGCCAGCCGTTGTTGGCATAGCGGCCGTCGTCGACCTTGTAGTCGGAAACCAGCACGACTTCCATCCCACCGCCGGAGGCGGGCGGAAGTTGCGCGGCGACGTTTTTGCCGACGTAATCCTTGGCCGCGGCCACGTTGAAGGCGGCGGTCGAGGTCTCGAGCGCCGCGCTGCCGGTCAGGAATCCGTCGCGCAAGAAAGCATTCCAGGCGAGATCGCTGTTGCCGGCGGCCGCATTGACCTCATTGAAGGTGTCGCGGATCGGCTTGGGTGACTCGTCGCGCGCGCCACCAAGCATCAACGCAAGGAGGTTCAAATCGCTCACCCCGTTGAACATCGGCAGGATCATCGGCTGGATGACGCCATACGTCCCGTCGGCCGTGCGCACGTCGCCCCATTGCTCGAGGAAATGGGTCGCCGGCACGTGCCATTGGCTCAACTCGGAAGTCTCGTCCTCGTAATACCCGAGGCGCACGACGGTCGGAACCGTCTTTTGCAGGTCGGGCCACTTCAGGTTCGCAAGCGCGTTGTAAACCGGGTTGCCGCCGACGATGAAGAGCGTCTGCACCCGTTTGGCTTCGATTGCTTCGGCCAACCCGGAAATGCTCGTCGGCTCCGGCCCGCCGACTTCCGTGGTCGCCACGACGGTTGCCCCAATGTTGCCGAGCGCGCCATTGATCGCCTGCACAAGAATGTGCACCGCCGCCGGCTGCCGCGGACCCGCGATGACCAGCGACTTGCCGCGCGACGCGAGAAGGTCGTTAGCCGCCCCGGTGAGCCAGGCGTCCTGATTCTGCAAACGGCCCGCCGCATCGGCCGGGAAGGCGGTCATCAAATCGTTGAGCGCCCCGGCCCCGCCGCCGCCGACTGCGCTGGAAATCTTACGCGCCAAGGCCGCCGCCACCGCGCCGATCTGGCTCGCCGCGCAACGCAGCCGATGATCCGCCATGCCGCCCGTGATCGTGAAACGATTCTCGACCACGTAGAGCCGGTTCATCGTGTCGCCCGGGTCCTCGACGCGCCGGCGATTGGTGAAGTCGCGGGTCGCTTCGACGCCGCCTTCATCCAGGTTCAAAAAGTCGCTGTCGAGCGAGAGCACGACCTCCGCGCGGTCGAAGCGCGGGTGCAGCCGGACGCCGTCGCCAAAAGCCGCGCGGGTCGCCTCGATCTCGTTGAATGGCCGCAGCGGGTCGTACAAGCACCATGTCAACTTCGGCAACGATTTGGTCAACTGCGCCCGGAGCCGCTCGCGGGTCGGGGAATGCGTTTCCTCCACCAGGATCGCGACGCCTTCGCCGCCATTGGCCAGCATCTCGGCGCTCACGTTCTTCATGAACGCGTCGAACGTCGACGCCTCCACCGGCTTGCCGTGGTGCAGATAGGTCCGGGAACGATCCGGATCGTACAAATCGAGCAGCGCGCACTGTGCGAACGGATCGGTCGCGCCGTTGCTCAACGGGTGCAGGCTGTTGCCTTCCAGCTTGATCGGCCGGCCGTCGACCGTGGCCGCGATCAGCGGCATGGCCCCGCGGCGGCGCGGCATCGACGTGGCATAATAAACGAGCTTGCCGGGGATCAACCACTCGACCGCCTTGGCGTAAGGCACGAGGTACGCCTCGGGCCGGCGGCAGCTCGCGAGGCCGAACCCCGCCAGCGCCAGCGATCCGCCCATCAACTGCAAGAAATTGCGGCGCGAGAGCCCGTCGCCCTCCATCTCGGCGGCGCCGGCCGGGAATTCCCGCTCCAGCCAGCCGCGAAACTCCGGCGTGTCTTTCAACTCGCCGGCGCTGCGCCAATATTTGCGTCCGGTGACGCTGGGCTGCTCGGGTGGATGCTCGAAGACGTGCTTCATGAAAAAAATCGGGCGCTTTGAGGCTAGCGATGGCAACCGGCGCACGTGACCGGCGGGTTGACCTTCCACTTGGCTTTGAGTTCCAGCCCAAGCTCTTGCTGCGTGTAGAATTTGCCGTCGGCCTTTTTGCCGAGGTCTTCGGGCTTCCAATCGAGGTGCGTCACTTCGGAGACCGGGCGCAGGTGATTCTCCGGCGCGCGATGGCACTCGAGGCAGAAAGCCATGCCGAGCGGTTTGTCTTCCCAGACGACGTCCATCTGGTTGATCTGGCCGTGACAGCTCACGCAGCTCACGCCACGATTCACGTGCGCCGAATGGTTGAAGTAAGCGTAGTCCGGCACGCGATGGATGCGCACCCACTCGACCGGTTTATTCGCCGCGTAACTGTCGCGCACCGGCTGGAGCTTGGGACTGTTGGCCTTGATGGCCGTGTGGCAATTCATGCACGTCTGCGAGGTCGGGACGTTGGAGTGTTCGCTGACCTCCACGAAGCTGTGGCAGTACCGGCAATCCATCCCGAGCTGCTGGACGTGGATCGTGTGCTGAAACGGCACGGGTTGCGTGGGCATGTAGCCGACGCGCGTGTATTTCGGGGTGCAATAGTACCAGATGCCGAAGACGAGCACGGTCCCCACCAATCCACCCGCGAAAATCGCCTTGGGCGCCAGGGTGTTGGTCCACTTGGGGAAAAGGTTGGCCATTTAAGCGAAAGCAACGGACCTACGGACGAGGCAAGAAGCGCAATCCTAAACACGCGGATCGCAATTTCAAACGGCGATTCAAAAATATTGTCCCTTGGATTCGCGACGATGCCCGCATACGATGGATCATGATTAAGGCGGCCACGGCAGGCGAGTCAACTGCCGACCGCGTGAATTTGTGAAATTTTTCACAAGCCCGGTTTTCCCGCCGGCGGCAGATGCAGCAGCGTCCAATTCCCGCGGTTTTTATCCCGCAGTCGGAGAACGACTTGCGAAGGGCGATCCGCCGCGCGCAACGCGTTCGCGACCGAGTCCTCCGCTTTGCCGCGGATGAGGAGATAACGCGCCGCGGCCGGCGTTTGCGCGGCGGTCTGCACGTACCCCGGCGTCTCGCGCAGGTAGAAGAGGAAGGGCAAGAATCCCGGCGCCAGCGCGTACACCGGGCCGTGCGCCGTGGCATTGATCTGCTCCGCCAGCGGCCGCACGTCTTCCATCTTGCGCAGGCGCGGCACGATCGCGACCGCGTATTCCCAAGTGAGCGACGCCATGACGACCGCGCTCGCCACGGCCAGAAGCGGCGCCGGATAAAGGCGCGCCAGCGGTTGCTCATCCGAGGCGCCGGAAAGACCTTTGCGATTGAACCCGAAGCCCCCTGCGAGCCCCGCCCCTACCGCGACGAACCACAGCCAGTTCTCCGTCGCGAGCATGGCGGCGAGCGCCCCTCCGGTCGTGACCGCCAGCGCAACTAGCAGTGTGCGCGCCCAAGCCTGTGGAAGCCACCGGGGCAACTCCCCACTCTGCCAGCCTCGCGTCGTCATCAACGTCAGCAAGACGCTCGCCAACGCCAGCAGCGGCAGCGTGTAACGCGGCAACCCGCCCGGCGCGAGGCTCACGATCAAAAAACCCGCCGCCAACGCCATCCGGCCGCCGCGCAGGATCGCCTGGTCTTCCGCCGCCCATCCGTACCCGAGTCCGGGTTTCCACAGGAGCGGCAGCAGGACCACCCAGGGGATGTAATTTGCCAGCCCGCGCGGAACGTTGAGAATCCACCCCGCGAAGTGAAACCCGTCGTTTACCTCCATGCGGCCCTCGAACTGCGCGCGCCACACCTCCCCCACCCGGTCCGCCGCCGTGAGATGCAAGTACGGCACGGCCCAGAGCAGGAAGATCCCGCCCATGAGCGCGATCCCGACGAAATGCCGCGGGTTAAGCAACTCCCGCAGCCGCCCCGCGCTCCCGAGAATCGCGCCCACCGCCCCATAAAAGTACACGACATGCAGAGGCCCCTTCGCGAGCATCCCAAAACCCAGGAAAACCCAGGGAAGAGTCCACGTTCGCCAGGCGTTGGCCCCCGTGCGCCAGGCGCCCAGCCAGAGGAAGAGCGCCATGCCGAAGAGCGGCGCGTAGAGCCCCTCGATCTCGGCGAGCCGCCCCTTTTCCATGAGCCCGATGTTCGTCAGACAAAAGATCGCCGCGACCAGGGCGCCGCCAGGGGTCAACCAGGCGGCCAGCGCCCACACGGCGGTCAGACCCAGGGCAAGCGTGCACAGCGCGCACGGTAGCCGCGCCGCAAATTCCGAGTGCGTCGGGTCCAGTCGGAAGGCGGCGGCCACCAGCCAGTTGATGAGCGGCGGCTTGCTCAGGTAATCGATCCCGCCGATCTGCGGCACAATCCAGTTGCCCGTCTGGAGCATGGTCACGGCGGGGAGGATGCGGCGGCCTTCCTCGCCCTTGATCTCGAGCGCGCCGAGCGCCGGCAGATAGATGGCGGCCCACAGGAGGGCCACCCACCCCGCCGCCTGGAGCCGGCTGATTTTGTCGCTGATCACAGGCCGCAAGGAAGTCACAAACCCGGCGCGGAAGGAAATCTTTTCGCGCCGGGAGCCTTGCGAGAGCCGGGCCGTTGATTTAAGGAAGGGACGGTCGACCTTCTGCTGCCCTGTGGTGAAATGGTATCACAGAGGTCTTTGGATCCTCTTTTCATGGTTCGAATCCATGCGGGGCAATGGGGTCGCCAGCAGCGCTGACAGATCCAGCGCCCGCGTGAACATTTCCAACTTCCCATCGGCGGAATGCGGCCACTGCTCGCGCGGACGATCCCAGTACAGCTCGACGCCATTTCCATCCGGGTCGCGGAGGTAAAGCGCCTCGCTCACGCCGTGATCCGACGCTCCCTCGAGCGCAATGCCCGCGCGCACCAAACGCCGCAACGCATCCGCCAACTCCGCGCGCGTCGGATACAGGATCGCCAGATGATAAAGGCCGGTGCTGCCCGGCGCAGGCGGGCTGCCGCCCTGGCTCTCCCACGTGTTGAGCCCGATATGATGATGGTAGCCGCCCGCCGACAAAAACGCCGCGCTGGCGCCGAAGCGCTGCGTCACCTCAAAGCCGAGCACATCCCGATAAAACACAAGCGCGCGGTCGAGGTTAGCGACCTTCAGGTGCACGTGCCCGATGCGGACCGCGGGATGAATGGAAGTCGGCGCCGGCATCGTTGTGGACAGTCTAGGAGCCGCGGGTCGGTTTGACAATCGCGCCGGCGCCTCTTAATGCCTAGAATGACCAAGACTCTCTCGGCGATCACTGCCTGCTGCCTTTTGCTTACCGGCGCCGCGTTCGCGGATGTGTTGACCGACTTGCCGCTCAAAACCATCGACGGCCAGGACACCTCGCTCGCGCCGTACAAAGGGAAGGTCATGCTGATCGTCAACGTGGCCTCCAAGTGCGGCAACACCCCGCAGTACAAGGCCCTCGAGGCGCTCTACGAAAAGGACAAGGAGCAAGGGCTCGTCGTGCTCGGGTTTCCTTGCAATCAGTTCAAGGGCCAGGAGCCCGGGTCGACCGCCGAGATCAAGAAATTCTGCACCGAGACCTACGGCGTGACGTTCCCGATGTTCGACAAGCTGGAAGTCAACGGCCCGGGGCGCCATCCCCTGTATAACGAACTGGCCGGCCCAGCTTCGCCCTTCCCCGGCGACATCAAGTGGAACTTCACCAAGTTCCTGATCGGCCGCGACGGCAAAATCGTGGCGCGCTTCGAGCCGAAGACGACGCCCGACTCGGCCGAAGTCGCACAGGCGATCGCGACGGCGTTGGCGGCAAAGTAGGGTTTTAGTCGCCGTCCGACAGCGTAAACTTCGCCTTGATCCCGGCCCCGAGGCTGTACTCGCTGGCCGGCGCGGGGAGCAGTTGCACCTTGATCGACCGCGCTCCGCTGTTCGGCGAACCGGCGATGGGCTTGATCTTGACCTTTACAGTTGTGGCTCCCGCCGGGATCGTGATCGACGCCGGCAATGCCTGGTAATCGACCCCGTTAACGGCCGACCCCTTCGCCTTGAAGTAAACGGTCAAATCCGAACTCGCATCCCCCGCGCGGGTGATGATCGCCTTGCCTTTCCCGCCGCCCTCGGTGAGCAGCGACGTGCCTTTGACGGCGATCGTCACCGTCGCCGGCGCGACCGCTTCCACCTTCACCGGGTCGCTGATCGTGGCCAGGCCGGCGCCATCGGTGGCGATGGCCGTCAACACGTACGTGCCGGGCGCCTCCGCCGCGAGCGGCAACGTGTAAGGCGCTTGCGCGCTGTCTTTGACCTTGATCGCGTTCAGATAATACTCCACGCGGGCAATCAGCGGCGACGCATCGAAGGCGCGCCGGATGGGCCGGCTTTTGACGCTGGCCGTCGGTGCGGCATCGGGGTCGCTGATCTCCACCGGCACCTCCGTCGACGCGGCGCCGGCGATCACCCTGGCGCCTTGGGCCAATCCGGTGATCCGCACGGCCGGCGCGCGATCCGCGACGTTGGCGACCGATTGCACGGTGACCGGCTTGGAAACATGAGCCAGCCCCGCCTTGGTCAACGCCACGGCAACGAGGTTCACGAGCTTGTTGACGCCCGGCAACTTGAATGGAGCGCTGAACGCCGAGCCATCGGCCAGCGCATCCTTGCGCGTCGGGCGGTCATCGGCGGAAAGCACAGCGCCCGTGCCGTCGAAACTCGCGAACACCGCTCCATCCGCATAAAAATCCACGCGGGCCAGTTGATCGCCCGCCAGGTTCGAGAACGCGGCGGCGGAAAGCGTGAAGGTCGTGCCTGCCGCCAGCTTGCGGCCATCGGCGTCGGTCAGGAAGTCGACGCTCGGGGCCGGCGTGGCCGGGTTGGCGTTCACGGAGGTAAACGCGCTCGTCTGCGTGGCATTCGTGCCGTCATTTTTGATCGCGATCACGCTGACCGTGTGCGCCCCCGCCGCCGGCGCCGTGAAGGCAAACACGTACGGCCCCGGCGCGGGGACCGACCCGAGCAAGACGCCATCGAGGTAAAATTGCACGGCGGTGACATCCCCTTCCGCGTCCTCCACCTCGGCCGCGGCCGACACGGCGTCGCCGGAGACCAGCGCGACGCCCGCCGGCGGGCTGGTGACCTCCACCGAGACCGTCGTGGAGGCAAAGGGATTGGACGCCAGCGCCTGCGCCTCGGTCGGAGTCAACACCCCGTCCCAGAGCCGGATCAACGCGACCGATCCGCTCGACCATTCGCCCTGGCCGCCGCCGGCGACATTATCCAGGAAGAATCCCATGAGCGCGTTGGGGTTGTCGGCGGGGTCGACATCGAGGTTGAGCAGGTTTGTTGTCGAGGTGAATTGGGAGACGCCATCGAGATACGCGTTGACCGTCGTCCCGTCCGTGGTGACAACCACGTGGTGGTAGACGCCGTTAGACCACGCCGCGCTCGTGCCGCTGGCGGGATACACGTCGAGATCGTCTGAAGGGGCCACGTAAAAGCCGTTGTCCGACTGGCGGTTCTGCACGTCGATGAGCCGGCGGTAGGCGCCTTCCCGGTCGTTGAGTTTGGCGACGAAATCGACCGAGTAGGCGTGGGGCGGGATCAATCCGGCGGTGCGGACCGTCAGCCCGGCCTGCTGGTCGACCGGCGAGCCGGCGCCGTTGAACGCCCACACGGTCCTCGTTTGCCCCAGAACGGCATCGCTTACGAACGCGCTGGCGCCCTGCAGATCGACAGGGACGATGGCGGGCGCACCGGTCTCCTCGGCCGTGAAGCCGCCCTGGAACTGGTACGTTGCGACGGGGGAGGCAGCCCGCATCGGCCAGGCGGCGCCCAGCACGGAAAACGTCGCGAGCATTAGCCAGCGGAAAGGGGGATTGTGCATGCTCATAGGTTTTTTGAGACTACCATCCAAGTCAACTCTTGTGGTAACCTGCCACCTCCCATGCACATTACAGCCCCCCGCTTCCTCTCCCTGTTGGTTGTGCTTGCCCTGATGGCCGGTTGCGGCCGCCATGCCCAACGCCCAGCCTCGGCTCTCTCCGAAAACGAGACGAAGGCTCTGGCCGCGTATGAAAAAATCCGCGTGGCGCTGGCCTCGGACAACCCCCGCAACGCCAAGCGCGCCGCCGACGAGTTGATCGCCGCGGTCCAATCCGTCCCGGCTTCCGACAAATCCGCCGCGTTTCTCGAGCCGGCAAAAGGCTTTTCCAAGGCCACCGCGCTCGACAGCGCCCGCGACGCGTTCCGAGCCTTGAGCAGAGTGGCGATCCACATCGCGGGAGACGTTGCCGGTTTTTACGTGATGACGAGCCCGATGGCGGCGGACAGCGAGTGGCTCCAGACCACCCCCGACGTGGATAATCCATATCTGGGGCTGGCCTTGCACACCACCGGCGAGCTAAAGAAATAGCGCCGAGGCATTCCCTCCCCATGGAAAACCCCGCCGCCGTACGCAAAAAGCCGCGCCGCCGCCGCTGGTGGCTTTATCTCTTGCTCCCGCTGATCCTTGTCGGAAGCGTCGGCGCCTATTTCTACGGCAAACGGGACAAACCCACCACGGTTACCCTGGAGCCCGCCGTGCGGCGGGACATCATCCAGCTCGTCTCGGCCACCGGCAAGGTGCAGCCGGAAGTCGAGGTCAAGATCTCGCCCGAAGTGGCCGGCGAAATCATCGGATTGCCGGTCGAGGACGGCCAGACGGTGAAGAAGGGCGATCTGCTCATCAAGATCAACCCCGACAATTACCAGGCGCAGGTCGCCCAGCAGGAGGCGTCCATCAGTTCGGCGAAGTCGATGAGCCTGCAGAACAAGGCGCAGATGCTCAAAGCCCAACAAGACCTCCGCCGCGCCAAAGATCTCTTCGACAAAAAGATCACGAGCGACACCGATCTGCTCACCGCCCAGACCGCCGCGGACGTTTCCAAGGCCAACTACGAGGCGTCGATCTACGACATCCAGCGCGCCGAAAGCCTCCTCCAGCAGGGGAAGGATCTCCTCAGCAAAACGACCATCTATTCCCCGATCGACGGCATCATCAGCCTGCTCAACGTCAAACTCGGCGAACGCGTCGTGGCGACCGGCCAGTTTGCCGGGACGGAGGTGATGCGGGTGGCAGACCTCGGGCACATGGAGGTGCGGGTGAACGTCAACGAGAACGACGTGGTCAACGTCAAGGTCGGCGATCAATCCAACATCGCAATCGACGCTTACCCCAACCGGAAATTCCGGGGCGTCGTCTACCAGATCGCAAACACCGCGGTGACCACCGGCGCGAACACGCAGGAGGAGGTGACCAATTTCGAGGTGCGCATCCGCGTTCCGTCCGACGGCGCGAGTCTGCGGCCTGGCATGAGCGCCACAGCCGATGTGGAGACGGCCACCGTGCGCGACGCCGTGACGGTGCCGATCCAGGCGGTCACGGTGCGCAACCTCAACGACAAGCTCAGCCCCGAAGAACGCGAGAAGGTCAAAGCCAAATCCGAGGCCGCCGAGTCGGCCGGCGATGATAATTCGGTGGAGCTTGAGAAGGGCAAGGCCCTGACCGACCGCGAAAAAGCCGAGCGCAACAAATTGCAGAAGGTGGTCTTCATCAAACAAGGCGATATCGTCAAGATGCGTCCGGTCGAGACGGGCATCGCGGACAACAGCTCGCTGGAAATAAAAAAAGGCGTCACTCCCGGCGAGCAAATCGTCAGCGGAAGCTACCGCGCGATCAGCCGCCTGCTCAAAGACGGCGCGAAGGTAATGCTGGAGAAAGCCGGTTCTTAAGGAAATCCATCTTCAACACAGAGGACACAGAGAACACAGAGGAAGAAGAACCATTCCAGAAAATCCCTTCCTACCCTTCCCCCTCTGTGCTCTCTGTGTCCTCTGTGTTAAAATCCGGTTCTGGCCGTGTGACCCGCCCGCCCGGCGCGTTGGTCATCGAGATCGTCAACGTCACGAAGGTGTACGAGATGGGCAGCGAGACGATCCACGCGTTGCGGGGCGTCTCCTTGAGCATTCGCCGCAACGAATACCTAGCCATCATGGGTCCCAGCGGCAGCGGCAAGTCGACGATGATGAACATGCTCGGCTGCCTTGACACGCCCACGAGCGGCAAGTACGAGTTTAACGGGCGCAACGTCGCCACCATGGACGACGACGAGCTCGCCGCCATCCGCAACCGCGAGATCGGCTTCGTCTTCCAGACCTTCAACCTCCTTCCCCGCTCCGACAGCCTGCATAACGTCGAACTGCCGCTCATCTACGCCGGCCTTCCCGCCGCCGAGCGCCGCGAGCGCGCCAAGGCCACGCTGGAAAACGTGGGCCTCGGCCACCGGATGCACCACCGGCCCAACGAGCTTTCCGGCGGCCAGCGCCAGCGCGTCGCCATCGCCCGCGCGCTCGTCAACCGCCCGTCGATCATCCTCGCCGACGAGCCCACGGGCAACCTCGACAGCCGCACCGGCGAGGAGATCATGGCGCTGCTCGAGGACCTCTACGAGCAGGGCAACACGATCATCGTGGTGACCCACGAGCCGGATATCGCGGAGCACGCCCGCCGCGTGGTGCGGTTGCGGGATGGGCTCGTCGAGAGTGACGGCTCGACCGGGCATTAGGAATGCATGCAAGCGGGATTGCATTGTAGGGCGACCGCTCCGGTTGCCGCAGCACGGCGCCACCCCCGGCAGGCGAAGCGCCCGCCCTACAACCAGAGCGCGAGACGATGAAACAGCTTCGCTTCGAATTCATCGAAAGCTGCCGGATCGCCTACGCGCAGATCTCGGCCAACCGCACGCGCTCCTTCCTGACGGCCCTCGGCGTCATCATCGGCATCGTCGCCGTGACCCTCATGGGCACCGCCATCAACGGGATCGAAACCGGCTTCAACCGCAGCATGGCGCTCCTCGGCGACGACATCCTCTACGTCACCAAAATCCCCTGGACCAGCAATCAGGACGACTGGATTTTTCGCAACCGCCGGGCCATCAAACGCGAGTACGCCGACCGGCTCCAGACGATCATCGACGCCTCGCCGCATTCCGAACTGCTCACCGCCGTGCCCGCGTCGAACACCTTCCGCACCATCGTGCGCGGCGATTACCAGGTCAGCGCGGTGTTTACCCTGGGCACGACCGATCGCTACGCCGAGATCAACACCGCCGACATGCGGGAGGGCCGGTTTTTCAACGCCGTCGAGAGCCGCGGCGGGCGCAACGTGTGCGTGCTGGGCTGCGACGTCGCCGACGCCCTGTTCCCCGAGCGTTCGGCGGTCGGCCAGGGGGTGCGCACGGGCGGCCAGGAGTTTCGCGTGGTCGGCGTGTTTGCCAAGCAGGGGAGCTTTCTGGGGTTGTTCAGTTTCGACAACCAAACCGTGGTGCCGCTGGAGGCGTTCGCCCGCTATTTTTCCAACAAAAACAACCAGTCGGACGTGCGCGTAAAGGTCCGCAACAAGGAGCGGATGGAAGAAGCCAAGTCGGAACTGATTGGCGACGTGCGCCGCGTCCGCGGGCTGTTGCCCGATCAGCCCGACGATTTTGCCATCAGCGCGCAGGAGTCCTTCAAGAGCACGCTCGGGCCGATCAAGGCCGGGATCGCCATCGCGGGGTTGTTCATCACGGGGCTGGCCCTCTTCGTGGGCGCGATCGGGATCATGAACATCACGTTCGTCAGCGTGCGCGAGCGCACCCGGGAGATTGGCACGCGCAAGGCGCTCGGGGCGCGGCGGCGCACGATCCTGCTGCAGTTCCTGATCGAGGCGGTGGGCATCTGTCTGGTGGGCGGCTTTGCGGGGCTCGTGGTGTCATACGGGTTGTTCCAGGCGGTGGGCGCGGCGTTTCCGTCGTTTCCCATCTCGTTCTCGCTGAACCTGATGCTGTCGGGATTGATCATCTCGGTGGCTACCGGGGTAATCTCCGGGTTCGCCCCGGCGTGGTCGGCGTCCCGGCTCGATCCGGTGGCGGCGCTGCGCTACGAGTGAGTCAATCTTGGGCCATCGCCTCGCGCACCTTTTGCGCGAGCGCGGAGGGCGTGTACGGCTTTTGCAACAGCAGGCATCCCTTGTTCAATCCACCCTGGTGAACAATGGAGTTCTCCGTGTACGAAGACGTAAACAAAATCCTGATGCCGGGCAACGCCTCCCGCGCCCGCTGCGATAATTCCTTCCCGTTCATCTGCGGCATGACCACGTCGGTAAACAGCAGATCGATCCGGCTCTCCGGCGGCCGCGCCAACACCCCCAGACCCTCCACCCCGTTCGCCGCCGTCACCACGGTGTAGCCCAGGCGGCGCAACAACCCAGACGCCATGTCGCGCAACGCGGCGTCGTCTTCCACCAGCAGGATGGTTTCCGTCCCGGCGGGCAAATCGGGCGCGTCGAGCGGCGGCGGCGCCTCGGGGAGTTCGGCGGCGGCCTGCGGCAGGTAAATCCGCAACGTGGTTCCCCGCCCCGGCTCGCTCTGGCAGATGATGTGCCCGCCGCTCTGCTTGACGATGCCGTACGAAGTGGACAACCCCAGGCCCGCCCCCTGCCCGACGCTCTTGGTCGTAAAGAAGGGCTCGAACGCGCGGGCCTTTACCTCGCCGCTCATCCCGCCGCCCGTGTCGGTGACGGTGAGCATGACCCAATTCCCGGCCTCGACCTCGGCCAGGCGCCCGCTCTCTTCGTCGAGCGTGACGTTCGCGCTCTGGATCGTAAAGATGCCGCCTTCCGGCATGGCGTCGGCCGAGTTCATCGCCATGTTCATGATGACTTGCTCGATCTGGCCCGCGTCTGCCTTGACCTTCTTCAGGCCGGCGGCAGGATCGATGCTAAGATCGATCCGGGCGCCCATCAGGTGGTGCAAGCCTTCCGCGAGGTTGGACAAAATAGTATTTAGATCGAGGAGTTCCGGCCGCAGGATCTGCTTGCGGCCGTATGCCAGCAGTTGGCGGGTCAGAGTGGCGGCGCGTTCGGCCGCCCGGTAGATCTCCTCGGCGCTCCGGGCCAGCGGATCGCCCGGCGCCAGGCGCCCTAGCAACAGCTCACTCTGCCCGATAATCGCCGTCATGATGCTGTTGAACTCGTGGGCCACCCCGCCGGCCAACTTGCCCACCGTCTCCAGCTTCTGCGATTGCACGAACTGCGCCTCCAGCCGCTTGCTCTCGGTCACGTCGCGAAACGTCCAGATGCGGCCGAAGTACTTCTTGTCCTCCCCGATCACGGGCGACGAATAGCGGTCGAGGATGGCGCCATCGAGCAACTCCACCTCGTCGTGACTGACTTCATCGGGATGAGAATAAAGATGCACCACTTTTTCCATGAACCCGGCGGGATCCTTGACCACGCGCCCGACCCACTCCAGTTGCGATTCGTCGCTCACCTCGGCCGCGATCTCCGCCGGGATTCTCAAGAGTTCGGCCGCGCGCTGGTTTTGCAGGATCTTGTCGCCCCGCTGGTCGATCACGATGATGCCGTCGAGGGAAGAGTTCAGTTGGGCTTCGAGCAGGGCGGTTTTCCAGCGCAGCTCTTCTTCCTTCCGTTTTTGATCGGCCAGGTCGGAGCAGCTCGGACGCCTGACTCGCACGAAAACCCATAGACTGCGAGCCGCTGACCGCACCCACCCCAGGCTGCCCCTCATACGGGCTGGAGGGTTTCATCCAGCAGCTCGCGCACCTTCCGGGTCAAGCCCGACGGGGTGTAGGGCTTTGGCAAAAATTCAACGTCGGGATCGAGCACGCCCTGGCGGGTGATGGTTTCGTCGCTGTAGCCGGACGTAAAAAGGACCTTCAGCCCCGGGTAAACCGACTTCAGCCATTCCGCCATCACCTTGCCGCCCATCAGCGGCATGACGACATCCGTCACGACCAGACGGATCGGCGCGCCGTGATGATCGCGCGCCACGTGCAACCCATCCTGCCCGTTGGAGGCGGACAACACCTCGTAACCCTGGGCCACCAGGACATCGCGCGCCAGATGCCGCACCGAGGGCTCGTCTTCCACCACGAGCAAGGTCTCCATCCCCCGGGGCAGAGGACCGCGCGCCGCCGGCGGGAGGCGGGCGGCCAGCGGCAGTTCCACCACGGGAAAATAGATCTCGAAGAGGGCGCCCGCGCCCGCCTCGCTCTCCACCCGAATGTGACCGCCGGACTGCTGGACGATCGTGTGGCAGGTCGCCAGGCCGAGGCCGGTGCCCTTCCCTTTTTCCTTGGTGGTGAAGAAGGCTTCGAACAGGCGCCGTTTTACCTCGGGTGTCATCCCAGTTCCCGTGTCGGCCACGCTGAGCACCACATAACTGCCCGCGTCGATGGGTGGCGTGGCCTCCGCAATGCCCCGTTCGCACGCCACGTTGCCCGTCTTGATGCTCAACCTGCCGCCTTCGGGCATGGCGTCCCGGGCATTGACCACCAGGTTCATCAGCACCTGGCCAACATACCCCGGGTCGGCCCTGACCCGGTGTAAATCGGCCCCCGCCTCGATCGTCATCTCGATGTTTTCATCGACCAAGCGCCGCAGCATCCGGTCGAGATCTTTGACGACCTCGTTGAGATCCAGCACGATGGGTTGCACGGTCTCCCGGCTGCTGACGACCAGAAGCTGCCGCGTCAATCCCACCGCGCGGTCGGACGCGTTGCGAATCTCCTCGGCGTACTTCTGCGCGGGACTGTCGAGACCGAGGTCGCTGATGATTAAGTCGGTGTACCCGATGATCACGCCCAGGATGTTGGCGAAGTCGTGGGCCACCCCGCCGGCGAGCTGGCCGATGACCTCCATCTTCTGCGCCTCGATGAACTGCGTCTCCAGCCGTCGCCGCTCCGAGCGTGCTTCGACCTCCAGCATGGCGCGCCGCACGGCCGGGGCCAGCCGCGCCATTCGATCCTTGAGCACGTAATCGGTCGCGCCGCTCTTGAGCGAATCGATGGCAAACTCCTCGCCGACCGTCCCGGAAAGCAAGATCACCGGGAGGTCGGGCCAGCGCTCGACCAGCATCGCCAGGGCATAGACCCCGTGGAACCCGGGGAGGGTAAAATCGGAGAGCACCAGGTCGACGCCCCCTGCTTCCAACGCCGCGACGAAATCCTTGCGATCCTGCACCCGCCTGATCGTGCAATCGATGCCGGCGGTCTTTAGGTTCGCGGCGGCGAGCTCGGCGTCGTTGGGGTTGTCTTCGAGATGCAGGATGTGCAGGGGAGCTTTCATTCTTAGTGGGTTTTGGAGAGGGGCGGCTCGTTGGTTTCGGCCCAGAAGGCCACCATTTTCTGGACTGCTTGCATGAAGTCCGGAAAGCCGAGGGGCTTGACGACATAGGCGTTGGCGCCGTGTTGATAAAAGGCCGCCAGATCGCCCGGCTGGCGCGACGAGGTGAAGATCACCACCGGAATGCTTTTCAACCGTTCGTCGCCCTTGATGATCTTGAGCACGTCGAGGCCGTTGACCTTCGGCATCTTGTTGTCGAGAATGACAAAATTGGGGTTGCCGACGGGTCGCGCGCTAAATGTCCCGCGACGCGCCAGGTAGTCGAGCGCCTCCGCGCCGTTGTGCACGACGGCGGCTTTGTGGGCGAGGGACAGGTCCTCGAGTGCGGTGAGGATCAACTCCACGTCGCGCAGATCGTCCTCCACGAGCAGGACGCTTTTGGAGGCGAGTTCAGGGTTCATTGGCGGCGGCGCCCGGTTTGCGCGGGAGGGAAAAATAGAAGGTGGCTCCGGCGTCGACGGCGCCTTCTGCCCAGGCGCGGCCGCCGTGCCGGTGGATGATGCGCTGGACGTTGGCCAGGCCGATCCCCGTGCCCTCGAACTCGGCGTCGCTGTGTAAGCGTTGAAACACCCCGAACAGCTTCTGGGTGTAACTCGGGTCGAAACCCGCGCCATTGTCGCGCATGAAGAAAACCGTCTCGTCGGGCTCGCCTTCCATGCAGCCGATCTCGATGATCGCTTTCTCTCGGGCGCCGGTGAACTTCACCGCGTTGGAAACTAAATTCACCAACACCATGCGCAACAGGGCGCGATCGGCCTGCACGGTCGGGAGCGGGGCGATCTTCCATTCGATGCGCCGGTTTTTGGTCTCGCTCTCGAGATCGCCGATCGTTTCGGAAATGAGTTCGTCGAGACTCACATCGGTCTTCTGCATCTCCGACTGGCCGATGCGGCAGAACGCCAGCAGATCGTCAATCAAATCACCCATGCGAGCCGCGGAGGCCGTGATGGTGGTGAGATGGCGCAGGCTTTTGGGCGACAGGAGGGGGCCGGCATCCTGTTGGAGCAACTCCACAAAACCCATGATGTGGCGCAGCGGCGCGCGCAGATCGTGCGAGACGGAGTAGCTAAACGCCTCCAGCTCTTTGTTGACGTCCTCCAACTGGGCGGTGCGCTCGGCCACGCGCTGCTCGAGTTCGGTGTTGAGCATCCGGATTTGCTCCTGCACGCGCTGGCGCTCGGTAATGTCGCGGATGTTGCATTGGATGAGCCGCTTCTCGTCCACAAAGTAGGCGTTGCTGATAAACTCGACGTCCACCCGCCGGCCATCCTTGGTCTCCAGCGGCATGGCCTCGTAGCGCAGCCGGTCGAGGTGTTGCAACTCGGCAAAGGCCAGCCGGGCCGCCGCGGCGCCCTTGAAGGGGCCGATCTCCCACATTTTTTTGCCCAGAAATTCCTTCTGCGAATAGCCGAGCAGGTCTTTCATGAACGGATTCGCGTCCACGACCTGGCCGCTGTGCGCGTCGAGGATGAGAATGCCGTCTTGCGCGGTTTCAAATAACCGCCGGTAACGCAGCTCGGAAGCGCGGATTGCCTGGAGACTGCGGGCCTCGGCTTGCCGGCTACGCGCCTCGGCCTGTTCGGTGCGGGTGTTAGCCTGTTCGGTGCGCGTGTTGGCCTGCTCGGTCCGGGCCTCGGCCTGCTCGGTGCGGGCTTCGGCTTGCTTGGTGCGCGTGTTGGCCTTGGCGGTGCGGTTGTCCGCCTCGTTGACCTCCGTCTGCTGGCCTGGCGCCTCGACAGACTCCTCAACCGGCGGGATTGGCGGCTGAGCGTACATCGATTAAATTGTGGCCGCTCGAATCAAGGATCTGGACCGGCGGCGGCGCGGTGCGCCCGCATCTTTCGAATCAACGTTGAAGCAGCAATCGCGCCCAGTTCGGTCCGTTCATGGAAAGGCTTATTTTTCATTGACATGCAAGCAGTTCACTGATAGGCTGCGGCGATCAGGTTGGAAACAATTCCAACGGGCGGTTCTTTCTCAGCATTAATTATCGGACGGTCCCTTCTCTCTCGGCGGCGCCGGGTAGAAGGCGCTCCCTCTACTCTGGACAAAAGCTTGCGTTGCGCATCATAGCGGGTGAAATTTGTGCCCGCGGCCGGCGTTGGCGGTTGCAATGAGACGGTGTTGCCGACAGTTTCGACGCGTTTGAATCCCGCAGCCCTCTTCGTCGGTCGGCTCCCTCAGCGGGCGCGTCCCCTGGCGCTCACCTCGCTCTATGGGCTCTCGGCGGGATGGACGGCGGTGGGGTTCGAGGTGGGGATTAACCTCCTGTTCAACCACACCTTCCTGCCGCTCTCCCGGCAAAGTCCCGGCGTTTTCCTGGCCGGCAGCTTCGCGGTGATGGTGGGCACTTCGCTGATCGCGGGGTATCTGCTGAGCCGCTTTTGCCCCGAAGCGGCCGGCAGCGGCATTCCCCAGGTGATCGCCGCCTCCGAGCAGGTC
>CAXUAZ010000029.1:0-13351 GCA_964249195.1 uncultured Chthoniobacterales bacterium
CCCGCACCCGGTGGAAGAATGCCTGGCTCACCGGCGATCAGCCGACCGCCTGCAGCATCCAAACCGTCCTGGCCAGCGGCGAAAGCACCGCCCGCTTCCTTCTGGGCGCGCGCTCAGATCATCCTCCGGAGTTTTGAATTGCCACGGGCAAGGGCGACTCATAAATTTCCCCCCGCGTCGTTGATTTTCCTCCCTCCGGCCCGTACTTTCTTCCCTGGCCTCCCCCATGAGCAAAGACCCTTTAGCCTCGTCCGAAGACGCGGAGCCTGACCTCCTGGATCAGGATTACCGCGCGGCGGAATGGTCGTACAATCCCACCGCGTACGCTCTGTTGGAAGAGGCAGCCGTTTATCGCCCGGACGCCGACCAAAACGGCGTTCATCTTCGTGAGAAGGACCCGGCCGCGGACTGGTCCGGAGCGCCCAATCCCGCCGCCAAGATGACGCCGCGCCCTAACCTGCGCATGGCGGGCCGCCGGCCCGACGAGGGCCCGCAGGACACCGAAG
Organism: uncultured Chthoniobacterales bacterium; assembly: GCA_964249195.1. GTDB lineage: Bacteria > Verrucomicrobiota > Verrucomicrobiia > Chthoniobacterales > SZAS-18 > CAXUAZ01. Next base: position 507 of record CAXUAZ010000029.1, read on the forward strand.
GCAAAATCCTCGCCGTCAGCGCCCAGCTTCAGGATTTGCTTGAACAGCGCAAGGAAGAAGCCAGCGCGAGGCTGCTGCCGACGACCTCTCCTCAAGGCAGGCGCACCGGCTTCAAGCCGGCAGGCGCCTCGCAGACCGGCTCCCGGCTGCCGGTGGCCCCTCCCATCAGTCTCCCCGTGCGCCCGATTCGCCCGGGGAAGGATTCCGGCTGGCCAGGGCTCGGCCGCGCGCGGATGCAATGGAAGCGCCCGCTGTTTTTCTACCTCTTGACCGCCGCGGTCATCGCCGGTTCGTTCTGGATCGGTCGCGCATCGGCGCCGACAAATCCCGCCGCGACCGCGAGCAAGGGAACCAATGCCGCCCCGCCGCCCGTGGAAAGCACGGCTTGGACGAATGCGAACATCAAAGTGCTCGATCAGGCGCTGGCGGCCGATCGCTCCGGGGATCTCGAGGGCGCCGTCCGCGCCCTCGCGCCGTTGCTGGTCCAATCCAAGTCGGCGCCCGGGCTCAAAGCCTATCGGTCCAATCTGGAAACCCGCCTGGGCAACCCGGTGGAAGCCGAGGGCATGATCGCGGGCTCGGCCGCACTGAACACCACGCCGGCCATTGAGCAGATGGCCTTTATCTTCGCGCGCACCCGGGCGTTGGATTCCGCCGTCGAGTGGCTGGGAAATTCGGTTGTCAGCAATCCCTTCCCCCCGGAGGATTTCTACCGGCTCGGCGAGGCTCTCCGGCGCCAGGGCAATTTTGCCGAGTCGGCCACGCGCTTCGACGAAGCGCTCAAGCGCGTGCCGACAGAGCCGGAATTCAACGAGCAGCGGGAGGTCATCGCCTTCAAGATGCGGCTGGCCGAGATCGAAGGCGGCCGGCGTCTGGACGTTCTTCCCGAACTGGAGGCGCAGTTGAAACAACCCGCGCCCTCCGGCTACTGGGCGCTTACCGCCGCCGCCGCGGCCCTGCAGGATGCCGACATGCCAACGGCGGCCACCTGGTTTGCCAAGTCGAAGGCGATCTTGGGCGACGAGCGGTTTGACGCTTTGCTCAACGATTACTTCTTTCGCACCTACGCTAGCCGGCCGGAAATTTCCCGGTTCTTCGCGTCATCCAAAGCGGCTCGCACCCGCAAGCTGATGTCGCCCAACGAGTTCTTCGTCGATCCCTGAGGTCAAAAGAAAAGGCGCGGTGATTTCTCACCGCGCCTATTAAATCAATCGTCGTTTCTTATGCGTCCGCCCCGGCGCCGACCGGCTCGGGTTGCAGGGAGGCGTCCTTGTCCTTCATCGCCGCCCGGCGGCTAAATTTGACCCGGCCCTTCTCGTCGACGCCGATGCACTTGACCGGGATCACGTCGCCGTTCTTGACCACGTCTTCGGTGCGTTTGACCCGGAAATCGGCCAGCTCGCTGATGTGCACGAGGCCTTCCTTGCCCGGCAGCACTTCCACGAAACAACCGAACTCCTTGATCGACACCACCCGGCCCTGATAGACCTCGCCGACTTCGATCTCCTTGGTCATGCCCAGGATGATCTCCTTGGCGCGCGCCATCGCCTCGCCGTTGTTGGAGTAGATCTTGATGCTGCCGTCGTCCTCGATGTTGATCTCGGCGCCGGTCTCGGCCACGATGCCTTTGATCGTCTTGCCCCCCGGCCCAATGATGAGGCCGATCTTGTCGGGGTTGATGCGGACCGTCTCGATGCGCGGCGCGTACTGGCTCAACTCCGTGCGAGGTTTAGTGAGGGTCGCATCCATCACGGCCAGGATCTGCGTGCGCGTTTCCTTCGCCTTGTGGACCGCTTCCGCCAGCAACCCGAGGCTGATGCCCGGGAGCTTGAGGTCGAGCTGGAACCCGGTCACGCCCGCAGCCGTGCCGCAAAGCTTGAAGTCCATGTCGCCGAAGTGATCCTCGCTGCCGATGATGTCGTTGAGGAGCGTGTGACGCGTCATCGCGCCGTTGCCGTCAAACTCGGTCACGAGCCCCACGCTGATCCCGGCCACCGGCGCCTTGATCGGCACGCCGGCGTCCATCAGCGCCAGGATGCCTGCGCACACGCTGGCCATCGAGGTCGAGCCGTTGGACTCCATGATCTCGCTCGAGACGCGGATTGCGTATGGAAAATCCTTCTCATCGGGAATCACTCCGGCAATGGAACGCTCCGCGAGCGCCCCGTGGCCGATCTCGCGGCGGCCCGGGCTGCCCGTGCGGCCGGTCTCACCCACGCTGAACGGCGGGAAGTTGTAATGCAGGATGAACCGCTTCGACCGCACGCCGCCCGTGTAGGAATCCAGATTCTGCGCTTCCTGCGCCGAAGCGAGGGTCGCCAGCGCCAGCGCCTGGGTCTCGCCGCGTTGGAAGAGCCCGCTGCCGTGGGAACGCGGCAGGAGGCCAACCTCCGCACTGAGCTGGCGGATATCGAAGAACCCGCGGCCATCGCAACGTTGCCCCTTGTCGAGGATGCTGACGCGGAACGCCTTCTTCTGCAAATAATCGAACGCTTGGGAAACCTCGAAGCCGGTCGCCTCGGGGAATTTCTCGAGGATCGCCGCCTTCACCTCGGTCTTGAGCGCGCCGACCGCCTTGTTGCGGGCGGTCTTGCCCTGCGTATAAATCGCCGCCTCGATGCGGTCCCCCGCCACCTGGTAGGCGACTTCCATCAACTCGTCGCGCACGACGAAGAGCGGCACTTCCCGCTTCGGCTTGCCCGCGAGCTTCGCAAGTTCACGCTGCGCTTCAATCAATTTCCGCGCGTGCGGATGCGCAAAATTCAGCGCCGCGATGAACTCGTCTTCGGGCAACTCGAGCGCCTCGCCCTCGATCATGATGACGCCGTCATACGTGCCGACGTAAACGAGATCCAGGTCGCTGAACTCCCGCTGGCTGTGCGTGGGGTTGACGACGAACTCGCCGCCGATCCGACCGATTCGCACCGCCCCGATCGGGCCGGCAAAGGGAATGTCGGAGACGGTCAACGCCGCCGAGGCGCCGTTGATGCACGCCATGTCGGGATCGTTCTCGCCGTCGGCGCTGAGCAGCACCGCGATGATCTGCGTGTCGTACAGGTACCCCTTCGGAAAGAGCGGCCGCAACGGGCGATCCGTCATGCGACAGGTCAGGATTTCCTTTTCGCTCGGCCGGCCTTCGCGCTTGAAGTAACCGCCGGGGATCTTGCCGACCGACGCCGCCTTTTCGCGGTAGTCGACGGTGAGCGGGAACCAGTCCTGCCCTTCTTTAATGGAGGTCGCGCTGACCGCCGAGACCATGAGGATGGTCTCGCCGCAGCGGACGGTGACGGCGCCGTCCGCGAGGCGGGCGAGCTTGCCAGTTTCGAATGTGATGGGATTGGCGCCGATGGACGCCGTGACTTGATGAGCCATGATGTGGGATGGGGTGGATGCCACCGCCGCTCCTGGTTTCCCGACTCGTAGGCTTCAAACTTCCGGGCAAATGAAGGTTGAAGCCTAAGATCAAAGAATCCAGAGGACGCTGACGCTCCGATTTACTTTATTGGGTGATTATGCGCGCTGACCTTGGAGAGAGCGCCGGGTTGAAACGAAAACGGCGGACATCGGGAGATGTCCGCCGGAGAAATTACTTGCGCAGGTTGAGCTTGGTCAGGACGGTCTTGTAGCGCTCGTTTTCGGTGGCGCTGAGATAGTCCAGGAGGCCGCGGCGTTTGGAAACCATCTTGAGCAGCCCGCGGCGCGAGTGGTGATCCTTGACGTGCGTCTGAAGGTGCTCGGTGAGTTCGTTGATGCGGCGGGTGAGCAGGGCGACCTGGACGGCGGCGCTGCCGGTGTCTTTGTCGTGGAGGCGGAGACCTTCGATCTCGGCGGTTTGCGTGGTGGCCATGGGAATCGGTGCTATTGATGGGATGGTTTCTGAGTTTCCCCCGGGAGCGAAGGCAAAGGCCGTTTCAGCTTGGGGCGGACGGTTCCTCTACAGCAACCTTGAGGCGAAGTCAACGCGGACGGCCCTCCTCTGAAAAAATCCTACCGCATTCAGGAAGTGCTGATTAGATTTGATCCATGCTCACCGAGTACATCCAGGCGGCGATGCGACAGGCGCATTATGAGATCATGGAAAATGGGCGTTATTGGGGTGAAATCCCGCAATGCCCTGGATCGTGGGGCGAAGGCGCCACGCTCGAGGAAGCTCGCGAGGAACTGCACGGCGCGCTGGAGAGTTGGATTGTGGTCGGCCTTCGCCACGGCGATCCATTTCAGATCATTGATGGCATTGATCTAAACCCGACCCGCGTCTATGCCGAAGCCGATCAAGCGGCGTGAGTTGATCCGGCGTTTGCGCCTGGCTGGCCTTGCAGGACCGGAGTCGGGCGGCAGTCATGAAGTCATGCGTCTGCCGGATGGACGCAAAGTCGCAATTCCCAACCCGCATAAGGGCGATGTGGATTGGAGCCTCGTCAGCAAGCTGATCCGCCGCCTCGATCTCACCCCAGAAATGTGAGAGAAACTCGGCCGCCTGTAAATCTTCTCGCGTGTTGGCGCGAGAGCGTGTCGTCTTCAAACAAATTGCCTACCAAGTCCACCAACCGTAGTTTAATTTCTGTCATGCTCACCGAGTATATCCAGGCAGCGATGCGACAGGCGCATTATGAGATCATGGAAGACAAACGCTTCTTTGCGCGAATTCCTTCATGCAAGGGATTGTGGGCGGACGGCGACATGCTTGAAACCTGCCGCGCTGAGTTGCAAAGCACCCTCGAAGACTGGCTCCTGCTCGGGCTTCAATTCGGTGACCGCATTCCGGTCATCGACGGCATTGACCTGAATCCGCGAGGACGGGGCGCCAGGGCGGCCGCCGTCGAGCGGCGTGTGGCAATGGCAGGCCGGAAACGGCCGGCGGCTCATGTCTAGGCCGATCAAGTACCGAGAATTTCTTCGGCGCCTTCGATCCGCAGGCTGGGAGGGGCCGTACCAAAAAGGACCTCACCCCTTTCTTCGGCGTCACGGCGACCGCCTGCCGATTCCCAATCCGCACCGGGGCGATCTGGATTGGACCTTGGTGAAGCGAATTCTCGCGCAGGCCGGCATTGATCCCAAGGAATGGGAAGGCCTATAAGCGCCCGTTCGGTAGACGCGTCGCTCTAATCGTTGTTTTGCCTGCGCGTCGACGAACGCAGAACTTGCCGCACGGCAAGTCGCGCTCGTACAATTGCAAATTGCACGGCCAGCAGGGCTTACATTGCAAATTGCGATGTAGCGCCATTCGGTAATACGACTCTAGCTCGACGTAAGCAGTTCTCCGCCAGTCGCTTCTGACGCCGCCGCGCGGACTGGCACGCCTTTGGCTTAAGGAGCGGCCACTCAACTACAGAACTAACACCGCATGACCGACATCATCTTCGTCCTGCTATCCATCCTCTTCTTCGTCTGCATGTTCCTCTTCACGTGGGCCTGCGATAAAGTCTGAACCTTTTTCTAACATTCACATGGAAAACACCGTCGTCGCGGTCATCTCGCTGCTGCTGATCGTCTATTTGTTATTCACGATCGTCCGGCCGGAAAAATTCTAGCTCTGTCTATTTATGGGAACCAGCTCCTGGATTCAATTTATCCTCTACTTCGCGCTCGTGCTTTTAATCACGAAGCCGATCGGTCTCTATCTCTGCCGGGTTCTAAATCCGCAGGGTAAAACCTTCCTCGATCCGATCATCAAACCGGTCGAGAAACTTACCTATCGCATCTGCGGCATCGATCCGAGAAGCGAGCAGGACTGGAAACAATACACCGTTTCCATGCTCATCTTTAGCGCGGTGACGATGGTCATCGCCTATGGCATGTTCCGGCTTCAGGCGTCATTGCCCCTCAATCCGCAGAAGTTTACCGCGTGGAGCGGTGATCTTTCTTTCATGCAGGCCGCCAGCTTCGTGGCCAACACCGACTGGCAATCCTATGTGCCGGAACAGGTCGCCTCCTACTTTAGCAACATGGTGCCGATCGTGTTTCATAACTTCTGCTCCTCTGCCGTCGGCATCGCCGTCGCCGCCGCCGTGGTGCGCGGCGTGTCACGGGCGGAAGGCAAGACGTTAGGCGACTTCTGGGTGGATCTAACTCGGATCATCTATTATCTGCTGATTCCCGTTTGCACCCTGTACGCGGTTTTTCTGATTTCGCAGGGCGTAATCCAGAATTTCAAACCGTACGATTCCGCCACGTTAGTTGAATCTTACACGGTGCCGACGCCCAAGGTAGACGACAAGGGCGTGGCCGTGGTGGATGCCCAGGGCAAGCCCGTGATGGTCGACACCCCGGTGACGACGCAGACGATCCCCCAAGGCCCGTGCGCATCGCAAATGGCGATCAAGATGTTCGGCTTGAACGGCGATAGTTATCTCAACGCCAACGCCGCGCATCCCTTCGAAAATCCCACCCCGCTTTCCAACTTCATCCAGATGCTGACGATCCTGGCGATCCCCGCCGGTCTCGTCTACTACTTCGGCGTGCAGGTGAACAACCGCGCACATGGGTGGTCCATCTGGGCGGCCATGGGTCTCGTGTGCATCGCCAGCGCGCTCTTCCTCTGGTGGGCCGAGGCGGCCGGCAACCCGATCCACCATCAGTTGGGCCTCGACCCCACCACGGGCAACATGGAAGGAAAAGAAGTTCGGTTCGGCATCATGAATTCGGCGTTGTTCGCCAACAACACGACCGATGCCGCGTGCGGCGCCATCAACTGTCAGCATGATTCTCTAACCCCCCTGGGTGGTTTGATCCCGGTGTTTAACATCCACCTCGGGGAAATCATCTTCGGCGGCGTCGGCTCGGGGTTATACGGCATGTTGGTCTTCGTCGCGGTGACCGTGTTTATCTGCGGCTTGATGATCGGGCGCACCCCCGAATATCTGGGCAAGAAAATCGCGCCCTACGACGTGAAGATGGCTTCCTTCGTCATCCTCATCCTCGCGTGGGACATCCTTGGGTTCAGCGGATGGGCCTGCATGAATAAGTGGGGTCCGCCCGACCCGGTCACGCACGCCCTGACGGACGGCACCAACAACAGCGGCCCGCACGGCTTCACCGAGATCCTCTATGCGTATAGCTCCACAACGGGCAACAACGGCAGCGCCTTTGCCGGGCTCTCGGCCAACACGCCGTGGTACAATGTGACCATGGGTTTGTCCCTGCTGATCGGCCGCTATTGCCAGGTCATTCCGATCCTCGCGCTGGCCGGCTCGTTGGTGCGCAAGAAGGTCCATCGAGACAGCGCCGGGACCTTCCCGGTCACCGGGCCAATGTTTATCTTCCTATTGATCAGCGTGATCATCCTGGTGGGAGCGTTGAACTTCTTCCCCGCGCTCGCGCTTGGTCCCATCGTCGAGCATTTCCTCATGCACACGGGCAAACTGTTCTAACTCCAGGAACCGCCACACCTTTACCTCTGTACCATGGCTGCTAAACAACATTCCATCTTCGATCCAGCGATTGTCGGTTCGGCAATCGGGCAATCGTTCGTCAAGCTCAACCCGGCCACGTTGATCCGCAATCCGGTGATCTTCGTCACCGAGGTCGGCGCGGCGATCACCACCGTGCTCCTCCTAATGGGCGGTCGCGGCGATTCCATCGGATTCCTCCTGCAGATCACCATCTGGCTCTGGTTCACGGTTCTCTTCGCCAACTTCGCGGAAGCCATGGCCGAGGGCCGCGGCCGCGCGCAGGCGGATTCATTGCGCAAGGCGCGCACCGACACCTTCGCCAATCGCATCAAGGGCAACACCACGGAGAGGGTCACGTCCGAGCAACTGCGCAAGGGCGACATCGTCATCGTGGTCGCCGGCGAGATGGTCCCGGGCGACGGCGAAATCATCGACGGCGCGGCGACGATCGATGAATCCGCCATCACGGGCGAATCTGCTCCGGTCGTTCGCGAGGCCGGCGGCGATCGCAGCGCGGTCACGGGCGGGACGCGCGTGCTCTCGGATGAAGTCAAAATTCAAATCACGTCGAACCCGGGTGAGACATTCCTGGACCGCATGATCTCCCTGGTCGAGGGCGCCAAGCGCCAGAAGACGCCTAACGAGATCGCGCTGACCATTCTGCTCTCGGCGCTCACCCTGATCTTCATCGTGGTGCTGATGTCGCTCAAAGCCTATGGCTATTACGCCAACGTGGATTTCACCATCCCCGTGCTCGTATCGCTGTTGGTGTGCCTGATCCCGACGACCATCGGCGGCCTGCTCTCGGCCATCGGCATCGCGGGCATCGACCGCCTGGTGCAGACCAACGTGCTGGCGATGAGCGGCCGCGCCGTGGAAGCGGCCGGCGACGTGGACGTGTTGCTCCTGGATAAAACCGGGACGATCACGCTCGGCAATCGCCAGGCCGTCAGCTTTGTCCCCGCTCCCGGCGTGACGGAGCAGGAACTGGCCGAGGCGGCGCAGTTGTCTTCCCTGGCCGATGAAACGCCGGAAGGCCGCAGCATCGTCGTCCTGGCAAAAGAGAAATACGGATTGCGCGGGGTCGAGTTGCACGAGATGCCGCACGCGGAGTTCATCAAGTTTACGGCGCAAACCCGCATGAGCGGCGTCGACTTCGACGGGACGAGCTACCGCAAGGGCGCTGCCAGCTCCATTCGCGAGTGGCTGGGCGGCAGGATGCCGGCCGAGGTCGAGCAGGAAGTGGACGCCATTTCCAACAACGGCGGAACGCCGCTCGTCGTGGCCACCAAAGAAAAAGCCATGGGCGTCATCTACCTCAAGGACATCGTCAAAGGCGGATTGACGGAACGCTTCGAGCGGTTCCGCGCCATCGGCATCCGGACGGTCATGATCACCGGCGACAACCGCCTAACGGCCGCCGCGATCGCCAAGGAAGCCGGCGTGGACGATTTCCTGGCCGAAGCCAAGCCCGAGGACAAGCTCGCGCTCATCCGCAAGGAACAAGCGGACGGACAGATGGTCGCCATGACCGGCGACGGCACCAACGACGCCCCCGCCCTCGCCCAAGCCGACGTGGGCGTGGCCATGAACACCGGCACCCAGGCCGCCAAAGAGGCGGGCAACATGGTGGACCTCGACTCCAACCCGACGAAGCTGCTGGAGATCGTCGAGATCGGCAAGCAGTTGCTCATCACGCGCGGCGCGTTGACGACCTTCAGCATTGCCAACGATGTGGCGAAGTATTTCGCGATCATCCCGGCCATGTTGATCGGCACGTTCCCGGCGATTGCGCCGTTGAATATCATGCGGCTGCAATCGCCTCACAGCGCCATCCTGAGCGCGGTGATCTTCAATGCGCTGATCATCGTCTTCCTGATCCCGCTTGCCCTGCGCGGGGTCAAGTTCCGGCCGCTGGGCGCGTCGAAGATCTTGCAGCGCAATGTGTTTATCTACGGAGTAGGCGGCGTGATCATTCCGTTTATCGGCATCAAAGCCATTGACGTGACGATCGCCGCTCTTCGTCTCGCGTAATCACTTCAACCTCTTCCAAATCAAATGAAATCCATTCTTATAGACTTCAAGAAGTCGCTCCTCGTCACCGTGATCTTCGGGATCATCTGCTGCGGGCTTTACCCTCTGGCCGTTTATGGGTTGGGGCACGTCTTGTTCCGGCGCCAGGCCGACGGCAGTCTCATCGAAAAAGACGGCAAGATCCTCGGTTCGGAATTGCTCGGGCAGCCTTTCAGCAGCGACAAGTACTTCCATTCGCGTCCCTCGGCGGCCGGGACGGGTTACGATGGAGGGAGTTCAGGCGGAACGAACCTCGGGCCCACTTCGCAGAAGCTGTCCGATAATCTGAAGGCCGCCATCGCCCAATACCGCAAGGAAAACAACCTGCCCGACACGGCGCTGATCCCGTCGGACGCGGTGAGTGCTTCAGCCAGCGGGCTCGATCCTCACATCAGCCCGGCCAACGCCAAGATCCAGGTCGCCCGCGTGGCAACGGCGCGGAGTTTGGATCGCGCGAAGGTGGAAGCGTTGGTGGAACAGTACACCGACAAGCCCGGCCTCGGCTTCCTGGGCGACCCGGGCGTGAACGTGCTGAAGCTGAATCTGGCGCTCGACGGCGCCTTGCCGCAATAGCGCCTACAACACCGGCGAAGGATCGCGCCACAGCCAGGCGCCGCCGCGGACGCCGTTTTCGTTGCTCACGATCTCGATGTCGTCGTCCAGCTTGAAATCGATGTGCTCCGTGTTCCCGCCGCCGATATAGAGCCGGTCAAAATTCACGACCGTCCGCCAGATCAGAATCGCTTTCTTCAAGCGGCGGTTCCACTTCTCGGGCCCGACCGCCTTGCGCGCCGCGTCGCCGATGCGCGCATCGTAGTCGAGCCCCTTCTGGAACGGATGGTGCGACAACTCGAAGTGGGGGCACAGCTTGCCGTTGTAAAAGAAGGACGTCCCGATCCCGGTCCCGAGCGTTGCCACCATTTCCACGCCCTCTCCTCGCACGACGGCCAGGCCCTGCATGTCCGCGTCGTTGAGCAGTTTCACCGGCTTGGCAAACCGCTCGCTCAACGCCCCGGCGACATCGAACCCGGCAAACTCCGCCGTCCCGAGGTTCGGCGCGGTCTTGATGCCCGACGGCGTCACGGCCCCCGGGAAACCCACCGACACGCACGAAAACTCCCCCAGCGGCTGCACCAGTGCCACGAGTCCGTGGACCAGCGTGTCCCGCGTGATCGGCTTGGGCGTCTTGACGCGGACGCGTTCGGTCAACATCTCCCCGCCCGCGTCGAGCACGGCGGCTTTGAGGTGGCTGCCGCCCACGTCGATGGCGAGAATGCGGCGGTTTTCGGGCAAGGGATCATCCATGGCGAGGAGAGACAGCTTCGCTCAGGCGCCGCAAACGCGTCAAGGGCGGCTCAGGTGGATCGTGCTCTCCGAGCGCGATGGGTGACAATAAATAGCGGCGATACGCTGCTCACTTCTTTTCTTCGAGAGCGGCCGCGCCGCTGTCGGTTTGCCATCGCGCTCGGAGAGCACGATCCACCTTGCGCTTCGCGCGGGCTCGTTCGTTCAACCGGCCCGCTGCAGGGTGAACTCCAGTTCCAGCCCACTCGGCCGCCGGTTGCGCACCGCCACGCGGCCGCCGCCTGCTTCCACGCAATTTTTGACGATCGCCAACCCGAGTCCCACGCCGCCCGTTTCTCGACTCCGCGCGGACTCCGGGCGGTAAAACGGATCGAACAGCCGGGGCAACGCCGCCTCCGGCACGCCGGGGCCGCTGTCAGAGATGGTCAACGTGACGTCGTCCTCCGTGGCGGCGGCCGCGATGCGGATCGGCCCCGCGTCGCCTGCGTAGCGCACCGCGTTGCGCACGCCGTTGGCGATCGCGCGCGCCAGCAATTCCCCGGCCGCGCAGACGCGCAAGCCGGGTTCGATTTCGATGGCGATCTGCGCCTCGCCCGCCTCCCGGCGCACCGCTTCCCGCACCGCTTGGGCCAGCAACACCGTTTCCAGCGCGGCCGTTGGCTCGCGCATGCCCGCCTTGGAAAAAGAGAGCAAATCCTGCACGAGGCGGGCGGTCTGGCGCACGTCTTCCAACGCCCGCGCCGTGATCGCCTCGTCGCCGGGCGCCGCCCGCGCTTCGAGGATGCTCAACGCCACTTCCAGACGCGCCAGCGGGGAGAGCAATTCATGCGCGGTGTCGCCCAGGAACCGCTTCTGATCGGTGACAAACCCCTCCAGCCGGGCGGACATGTGGCCGAGCGCCCGCGCCAGGCGCCCGAGTTCATCGCGGCGGCGTTCGGGCCGGGGAGCGGCGAAGTTGCCTCGCGCGATTTCCTCGGCGGCACGAGTCATGCGCCCGAGAGAATGGGTTATCCCGCGCACGAACGGCAGCCAGAGCAGCACTGACCCCAGCGCAAGCGCCGCGCCCAACCCGAGCCAGGGCGTGTAGTCAAAGAACAACCCGCCGCCGCTTAAAGACTCCGCCGAGAGGATCAACGCCACGCGCCGCGGGCCGCCCGGGGCCGGCGGCCGCAGGTCGCCCATGAACACCCCGGCCCAATACTGGCGCGGGTGAGTCGTCACCAGCATGTATTTCTCGAGCCTGCTCGTGGATAACCTCGCGGCGGCCGGCGGTTTGGGCCCGGCGGGGCGGCGGTCGCGCTCGAGCAGCTCGTCGATCACCTCCGGCGGCAGCCGGCGAGCGTCTCCGGCCAGGCAGTTGCCGCCATGATCGTACAGCGCCGCCTGGAGCCCGCGGTTGCGCCAGGCCGACACCGCGCCCGCAAGCGTCGCGCCCCATTGCGAGACCGGCTGCTGCCGCAACTGACCCGCCAGCGGGCGGGCGATGGCCTCGAGCCGGTCGTCGGTCGACCCCGCCAGGAGCGAGTTGATCCCGACGTGGAACTGCACGCGCAGGAACAGGAACAGCCCGGCCGCGAGCACCCCGACGTTCACAAAGAACCAACCGAGGATTTTCCAGCGCAACGAAGCTTTCATCTGGGCGCTACCAGCCGGGCGCCTCGGGGTCAACGAGCATGTAACCGGCCGAGCGCACCGTGCGGATGAACCGCGGCGCCTTCGGGTCGTCGCCGATCTTGCGCCGCAACGCCGAGACCTGTACGTCGATTGCGCGGTCGAAGACTTCATATTCCCGCTCGCGCAACTCGGCCAGGAGCTGGTCGCGCGTTTTCACCCGGCCTCGGGCGCGCGCGAGGGAGGCGAGCAGGTCGAATTCGCCCGGGGTTAACGTCAGCGGCTGGCCGTCGCGCGAGACCGTCCGCGCCGCCGGGTTGATCCGCGCGCCAGCAATGGCGGCATTTTCCTGGGGCTGAACGGCGTGGTGGTGAAAAGCCATGGCGGCACCGATGCGGTGGGCTTTGCCAGCGCCCTGGACATGGCCATCGACATGGCGCGCGCCGACATCAATACCCGCATCGT
>CAXUAZ010000029.1:13361-26396 GCA_964249195.1 uncultured Chthoniobacterales bacterium
GGGCCCAGGCTCTCCGCCGGGGCCGCGCCTCCCCGCGAGCCGGCCCCGCGCCGGGTGATCGCGTGCAGCCGCGCCAGCAGTTGGCGGGTGGAGGCGCCCTTGGGCAGGTAGTCGTCGGCGCCGATCTCCAGCCCGGCGATCTGATCCGCCTCGTCGCCGCGCGCGGTGAGCATGAGGACGGGCGTCGCGCACGTCTGGCGGATCTGGCGCAGCACCTCGAAGCCGTCGAGCCCGGGCAACATGACGTCGAGAATGATCGCGTGCCACTCTTCGGCGGTCGCGCGAGACACTCCGGCCGGCCCGGTGTGCGCCGCCGCGACCGAGTAGCCGAAGCTGCCGAGATACTCGCGGATGAGGGCGCAGAACGCCTGGTCATCATCGATGATGAGCACGCGGGAAACTTCCGGCATGTTGGGTGATTCCATGGGATCTCGACGGTGCGGGCTGGTGTCCTGGAGGGGCACAGTCCCTTGTGCCCCATTTGTTGGATTGGAGCACGGGGCGCCCCGCGCAGGCAATCCAGTCAGGGGCACAAGGGACTGTGCCCCTCCAAGGTTTGCGGCGCACCCTCGTGGTGCGTATGAGCGCTCCGCAGGAAAGGCACGCGGTCCAGCACATTTTCCTGCAACCACTCGAGCCACAGGTAGATCACCGGCGTCACGTACAACGTAATTAACTGCGAGACCAGCAACCCGCCCACGATCACCAACCCCAACGGGCGCCGTGATGAACCATCCGCCCCGTAGCCGAGCGCCAGCGGCACGGCGCCCATCAACGCGGCGAGCGTCGTCATCATGATCGGGCGAAAACGCTCGACGCTCGCCTCGTGAATGGCGGCGCGCCGATCCAAGCCCTCATCCAGCCGTTGCAACGCGAAATCGACGATCATAATGCCGTTCTTCTTCACGATCCCCATCAACAGAAATAATCCGATAATGCTATAGAGCGACAGCGTGGAATTAAAAATCCATAACGTCGCCAACCCACCCACGATCGCCGGCGGCAACGTCGAAAGCACGGTGATCGGGTGCACGTAGCTCTCATACAGAATGCCAAGAATGATATACATTACGAACACCGCCGCGATGATCAACGGTAGGAGCGACGTCACCAGTTGTTTGAAGACGAGCGCCTCGCCCTGGAAGGTCCCCTGCACGCCGGGCGTCTGGTTGAGGATGTCACGCGCGGCGCCTTCCACGAAAGCGTTGGCGGTGCTGTCGGCAACGCCCGGCACGAGGTTGTAGTTGATCGTGACGCTCGTGAACTGGTTATAGTGATTGACCGCCTGCAAACCCACGCTCTGCTTGGTCGATGTCACCGCGCGCAACGGCACCAGCGTCTTGTTGTCGTCGGCCTTGACGTATAGCTCGTCCAGATCTTCCGGATGTTCGCGCGTGTCGTCGGTCGTCTCGAGGATGACCTGGTATTGGTCGTCGGACTCCTTGATGAGATAGGCGTAATTCTCGGAATACGCGCTGCGGAGCAGGCTCTGGATCTTTGCCGTGGAGACGCCGTACAGGCTCGCGCGATCGCGGGCGATGTCGATCACGAGGTTGGGCGTCTTATTATAATAGTCCGATTGCACGGAGGCAAAGCCGGAAAAGGTGCGCATCTTCGCCGTCAACTTCGCGGCGGCGGAGTACACGTCGGCCGAATTAATGCCGCTGACCGTATAGGCATAGCGCCCTTGCGTCTGGTTGGTCGCGCCAATGTTGATCTGCAACACCGGTTGCGGCTGCCCCAGCGCGATCAAGCCGGGAATCTTGGCCATGTCGCGGGTCAGTTGAGACACGACGACCTCGATCGGCGCGCGTTTTTTGACGTCCTTGAGGAAGGCGAGGATCGTGCCCTGCGAACCCGCGCCGCGCGTGCTGTTGCCCGCGATGGTGAAGAACTCTTCCACGGCCGGGTTGGCTTTCAACACCTCGTTGACCTTCTGCTGATAGACGCGCATTTGATCCGGCGACGCGCCTTCCTGCGCGACAAACACGCCGCGGATAAATCCGCTGTCCCCCGCGGGCAACAACGAAAAGGGAAGCACCTTATAGAATAGGTAAACGCCCACCAGACATCCCGCGTAAACCAGCGCCGTGAGCCAGCTCGCATCGAGAAACCAATCCAGCGAACGGCCGTACCCGCGCACCACCCACGAGAGGAAATCTCCGACCTTTCGCTCCACCCAGGCCTTCTTGTGGTTGGGTCCGCGCTCGGAGAGCACGCGCGCGCACATCAGCGGCGTCAACGTCAACGACACCAGGCCCGACGCGAAAATCGCGACGATGATCGTGATCGAAAACTCCCGGAAGATCCGCCCCAGCAGTCCCGGCAAAAACACCAGCGGGATAAACACCGCCGCCAGCGACAGCGTCATCGAGAGAATGGTAAACGAGATCTCGCCCGCGCTGTTAACCGTCGCCTGGAAAATGCTCTCGCCCGCCTCCGCGCGCCGCACCACGTTTTCCAGGAACACGACGGCGTCGTCGACCAGGAAGCCGATGGCGAGCGTCAACGCCATCAGCGTCAGGTTATTCACGCTGTACCCGAGCACGTACATGACGACAAACGTCAACAACAGCGAGATCGGCAGCGCGACCGCCGGGATCAACGTATCGGCCGCGCGACCGAGAAAAAAGAAGATGACCAGCACCACCAACACGAACGCAATGAAGAGCGTCGTCTGCACGTCATCGACCGAGTTGACGATGGACTGCGACCGGTCGTACACCGGCAAGAGCTGGATCGAACCCGGCAGCCCGGCGCGCAGCACCGGCAACAGTTTCTTGACCGACGCCGCCACTTCCACCGCGTTGGACCCCGCCTGGCGCGACACCGCCATTACCACCGTGGCGCCCGGCTGATGATCAAGGCCGCGCACCCAGAAGGTCCGCGATTGCCGTTCGTCCTGGAGGCTGCTTGTGACCGTGCTCACGTCCTTCAGGAACACCGGCGCGCTATCCTTGCCGTGCGCGATGATGAGGTTGCGGTAACCCTCCGCGGTGTCGAGCTGGCCGTTGGGCTGGAGGACAAACGTGCGCGTCGGCCCGTCGAACTGACCCGCCCCGGAGTACGCCGTGCCGGCTTTGATCCCGGCCGAGAGATCGTCCATGGTGAGCCCGCGGTTGGCGAGCGCGCCGGGATCGGCCTTGACCCGGATGGCGCCCTTGACGCCGTACACCTGCACCTGGCTGACGCCGTTGAGAATGCTGATCTGCTGGGCGACGACGGTGTTGCCGTATTTATAGAGGTCGGCGTCGGTGAGCGAATCCGTGGTCAACGCCAGCAGGATGATCGCGGCGTCGTTGGGGTTGGTCTTGGTGAAGGTCGGCGGGCTGGGCAGATCGGTCGGGAGCTGGCCCGTGGCGCGGGAGATGGCCGCCTGCACGTCGGTGGCGGCGTCGGGCAGCGTCTTGTTGAGGTCGAACTGGAGGGTCAGTGAGGTATTGCCCTGCGTGCTTGCGCTCGTGACCAAAGCGAGGCCGGGAATGAGGAGGAACTGTTTTTCCAGCGGCGTCGCGATGTTGTTGGCCATCGTCTCCGGGCTGGCGCCCGGGTAGCCGCAGGAGACGTTGATGACCGGGTAATCGACCGCCGGCAGATCGTTCACCGACAACAACCGGTACGTCAGCAGGCCGAAGCAGATGATCGAGAGCGTCAGTAGGACCGTCATCACGGGCCGGCGAATAAACGGCTCGGAAAGCCCGCCCGTGCGCTGGGCAAGTTTGCCGCCGGGCGCCGGCGGCTCGGGCGGGGGTGGGGGCACGTCGGCCATGGGGTCAACGCAGGGCAGGCGAGGGGCTGGCGTCGGGCAGCGGATTGACTTTCACGCCGGGCGCAAGGGCGAGTTGCCCGCTGGTGACGACGGTCTCGTCCGGGTTGAGCCCCTTCTCGATGACGATCCAATCGCCCTGGCGCTGGCCGAGCGTGACGGGCCGTTGCTCCAGCGTGTTGTCCGGCTTGACGACAAAAACGAACGGCCCGCGTTGGCTGATCTGGGGGGCGGCCGCGGGCGCGAGGCGGGCGTCCTTGATGGTCTCCAGGATGACCCGCACCCGGGCAAAGGCGCCGGGCCAGAGGGCGTGATCGGCATTCGGCGTAATTCCCCGCAGCTTCACGGTGCCGGTGGTGCTCTGCACGGCAGCGTCGACAAAGTAGAGGTCGCCCATGCGGGAGGGCGCGGAGTCATCCGGCAGATCCGTCTCGACCTTGATCTTGCCGCCGGGCAGATATTTGCGGAGTTGGGCGAGGTCGCTCTCGGCCACGGTGAAGTCCGTGTAAATCGGGTCGAGGCTTTGGATCGTGAGCAAAGTCGCGGACCCGCTGCTGACGGCGACGAGATTGCCGACATCGACCTGCCGCAGGCCCGCGCGGCCGTCAATCGGCGAGCGGATGGAGCAGAAATCGAGGTTCACTTTGGCCGCCTCGACGGCCCCTTCAGCGGCTTTGATCTTGGCCTGGGTGGTGGCGACGTTGGTCTTGGCGGTGTCGAGATCCTGCGGGGACACGACCTTCTTGGCGGAGAGATCGGTGATGCGGGCGAGGTTGATGTTATCGAGTTGAAGCTGGGCGCGGTTTTGCCCGAGGGCGCCCTCAGCTTGATCGAGCGCAGCCTGGTACGGGCGGGGATCGATGGTAAAGAGGAGGTCGCCCTTTTTGACGTCGGCGCCGTCGGCAAAGTTGCGCGACATGATTTGCCCGGAGACCTGCGCCTGCACGGCGACGGATTCCTGCGCGACGCAGGTGCCGATTTCTTCGAGATAACGCGGCACGTCGTGCGTGAGGACCTTTGCGACGCTGACCGCGCGGATGGGCGCCGGGGGCGGGCCGGCGGCTTTTTTGGCGCCGCAACCGGCGCAGGTGAGCGCCGCCGCGACGGCGACGAGGATGAGAAGGGAAGGTGGCTGCATCGGTCATCCGCTCATCGCACCTGAAGCGCGATTTGGCGGTGTGAGATGCTTAAGGGCGTTAAGTACCTTGTCAAACTGCCGCCGTGTCGGGAGTTGTCAGCCGAAGCGGACGGACCGGTTTATTTTGGACAGAATTAACAGAATTAAACAGAATTTTGGGAAGACAGAATGGAGACAGCGACTGGGATGGTCGAGATGAGGTCTCGACGCTTCACGCGACCTCGATCTCTTCCTCTTTTCGGATGCCTGGAATGTCTTCGGCGCTAAACGTCTGGTGAAGATCGCGCAACCGCTCTTTTAGATCAGCCAGGTCATCGCCCTGAGTCCAATGGTCGGGATACTCGTTCAGATACCCCAAGTAACGTCCATCGGCCTCCTTCCAAAAGGTGATTCGCCTGGTCATGAAGATTCTATCTCACAAGATTTCGGCCACGCAAGCCACAGACGGACCGGACTGTTTTTGACAGGATTGGGAAACAAAAGCGGAAGCCCTTCAGCCTCTGCCAATTCTGTTAAATTCCGTTAATTCTGTCCAAAACTCCGGCTAACCGCGTAACCGCGCTGCCGCCTTCGCCACGCCTTCCGCGTCGCTGATGGAAATCACTTCCGTCCCCTTGCGGATGCGGCTCACCAAGCCAGCCAATACCTCGCCGGGGCCCAGTTCCAGGAACAGCGTGCAACCCAACTCGTCGATCATGTACTCAATCGATTGGGTCCAACAGACCGTCCCCGTCACCTGCTCGGTAAGCGTGCGGCGAATTTCGTCGCAATCCGCGGCGGGGCGCGCGTCCACGTTGGACACGACCGGGTAGGCCGGCATTTCCAGCACCACCTTCATCAATTCCTCGCCCAGCTTCACGTACGCCGGGTCCATCAGCCGCGAATGGTAGGCGCCGGCGACGTTGAGGAGCATCGCCTTGCGCACGCCGCGCTCCTTCGCGAGCGACACCGCGAGCGCGATCCGCTCGGATTCCCCGGAGATCACGATCTGGCCGGGGCAATTCAGATTGGCAATGTCGATGTCCGTCTCGCTCGCCAGATCGCGCGCGGCATTTTCCGAGGCGCCGATCAACGCCGCCATCGCGCCCGAACTCGCCTGGCAGGCCTCCTCCATAAAACGACCCCGAGCCGCGACCAATTTAAGGCCGGCTTCAAAATCGAACGTCCCCGCCGCGGCGTACGCCGTGAACTCGCCCAACGACAAACCAGCGGCCGCCACCACGGGGATCTCGCCTGCCTCGGCGGTCAGCGCGGCCAGCGCGGCAAGCCCGTGAACGTACAGCGCCGGCTGGCAATTCCCGGTCGCGGTCAGGTCTTCGATGGGGCCTTCGAACGCGATTTTGCTCAAGGGCCGGCCCAGAATGGCGTCGGCTTTTTCAAAAACGGCGGCGGCGGCGGGCGAGGCGGCGCACAGGGCCTGGCCCATGCCAACGGCCTGGGCGCCTTGTCCGCAAAAGAGGAGGGCAATTTTATCGTTCATCGGGAAGAGAAAAAAGAGTTTGAGGTTTGGGCAAAAAGGTCAATAGTTCCAACCCCTATGCCGAAATCCGTCGCCCGCCGTAAAACGAAGAAGTCCGTCGCCAAGCGTTTTAAGATCACGGGCACGGGGAAGATCCTGCGCAGCCAGAGTGCCAAGCGCCACCTTCTCGCCCACAAGAGTTCCAAGCGCAAGCGCCTGCTCGCCAAACGCGCCCTCGTCGACAAGACCGACATGAAGCGCGTCATGGATTGCCTGCCTTTCAGTTGAGACACCCGTTCATCCTTTAGCCAACTTCTTCGTATGCCAAGAGCCACCAATGCCCCCGCCAGCCGTGAGCGGCGCAAACGCGTCCTCGATTCCGCCAAGGGCTATCGCGGGCGCCGTTCCAAACTGTTTCGTTACGCCAAGGACGCGACGATGAAGGCCAAATATTGGTCTTATCGCGATCGCAAGGCGCGCAAACGCAATGTTCGCATGCTCTGGATCGCCCGCCTCAACGCGGCGGCCCGGGCCAATGGCGTCACCTACAGCCGTTTCATGGAAGGCATCAAGGCCGCCGGGATCGATCTCGACCGCAAGGTGCTCTCCGACATGGCCATCACCGAAGAAGCCGCGTTTCAGGCCCTCGTCGCCAAGGCTGTCGATGCCCTCAAGGCCAAGGCAGCAGCCTAAGAAAGGAGAGTCTGCCCCCGTGGCTGACGCAACCCCTCGCCCCGGCGCCGAGCCGGGCGGGCCGGCTCCTGCTCTCGAGCAGAGCCGTGCCTCCACGGGCGAGTTGCCGCTCGGCATGGAGGCGCCCGCGATGCCGCCGTTTTTAAAGGATCTCGACGCGGCGCTCGCCGATGCGCAGCGCGAGCTGGCCGAAGTGACCGATGCGGCCGGGCTCGAGTTGGCCCGGGTGAAATACCTCGGGCGCCAGGGGCAGGTCTCGCAGTTTGGCGAGACGATGAAGACTCTCGGCAAGGACCAGCGCCCCGCCGCCGGCAAGCGCCTCAACGAGGTGCGCCAGGCGCTCACCGCGGCTTTTGAAGAGCGCGCCAAGGGATTCGTCGCGCAGAAGGAAGTCAGCTCGCTGGCGGGCGTGGATATCAGCCTGCCCGGCGTGGTTTCGACGCCGGTGGGCGGCCTGCACCCGCTCACGCAACTGCTCGATCGCACCGTCCAGATTTTCCGTCGGATGGGCTTCGCGCTCGCGGACGGCCCCGACATCGACGACGAGTGGCATTGCTTTGACGCGTTGAACACGCCGGCCGACCATCCGGCGCGCAACGAGGCCGACACGTTCTTCCTGCCCGACGGCCGCCTCCTGCGCACCCAGACATCCACCGTGCAGATCCGCACGATGGAAACCCAACTGCCGCCGGTGCGGATCATCGCCCCGGGCGCCGCCTATCGCCGCGATGAGGTGGACGCGACGCATCTGGCGCAGTTCAATCAACTGGAAGGCCTGTGCGTCGATGAAGACATCAGCCTCGCCGATTTGAAGGGGACGCTCGAATTTTTCTTCCGCGAACTGTTCGGCACGCAGACGCAGGTGCGCTTCCGTCCGCATTTTTTCCCGTTCACGGAGCCGAGTTTTGAGATTGACGTGAAAAGCCCGGCGATCAAAGGCGGCGCCTGGCTCGAGGTAGCCGGCTGCGGCATGGTGGACCCGGCGGTGTACGAATCGGTGAACCGCGCCCGCGGCGACCGCGCATATGATCCCCAGCGGCAC
Organism: uncultured Chthoniobacterales bacterium; assembly: GCA_964249195.1. Classification (GTDB taxonomy): domain Bacteria; phylum Verrucomicrobiota; class Verrucomicrobiia; order Chthoniobacterales; family SZAS-18; genus CAXUAZ01. Next base: position 21,460 of record CAXUAZ010000029.1, read on the forward strand.
ACGGGTTTTGCGTTCGGCTTTGGGTTGGACCGCCTGGCATTAATCATGACCGGCCTGCCCGACATCCGGCTGCTGGTGGAGAACGATGTGCGCTTCCTGCGGCAGTTTTCAGGATAAGAAGTCTTCCCCCTTTGCGGCTTCGCGACCTTTGCGCGAGGACCCATTTCAGCGCGGTTGTTTGTGCCGCGCGCAAAGGGCGCTAAGCCGCAAAGGGGGGAAGCCGAAGTAAATGCTTCTCCCGCTGTTGTCGGAAGTTCACTCCGCCAGATACGGCCCGTTCTCGAGACCGAAGTTCGCGTGCGCGAGATTCGCCGCCTCCACGATCGCCGCCTCTTCGATGATCACGGCGATCTTGATCTCGGAAGTCGTGATCATCTGAATGTTGATCCCCGCCAGCCCCAGGCACTCGAACAGCCGCGCCGCCACCCCCGAGTGCGAACGCATCCCGATGCCCACCACGCTCAGCTTGGCGATCCCATCCCGCGCCGTCAGCCCGGTCGCGCCGATCGCCTGCGTCACCGGCGCCAGCGTCGCCTGCGCCTTGGGCAGATCCGCCTTGTTGAGCGTAAACGAAATGTCCGTCGCGCCGCCTGCGGAGACGTTTTGCACGATCATGTCGATGATGACGTGCGCCCCGGCCAACGCGTTGAACACCGCCGCCGCCGTGCCCGGGTGATCGGGAACGCCGGAGACCGTCACCTTTGCCTGGTTCTTCTCCACGCTGATGCCGCGAATGACCACGTTCTCCATGCTGGCGGTTTCGGCGATGATCATGGTGCCGGGATTGTCGTTGAAGCTGGAGCGCACTTCAAAGCGCACCCCAAACTTTTTTGCGAACTCAACCGAGCGCGATTGCATCACCTTCGACCCCGCGCTGGCCATCTCGAGCATCTCCTCGTAAGACAACTCCTCCAGCCGCCGAGCGCCCGGCACCAGGCGCGGGTCGCAGGTGTAGACGCCATCCACGTCCGTAAAAATCTGGCAAAGGTCCGCGCGCACCGCCGACGCGATCGCGATCGCGGTCAAATCCGACCCGCCCCGCCCCAGGGTGGTGATCTGCCCTTTCATCGTCTGCCCCTGGAACCCGGCGACGATCACGATCGCGCCGTCGTCGAGCAATTGGGAGATGCCGCTGGGAGTAATATTCGCAATTTTCGCCCGGGTATGGACCCCGTCCGTCACGATCCCCGCCTGCGCACCGGTCAACGAAACCGCCTTGGCGCCCAATGCGTCGATCGCCATGGCCAGGAGCGCAATGGTCGTCTGCTCGCCGGTGGCCAGCAGCACGTCCATCTCGCGTTCGGTCGGCGCGGGAGACACTTCGTGCGCAAGCCGGATCAACCCATCGGTGACCCCCGACATCGCCGACACCACCACGACGACCCGATTCCCCGCCTGTTGCGTGGCGATCACGCGTTTGGCCACCGCGCGGATCCGCTCCGGATCGCCCACAGACGTCCCGCCAAACTTTTGAACGAGCAAACTCACGGTCGGCTGGGATGGCGGTCGATCACGGCGGGAGGGAACGAAGACCACGGATTGCCCCCAAGATCAAGCCGGCAGGGTCCCGCGCGGTTTCTTTCTCGTGTTAGTGTCCGCCGGAAGGCACCACGATCACATTGGATGTTTCCCACCCGCCGGACTGCATCTTGTTGGCCATCTTGAAGCCCATCTTCTGCAGGCTCAGCGTCTGCGCCTGGTACTCTTTGAACGAGGCGAGTTGAGCTGGGTTCAACACGCCAGCTGCCTGCGCCGCCACCTTTTCATTCTCGACGGTCTGCGATTTCTCATATTGCTCCAGGTCCGCATCCGTCACCTCCTGCCCGCTGCCCACGCGGGAGGCGATATCCGCCACGGCGGTAGATGACGAATTGGACCGCGCGTTGGCCAACAGGTTCATGAGACCTTGACTGGTCGGGAGTCAGGGCCGGGGCATTGTCGCCGTCAATCCGCTGTTTGATCTGGGAAAGCTCGGCGCGCTGGGCGTAGGTGTTCTCGTAATCCTTATACTGCTCGTACATTGAGTCGCCCAACGACTGCTTGATGGCGTTGTCGGCCGCCGTGGACGCCGCCCCCGTATTCTCGGGATTGCCAAGGTTGTCGAAGCCCGACATCTGCTTGTCGAGCAGCAGGTCGTAGAAGGTTTTGGCCTCGTCGGGGGAAAGCGCCCACTGCTTGACCAGATCGCCGTACATCTGCCGGATGCCGAGCGACTGCGCGGACCGCATCATGTCCTTCATCGCCGGGTCTTTCATCATCTTGTTGAGATAACCGGCGAATGGCCCGCCGGCCTTCCGGCCGCCGGCTGGTTTGCCGTCCGCGGCGTCGCCAACTCCCGCGGCAGCCTCCGGCTCTGCCGGGCTCGGGCTTGCCAGGGCGGCATTGCGGGCGTCGGTGAGCCGCTTCTTGGCGGTCTCGACGCGCGCGGCGAGCTTGGTTTTCTCATTGATGAGGGCAACGGCGGCGGCGCTTTGTTTTTGCAGATCGGCGCTCTGCCGTTTGATCTGCGCTTCCAGCGCGACGATGCGCGCCGTCTGACGCTGCGTCTGCGCCCGTTCCCGCGCATAAAGCGTCCCCAGCGCGATAGCCGCCAATCCAAGAACCGCGACAAAAACAGTCTTCATATTGAGGAAGAATCGACCGGCCGATTGCATCAAATTGCACGCTCGTGGGCAAGACGAATAGTTGCGGTCTATGACCGTCGGTAACTGGATTGCCGCAGGTGACGCCTATCCGTCGGGATCGATTCACCGACGGTCACAGACCGCCGCTCCAGCGGGTGCGCTCACGGCCGCTTCAACGATGGCGAAAGCGCGTTTCACGTGGTCGTTGACGCGCCCCTTGCAACCCCCCTCCAGCCAATATTCCAGGCTGCTGTGGAAGAGGCGCAGAGCCAGCGCGGCGAGAATGCGCGGCTCCATCGCGCGGAGCGGATCGCAGCCAAGGCGCTGCGCAACGCCTTCCGCCAACTCGCGCTCGAGCAATTTGACGTTTTCCTGCTCCGACGCGCGCAGACCCGGCGTCTCCAGAATGAGGCGCGCGACCCGGACGATATCCTCGTCCTGATAACGGGAAACGCCGCTGAGCAGGGCCTCGCGAAGCGCGGTCAGAGGTGGTTCTGAGGCGGGGCGGGCGATTACCGCGGCGGCAAGTTGGGAGTCATTGGCCTTGCGCCATTCGAAGACGACCTGCTCCTTCGTGGCGAAATAGCGGAAAAAATTGCGCGGGGACATATCTGCCGCATCGGCAATCTGCTCGATGGTCGTCGAGTCGAAACCCCGCTCGATGAAGAGGCGTAAAGCCGTGCGCATCAAATCCTCCCGGGTGCGTTGTTTGCGCCGCTCGCGCGTCGTTGATCGAAGGGAAGGATCAGGAGAATTCACCGTGGGAAAGCAACTGCCGCGAGCGGCATAAGCCGTCGCATCTTAACACACAAAAAAAGAGCTTGCCTTTAGGGCATCGACTGACAAATTGTCATCTACTGCCACTTTGACTCGGCCGAAAGCTGCGAGGCGGCGAAAACACAAGAAACGCATCAACTGACAACCAACCCTAATTAGAAAAACTTACTCATGAATTCAAAACTTCAAAAACCAACCACCGCCTTCGTGGGCGCTTCCTGGGCCGCCTTGTTCATCGGCGGGCTGGCCTATCTGGTGGGCCTTTGGAATGCGGAAATGCAGCTCAACGAAAAAGGGTACTACTTTGTGCTGCTGATGTACGGACTCTTCTCGGCCGTGTCCTTGCAAAAATCGGTCCGCGATCGACTCCAGAAGATCCCGGTGACGGGCATCTATTTTGGCATCTGCTGGTTTTCGCTGGGCTTGTCGCTGCTGCTGCTGGCGATCGGGCTCTGGAACGCGACGTTGGCGCGCAGCGAAAAAGGGTTCTATGCGATGAGCTTCGTGTTGAGCCTGTTTGCGGCCGTCGCGGTGCAGAAGAACATCCGCGATCTCACGCCCATGATCGGGTCGGAGGTCGAGTCGAGCGAAGATCGGGCTTTCTGAAACGTCGAGATCACCATAAGCGGCGCCACTCTTCTCCAAGCGTCATGTCAACCATCCTTCCCGCGATCAAGGAAGAAGTCATTCCCGGCCAGCGCAGGCGCATCCCGCTGGCCATAAAGATCGTCTACACGGCGTTTGTCTGCGTGCTGGTCCCATACTATTGGCGGGCTTATGGACCGACGAACTTCCTGTACTTCTGCGACGTGGCGTTGCTCATGACGCTCGTCGCCATCTGGACCGAGAACGCCCTGCTGGCTTCAATGCCGGCGGTGGGCATCCTGTTGCCGCAGGCGTTCTGGTGCGTCGATTTTCTAAGTGGCGTCTTCGGCTATCACCCGATCGGGTTAACGGGGTACATGTTCAATCCCCGGTTAAGCCTCTTTACGCGCGGGCTGTCGTTCTTCCATTTTTGGTTGCCGTTTGTGGTCGGCTGGCTTGTGTGGCGGCTGGGATATGACCGCCGCGCGCTGCCTGGCTGGACGCTCCTCGCCTGGACGCTGATGCTGGTAAGCTACTTCTTTCTGCCCGGCCCACCGGCGCCGGCGGCGACGCCGAATCTTCCGGTCAACATCGATTACGTGTTCGGTTTTAGCGACGCGGAGCCGCAGCATTGGATGCCCGCGTGGGCGTACCTGGCGACGTTGCTGGTCCTGATGCCGCTGGTGATTTTCCTGCCGACGCATCTGGCGTTGAAGAAGTGGATGCGTCCGGCGCCGGAACGGTGACATACCAAGTTCAGGAATAAGCTGGATATTGAAAAAGGACCGCCTCCAAACCGGGTCATCCTGAGCAGCGAGCTGGCGAGCGTCGCCGAAGGACCTTACCGGCTTTTTCAGACGCACGGGCAGCTTTGATCGAAGTCCACCGGCGCCGCCCTAACCCGGATATTTCACCCTTGGAGCGCCGTCGCCGCTTTGAGCGATTTTTTGC
>CAXUAZ010000030.1:0-26026 GCA_964249195.1 uncultured Chthoniobacterales bacterium
GCCTCGGCCGGCGGCAGCGAGGCCTGGCGGCGCGCCGGAGGACCGGCCGCGGGCGGCAGCGAGAGCCTTCCATCGTCCGAAGCGTTCCTGCGCGCGGTCGGGAGCAACCTCGACACGCTCAGCTCCCTTTTCAGCGCGGTGGACTCCCGGTTGAGCGGCGAGCGCGGCTCGTCATCCAGCGCGAGCCGCTGGTAAACTGCGCGGGCCATGCCCCCAAAACCTGGCAAACCGCGGCCCAAGGCAAAATTGCTGCCGCCACTCGGCAATGTGCGTTACATAAAGTTTGTAGTGCGGCAAAGGACCGCCTGGTGGATGGCTTTCTCTCTTATTTGGAAAACGAGCGCCTCGCCTCGCGCCACACGCTGGAAGCCTACGGGCGGGCCTTGAACGATTTCCGCGCGAGCCAGCCGGCCACGCCCGGCTGGCTGGATTGCACGACCGACCATTTCCGCGACCACCTGTTTTCCGTGATGAAACGCGGCCTAGCGCGCGCCTACGTGCGGCTTCAATTTGCGGCTCTGCGCAGCTTTTACCGTTACCTATGCCAGCGGCGCGGCCTCGCCAACAATCCCCTTAAAGCCCTGCATCTTCCCAAAGCCGAGAAAAAACTCCCCCAGCCGCTCACCGCCGCGCAGATGCTCCAGTTGCTCGCGGCGCCGCTCACCGTGCCGCCCCAGCCGCAAGCCCCCGCGTGGATGCCCCAACGCGACGCGGCCATCATGGAGCTGTTCTACAGCAGCGGGCTGCGCCTTTCCGAGCTGGCGTTGCTCAACGTGGATGACCTCGACGTTTACACCGAGTCGGTGCGCGTGTTCGGCAAGGGGCGCAAAGAGCGGGTCTGCCCGGTGGGATTGCCGGCCCTGGAAGCCATCTCCCGGTACCGCTCGCAGGCGGCGGTGCAGCGCGGGCCGCTCTTTATCAACAAATCGCGCGGTCGTCTTTCGGGGCGATCCATCTGGCTGATGTTCAAGCGTTACCTCGTTCACACGGGCATTCCCATCGCCTTGAGTCCGCACAAGTTGCGGCACAGCTTCGCCACGCACCTGCTGGATGCCGGGGCCGATCTGCGCAGCGTCCAGGCGCTGCTCGGACACGCGAGCTTGTCCACCACCCAGATTTACACGAAGGTCACCGTGGAACGACTGAAAACGGCCTATCAATCCGCTCATCCCCGGGCGTAAGACGAAACTCGTCGTTTTTTGATCGGGTTGGTATTATTTGCGCAAGAATTCTCGTAAATGACGGCAAAAAACCCCTAAAATCCGCCCAATCAGCCCGGCATGCACTTTGCTTTAGGCAACGCGCCAAACCACCAGCACCAGCCATTATTTATCCCCAATGAAAAAAATCGAGGCGATCATCAAACCGTTCAAGCTGGAAGAAGTCAAAGATGCGCTCGCCGAGCTGGGCATCGAGGGGATGACGGTGAGCGAGGTCAAGGGATTCGGCCGGCAGAAGGGCCACACAGAAATTTACCGGGGCAGCGAGTACACGGTGGATTTTTTGCCCAAGATTAAAATCGAGGTCGTCCTTGCCGATAATCTGCTCGAAGACGCGACCGCTGCGATCATCAAGGCGGCGAAAACCGGGAAGATCGGTGACGGCAAGGTGTTCGTGTACTCGATCGAGGATGCGATCCGCATCCGCACGGAGGAGACCGGCGAACGCGCCGTCTAATCTCCCCTCTGGAGGGTCATGCTCCGTCATGACCCATCCTGGATTGCCGCACGGAGCGTCACTCTCCGTCGCATAGCCGTGGCCTGATCGGACGGCCACCGTGCTTGCGACTCTCCAGCGACGTAGCTCCCTCCATCGCGCAGTCCGTGGTCCGCCGCCTGCTTAGAAGAAGGTGACTCCTCTCTCCGCGGCTTCTTTCCCCGAGAGACAGGGGTGTTTTACCTCACCTACCTCTCATTCGATGCTGCGAACGACTCTTAGCAAAGCGAAAATTCTCATCATCGATGACGAGCAGGCCAATGTCCGCCTCCTCGAACGCATCCTCGAACTCATCGGCGCCACCCGCGTCCGCAGCACCTTCGACGCCAGGGAAGCCATGGCCGTCTACTGGGACTTCAAGCCCGACCTCGTCCTGCTCGATCTCCACATGCCGCACGTCAGCGGCTTCGAGATCATGGAGCAGATCAAGGCGCTCAGCCCCTCCGACAATCCCGTCCCCGTCCTGGTGCTCACCGCCGACATCACGACCAAGACCAAGCACCGCGCCCTCGCCGCCGGGGCCAAGGATTTCCTCACCAAGCCGATGGATCAATCGGAGGTGCTCCTGCGCATTCGCAACCTCCTCGAGAACCGTTTTCTCCACATCCAGCTCCAGAACCAGAACATCCTCCTGGAAGAACAGGTGCACGAACGCACCGCCCAGCTCGAGGATACCTTGAGCAAGCTGCGGCTCGCCCAAAACGCCGCCATCCGCCAGGAACGCCTCAGCGCGCTCGGCACCATGGCCGCCGGCATCGCGCACGATTTCAACAACGCTCTCACCCTCATCCTCGGCTACAGCGACCTTCTGCTCTCCGGTTATGAGACGCAGCCGGATTGCTCGGAAGGCCGTTATGTCCGCTCCATCACTGCCGCCGCCCAGGACGCCGCGCAGATCGTCCGCCGGCTGCGCGAATTCCATCGGCCCGATGACGGCTCGGAAACGCGCGTGAGCCTCAGCTTGAACCAACTCGTCGAGCAGGCCGTCGCCATGACGCGCCCCCGGTGGAACGAGCAGGCCCGCGAACGCAACGTCGAGGTGGAAATCAAGACCCAACTCGCCGACCTGCGCCCGATCACGGGCGATCCCGCCGAACTGCGCGAGATGTTGACCAACCTCATTTTCAACGCCGTCGACGCCATGCCCCAGGGCGGCACGATCACGATCAGCACCGAAATGCGCGGCGACGAAGTCTGCCTGGCCGTGGCCGATACCGGCACGGGCATGGACGAGGAAACGCGCCGCCGCTGCCTCGAGCCGTTCTTTACCACCAAGGGCGACGGCGGCACGGGCCTCGGGCTCTCCGCCGTGTACGGCATCATCCAGCGGCACGGCGGCACGATCGACATCGAGAGCGAGAAGGGCCACGGCTGCAAATTCCACATCCTCATGCCGACCGAGGATGCCCCGGAAACCGCCGACGGCCAGCCCAGCGAGACCGTCGTCATCGACAGCGCCCGCACCCTGAACATTCTCGTCGTCGACGACCAGCCGATCATCCGCGACATCGTTCAGGAACAACTGGCCGAAGACGGCCACAAGGTCGACACCGCCAGCGATGGAGCCGACGCGCTGGAGAAATTCCGCGCGGCCGGCAACTACGACCTGCTCATCACCGACCAATCCATGCCTGGCATGAGCGGCGAGGAGCTCGCCCAGCAAATCAAGACGTTTTGCCCCGGCGCCCCGATCATTCTTCTGACCGGCTTCGGCGGCGGCTCGGCCGACGACGATTGCCCGCCCGGCATCGACCTCGTGCTCGGCAAGCCGGCCACGATGGTGGAGCTGCGCCGCGCCGTGGTGCAGGTCACCATGGGCCGGGAAGCAGCCGGCTGCCAGTAGAAGAGGCCTCCTCCTTTTGCCCGATGAACGTGCGCGCGAGCGCCCTCCTGCTGAGTTCGCCGTTGCTGGCGGCCGCCATGGCGCTGGGGCAGCTCTCGCCGCCCTTCCAGCCGCCCGATCTGACGGCGCCGGTTTTCGATGTCCGGCAGGTCAGCCTCGAGCCGGCCGTGCGTGCCCGCCTTGCGACCCTGCTGGCGGCCGTGGTGACCGAATACGACGCCACGCTCGACGCGAAAATCCTCGGCATCGCCCTCCGGCTCGATCCCCTGAATCGCGACGCGCTCGCCGCCGCCGAGCGCCGCCGCAAAGGCGAGCTGCCCGACGAGCGCCCGGAAAAGACGCCCTACCCGCCCGCGACCGTCTCCGGTTACCTCGCCGGCCAGTCGCTGGGCCTGCGCACCCGCGGCGGGGCGGATAATGTAACCCTCGCCGGTTACCTCAACGACCTTGCCGTTGCCGTCGATCCTGCCAACGCCATTGCGCTCCACGAGCAGAGCCTCTACCGCAAAGCGTACGCGCCGCCCGCGTGGACCTTCCTCGCTGAGTCCAAAAAACCCCCCGAGCCCGCCGCCCCGCTCAAGCGCCAGAGCAAGATCCGCGGCCTGGGCATCACCGAATTGCGCAACGGCGAGGAGACCGGCGGCGTGCTGGAAATTCTCGTCACCGCCGACGAGGCGCACACGCGCCAGCAGGTGGGCATCAACGTCGCGCAGGAGATCGGCGCCTCGATGCAAACGGCGCTCAACGAGGCGGTCCGCGCGGTGAAGCTGCGGCACCCGGGCTTCGGCGAGCGCGAGCATTTCACGTTGAGCTTTGGCGAGAAATACGGCGCGAAAGATGGGCCGTCGGCGGGGGCGGCGTTCACGCTGGTGCTTTATTCGTTGTACGATCCGCTCAAGCTGGCGGGCGATTGCGCGATCACGGGCGACATCACGGTGGATGGCCGGGTGCGCAAGGTGGGCGCGGTGCCGTCGAAGATTCACGCCGCGATGCTCGATCGATGCCGGCTGGTGGCCATCCCGCGGGAGAACGCCGAGGCGCCCGGCGACGCAGCGTTGCTCTATCCGCAGAACACGCTCTGGAAAACGCAGGTCATCACCGTGGACACGCTCGACCAGGCGCTCGACGTCATGCGCGAGGATCGGCCGGCGAATCTGCAGGCGGCGATCGACCGTTTCGAGACGATCCAGCGCGCGGTGGGCAAGGACACGCCGAACCTGACGCGCGCCCACGCGGCATTGATCCCGCAGTTGCAGGAGGTGCTGCGGCTCGCGCCCAATCATGCGTCGGCGCGGTACATGTTGGACGCGCTGGGAGGCAAGGCGCCGGCGGCGTTGTCGTTGGGCGAATCGCTCGCGAGCATCCAGCGGATCACGCAGGCGACGCTGAACATGGCGGCGCCGAGCCGGGGAAATCGGGAGATCGATCAAGCCGCGATCGCCGACGGCGTGGCGCGGTTGGAGAAGCTGCAACCGATCCTGGATTTCCGCATGGCGGAGCTTTGCAACGCGGATCTGGTCGGGTTGCGGGTATTGCAGACGATGACATCCGGCGCCCCGGCCCCCGCGCAAGTCGCCGAATACCGTCAACGCATGACGGCGGTGCACGATCTGGAAGAACGCATGTCGAACGACCGCGCCTTGGTCGAGGCGTTGCGCCGTTGATTCTGGCTAAAACTCTGCCCCCCGGAACCGCCGCTTTGCAGTTGACTTTGTGACGGCGCTGTCACCAATTAACCCACGCCTTGTCACCGGGCGCCCGCCCCTTTCTCCCCATGGTTACCGAGAACGCTGAACATACGCCGTTCGAACACGTCGATCATTACCTGCACCTGGGTCAGGACTCGGATGCTTCCGATATTCATCTCGGCGTCAACATGCCTCCGACCTGGCGGCGCTTTGGCGTCCTGGAACCCGTCTTCCGCCAGGCCCAACGCCTCACCGCCGAGGATACCATCCGCCTCGCCCACGGCTTTCTCAACGAAACGCAGCTCGCCCGGCTCGAAGAGCATGGCGATGTGGATTTTGCCTACGCCAACAGTTTCGGCCGCTTCCGCACCAGCGTCGTGCGTCACCGGCTTGGGGTGGACCTCGTTTTTCGCATCATTGCCACTTCGATGCGCTCGATGGCCGAGATCGGTCTGCCCGATTCGATCAAGAAGTTGACCGAATATCATAACGGCCTCGTCCTGGTCACCGGCCCGGTCGGCAGCGGCAAATCAACGACCCTTGCGGCCCTCGTCGACCAGATCAATCTCGACCGGCACGACCACATCATCACGCTCGAAGACCCGATCGAGTACCTCATCCCGGCGCGCAATTGCCACGTGACCCAGCGCGAAGTGCACACGCACACCCGCAGCTTCGCGGCGGCGCTGCGCGGCGCGCTTCGTGAAGATCCCGACGTCATCATGGTCGGGGAAATGCGCGACCTCGAGACGATCTCGCTCGCCATCACCGCCAGCGAGACGGGCCATCTCGTGCTCGGCACCCTCCATACCGCCAACGCCGCCCGCACGCTCGACCGCGTGCTTGACGTGTTCCCGGTCGATCAACGCGACCAGATCCGGATCATGGTCAGCGAGAGTTTGCGCGGCATCATCTCGCAACAACTCGTGCCCCGCGCAGACGGCAAGGGCCGCGTGCTCGCGCTGGAGGTGCTCACCAATTCGCCCGCGGTGCAAAACACGATCCGCGAGTCAAAAACGTTCATGCTGCCCGGCATCATCCAGACCGGCCGCAAGGCGGGCATGAAGTTGATGGACGACAGCCTGGCCGAACTCGTCGCGGCCAAATTGATCACCCCCGACGAAGCCATGGCACGGGCCGATCAAAAACAGGTCATGAAGGCCACCCTCGGAGTCTAAAAAAATCCCCTACGCTCATGGCATACATCGACCAATTTTTTGAAGTCCTGATCGAGTCCAAGGCGTCGGATTTGCACATCGGCGAGGGCGAGCCGCCCAAGATCCGCGTGCACGGCACGGTCACCCCAATCCGCGAGGCGCCCATCTCCAACGAGGAGGCCTCCTACATGATGGCCGAGATTTGCGGGCCGAAGGGTTGGGCGACCTTCGAGGAACGCGGCGACTACGACTTCGCCTACGAGATGAACGCGGATTCGCGGTTCCGCTGCAATTTCCTTAAGCAGGTCAACGGCTACGGCGCGGTCTTTCGGCTGATTCCCACCAAAATCGCGACGCTCGAGCAGCTCGGCGTGCCGCCGGTCATCAAGGAGTTTGGCAACATCCGCGGCGGCCTGGTGCTGGTGACGGGGCCCACCGGCTCCGGTAAGAGCACGACCCTGGCGGCGCTGATCGATTACATCAACACGAACTTCACCCGGCACATCGTCACCATCGAGGAGCCGATCGAGTTTGTTCATCAAAATAAGAACAGCATCATCACCCAGCGCGAGGTGCCCGAGCACACGCCGAGTTTCCCGATCGGGCTCAAGGCGGCGTTGCGCGAAGATGCCGACATCGTGCTCGTCGGCGAGATGCGCGACCTGGAGACGATCTCGCTCGCGCTGACGGCCGCCGAGACGGGGCTGCTCGTCTTCGGCACGTTGCACACGAATAATTCCCGCAAGACGGTCGACCGCATGATCGACGTGTTCCCGGCCGATCAACAATCGCAGGTGCGCACAATGCTGGCGGCCAGCCTCCGCGGCGTCATCGCCCAGCTTCTGCTCAAGAAGCAGGACAACTCGGGCCGCGTCGCGGTCAACGAGATTCTGGTCGTCAACAACGCGGTCAGCGCGATTATCCGCGAGGGCGCCACGCAAAAGCTTGAGGACGTGATCGTCGGCGGCAAGAGCCAGGGCATGCAGTTCATGGACGACGCCATCTGGCACGTCATGCAACAGGGCATCGTGAGCCCGCACGAGGCGTACATGAAATCGATCGACAAGAACCGCTTCCGCCGTTTCCTGCCGCCCGAGGACGAAGGTCTGTAGCCGTTCGTTCGAACGAGGAGCCCCCCCTGTTTTGCCAAAAATTCCCAAAGTCACCCGCTGGACCCGTTTCAAGGTGTTCGTGCGAAGTTTGCTGTTGTACAACACGATCGAGTGGGGCCGCGCCTCGGACGGGTTGAAGCCGCCGAAAGCCACGCGTGAGGAGCGGCGGCAGAAGCGGCCGGTGCGCGATCTGACGATCATCAAGCCCCGGGAAAAACCGCGTGCCAAATTGCAGTCGGAGCAAGGAGCGGAATCTCACGCGAACGAACCTTCTTACGTGCTCCCGGCGCCCATCCCCGTGGCGGCCGTCCCCGGCGCCGGCGAGCCGCCGCAGCGGATCAAAGTGCGCAAGCGCCGCAAGCACCGCCGGGCCGGCCTCAGCATGACGCACTCGTCGCCGGGCGTGTTGAGCCGGATCTTCGGCCGCAAGGACTAAATGCGCGGCGCGAGTTAAAGAGGCAATTTGGAGGGATGGCCTCCGTGCCGTCCCATGATCGATTGCCGTTCGGGCAGCTCCTGTCGGAGTCTACCCGCTACCTCTTCCCGTTGGCCATCGCAATCAGCGCCCGCGCGGAACTGCTCCCCAGGCGCCGTCCGGTCCGCAACCACCTCGACGCCCCCACGCGTTCGCGCAGGATCGACAACTTTTCCTGCGCCGTCTTCCCACCCGCCTTGTTGATCGCCCGGGTGCAACCCAGCAACCGCCCCAATGCAAACCACCTCGACCCCAGCAGCGCCGCCTGCAGCTGCCGGTAATCCTGCCAAGGCTGACCCGCCGCCCGCGCGAGACTGAGCTGCGCCTTGAGAGCGAAGAATTTGTCCGCCAACCCGGAAGTAGGCGCCAGCGCCGACGCCACATCGTACGCGTTGACCAACGCCCGATTCGGGTACTGCCCGATCTCCGGCACGCGCTCCGCATCGAGCACCGAAGGCAACGCCGCCACGACCTCCGCCGGCAACCCCACGACCGCCCCGATCAGCAACATGCAGAAAAGGTCTGCGCGGAACCCGCTCACATTGCTCCACGTCGAGCGCTGATAACGCGTAAAATTCGCCCGGAGCTCCGGTTCGCTCAACAGCCGCGGGCCGAACTCGCGGGCAAGATCCAGGTTTACGCGCAGCATCTCGCGGATCAACGTTTCAGGCGCCGTGTTGATCGTGTTCGAGCCGTGCACCCGGTAGTCGAGCAACTCCGCGTCGAGCACCGCCAGCCGGTTTTCCAACGCGGCCGCGACGAGCGCATAATAGTCGTGCGCAAACCGGTAATCGCGCAGCGGATGAGCGAGCAGATATTCCCGGCGCGCGAAGAAGTTGCTGGTGGTTCCGGGGAAGTTGGCGAGCCCGAGCCACTCGGCGAGGTCGAGCTTGGAGTTGTCGTCGGCGCTGTGGCGAAAACTCCACGCCGCGGAAAACCACCGCGAGCGCGGGGAGTCCACGGGGAGGGTGTTGCCCGCGTCGTCGATCAAGCGTAGCCGCGTGCAGACGATGCCCGTCTCGGGGTGAGCCTCCATGTGGTCGAGGCAACGCTCGATGCGGCGCGGGTGATAGCAATCGTCGGAGTTGAGAATGGAGACATACTCGCAATCCGACACCATCTCGACGAGCCGATTGATGGTGCAATGCGCGCCCGCGTTTTCCTGAAATAGGACGTCCGTCTTGGTGGCGATGGGCGACCCGCGCGTGCCGGGTGAATCCGCCCCCGCGGCCGCCGCGGCTTTGATGATGGCGTTCACCGAGCCGTCGGTCGATCCGTCATCGAGCACGATCACGCGATCGGGCGGGCGCGACTGCACCCGCAGCGAATCGATCGCGGCGCCGATGTAACGCTCGTGATTATAAAGCGGGATGACGACGGCGACTTTCAAGGCAAGGGGGCAAACGTAGCGCGCATGATGCGGAAACAAACCGCCGCCGGGGAAGTAAAATCCGGCGCGATCACAGCCCCGCCCAACGCGCCAGCCGCTCCGCGTGCGGAAAAACGCCCGGTTCCTCCTCGCTTAACCACCCTCCGACAAACCCACCCGCCAGCCGCCGCAAGGTGGAACCTGCCACCCGTTCCGCGACGAAACTTGCGGTCACGCCACCCAACCGCGCGGCCAGCCAGCCCACCAGCAATGCCCCTGCCCCCAGCGCGTGCAAATGCCGCACCGGCCCACGGGCGCCGAGTTCCAGATGCAGGTACAACGCCCGCCGCGCCTCGATCAAAAACGCCTCCGTTTCCACCGCGCCGCCAAGCTCCGTCCGCCACGATTCCAGCCGCCGCGCGAGGTCCGGATTTTCCCGCCAGACCGCCTCGACCGCCATGGCATCGGGGAGAAATTCAAACTCCCCCACCCGCTCCGCCGCCGCCAGGGCCGGCCGCGGCAGGCACGTCAACGCCAGGACGCGCAGCCCTGGCAACTGCGCGCGCAATTCCAGCGCCGCGCCATTCGCCGGCGGCCACTGCGGCACGATGGCCACGATTCCGTTGGAAGATTCCACTGCCCCCGCGGCACCTTCCGCGCGCTCAAAAAGCTCCCGCAATTGCCGGCTCGAATCTCGCGCCGTGAACCGCGCCAGGAAACGCTCCCGTCCTGCCCGTCCCATCCGCTCGCGGATCGATTGATCGGTGAGAATCGCGAGCGCGTCCGCCATCGCCGGGATGTCGCCCGGCGCGGCGAGCAGGCCGGTTTGGCCATCGACGACGAGTTCCGGCACGCCCCCGACCGTCGTGGAAACGACCGGACGACCGGCCGCCATCGCCTCCGTGATCACGGTCGGCAAAACATCGCAGGCGCCCCGCGCATCCACCCGGCAGGCCAGCGCGAACACGTCGCATCCTTTCAGCCGCTCGCGGATCGCCGCCTGCGGCAGAAGACCCACTAATTTCACGCAATCCTCCAGGCCGCGTTCACGGATGAGCGCCTCCAGTTCTCCGCGCATCGGCCCGTCTCCGGCGATCTCGCAACGCACCGGAATTTCCCGCAACCCCAGTTCCGCGCAAGCGCCGATCAAGTCCTGAAACCCCTTGAACTCGATCAACCGCCCCACGCTGAAAAACTTCAGCATCCCATCCGGCACAGACGCGACCGGCGCCGACCATTGCTCCGCCTCCAGACCATTATAGATGCGATGAATATGCGAGGCCGGACATTTCGCCGCCAGCAATTCCCGGCTGAAATCGCTAACCGCCACCACGAACTCCGCTCGCGCACCCATCTCGGCCAGCAGTTCATCGCTGCCGAGATCGACCATAAAATCCTGCGCATGCGCGGTAAACGAAAACGGCGGCCCGCCCAGCGCGCGCAGGAAAACCGCCGCGTGCGTCGCCCGATTGGCAAAATGCACGTGAATCCAGTCCACCCCGCGCCGGCGGGCAAGATCGGCAAAGTACAGCGCATGAAGTGCCCTCCGGGCAGGCTCATACGACGCGCCAAAGCGCGCCTCGTGTTCCGCAATCAACTTCGCCGGCCAATCTCCGCGTTGGCGCGCCGCTGCTTCCCAGCCCTTGAGCGCCGGCGCCGGCGGCGCATAAAAAACCGGCGCGCGGGGCCGCGACTCCGGCCCGTGTCGGAAGCTGCTGGTCGGCGGGCTGCAGGAAAATATCTCCACCTCCACCCCGGCCGCTTCCAGCGCCCGCATCTCGGTGTCGCAGAAGGTCTGCGAAGGAACCGGGTAGCGGGAGAAAAAGTAAGCGATCTTCAAAGCCTCTAGAGGCTAAGGCGCCGCCGTTACTTCACACTCAGCAACTCCACGTCAAACAACAGCGTCGAATTCGGCGGAATCCCCGGCCGCCCCTCCGCCCCGTACGCCAGATCGCCGGGAATAAAGAGCTGCCACTTCGAGCCGACCTTCATCAACTGCAACGCCTCCGTCCAGCCCTTGATCACCCCGTTGACCGGGAAGCTGACCGGGCCGCCATTCTTCTCCGAGCTGTCGAATTCCTTCCCGTCAATAAACGTCCCGCGGTAGTTGACGCTCACCGTGTCAGTTGCCTTCGGCGAAGGCCCCGTTCCATCCTTGATCACCTTGTATTGCAGCCCGTCCGGCAACGTTTTCACGTCGGCCTTGGCCTTGTTGGCGGCGAGGAACTTATCGCCTTCCGCCTTGGCGCCAGCGCCCGCCGCGGCGGAAGCAGCCTGCTGCTTGGCTTGCATCTGCTTGCTGAAATCCTTGAGCGTCGCCATCATGTCTTCCTGGGTCATCTGCAACTTGCCGCCCGCGATCGAGTCGCGCACGGCGGCCGCGAGGAACTGGCCGTCCACGTCCAGCCCCTGCTTCTTGATCGCGGACCCCACGTCCATGCCGATCGCGTAGCTGAGCTTCTCCTTGGGAGTGACCGGGGCCGAGGGCGCCTGGGCCAGGGAACTGGCGGCCAACAACGGAGTGAGCGAGAGAGCGACAAGCGATAGGGTTTTCATGACGGGGGCATTTCTCACAGGGGAGCAAGTTTGTCAAAGCCGAGAAACTTGCGAGATTCCCTATTGTGGCCCGCCCGGAAATCCCGTAGAACGCTTCCTGCTAGTACCTGAATCAACTGTTTCGTCATTTATGGATCTCTCAATTATCGGCAGCGGCTACGTCGGACTCGTCAGTGGGGCATGTTTCGCGGAAGTCGGCCACACCGTCATCTGCGTCGACAACGACCAGCGCAAAGTCGACTCCCTGCAAGCGGGCAACATTCCCATCTACGAGCCCGGCCTCGAGGAACTCGTCACCCGCAACGTCGCCGCCGGCCGCCTCCGCTTCACCAACAGCATCGAGGACGGCGTCGACCACTCGCAGGTCGTTTTCATCGCCGTGCCCACCCCGCCGCAAAACGACGGCAGCGTCGACCTGAGCTACATCGAACGCGTCGCGCGCGAAATCTCCGGCGTCCTCAAGCCCGGCCAATACCGCGTGATCGTCGACAAAAGCACGGTCCCGGTCAAAACCGGCGACAAGGTGGCCGACACCATCAAGCGCTACGGCAAGCCGGGCGCGGAGTTCGACGTGGTGAGCAACCCGGAGTTCCTGCGCGAAGGCTGCGCCGTGGACGACCTCATGCACCCCGACCGCATCGTCGTGGGCTCCAAGAGCGACAAGGCCCTCGCCCTCATGAAGAAACTCTACGAGCCCTTCATGGCGCCCATCCTGGTGACCGACATCAACTCGGCCGAGCTCATCAAGCACGCCGCCAACTCCTTTCTCGCGCTCAAGATCAGCTACATCAACGCCGTCAGCGCGATCTGCGACGCCAGCGGCGCCGACATTGAGAAAGTCGCCGACGGCATCGGCATGGATCGCCGCATCGGCCGCAATTTCCTCAACGCCGGCCTCGGCTACGGCGGCTCCTGTTTCCCGAAGGACCTCGCGGCGTTCATCGCCATCAGCGATCAACTCGGCGTGCCGTTCACGCTCCTCAAGGAGGTCCAGCGCATCAACGTCAGCCAGCGCGAGCGCTTCATGAAGCAACTGCGCGACAAGCTCTGGATCCTGCGCGACAAGAAGATCGCCGTCTGGGGTCTCACCTTCAAGCAGGACACTGACGACATCCGCTGCTCGGTCGCCGTCGACCTGATCGGCGATCTCCTCAAGGAAGGCGCGCACGTCACCGCGTACGATCCCAAGGGCATGGAAAACGTGCGTCACTTCAAGATGATCCCCGAGGTGAAGCTGGCCGAGTCCGCCCTGGAGGCTGCCAAAGGCGCCGAAGCGTTGATTATCGCCACCGAGTGGCACGAGTTTGCCAAGGTGGACCTCGCCCAACTCAAGGAAACGATGGCGTCCCCGATGGTTTTCGACGGCCGCAACCTGCTCGATCCGACCACCATGCAGCACCTGGGCTTTCAGTACACGAGCATTGGCCGGCCCGGGATCATGAACGTCTGAAGACGCCGTGCCGGTCTATCGTCCCAATGTGGCGGCGATCGTCAAGCGTGAGGACGGTCGCATCCTCATCTGCGAACGGTCCGATTGCGCCGGCGGCTGGCAATTTCCGCAAGGCGGCGTCCACCCCATCGAGACGCCGGAAGACGCCCTCAAGCGCGAACTGACCGAAGAGTTGTCGCTTGCACCCGCCGACTACCTGATCGCCGAAAGCCACGGTCCGTACCGGTACGAGTTTGCCGATGGCCGAACGAAAGAAGGCTTCGGCGGGCAGGAGCAACGATACTTCCTGGTGGAACTGATCGCCCCGGAAGATAAAATCGATCTCGCGACGGAGTGCCGCGAGTTCCAGGCGCTGCGTTGGATTCAGCCGGCGGAGTTCAATCTCGAGTGGCTGCCCCCGATGAAACAGCCCGTGTACGCGGCGGTTTTCAAGGATTTCTTCAGCCTTTCGCTGCGACAATGAATGCGTCCGAAATCGAGGATGCCCTGGCATCCGCTCGCGCTCTGAACGAGACGTTGCGCGGGATGGCCGATTTCCGGCGTTTTCCCGCGCTGCTGGATCGCACGGAGCTGGAGATCCAGGCGTTTTTGGACCATGTGGTGATCGCCATTCGCGATGCCCGCATGCTCAACGCTAAGGTGATCGAGCGGTTGGAGAGCACGGTGGAAGAGCTCACGGCCGAGCCGCCGCCGCCGCCGCCGATTGAAGCGCCGGAGGCGCCGCGCCACTACGAGCCGCCCAGTTCGATCGAGCAAATCACGATGGCAAACCCGACCGGGATGCGCGAGGTGGTTCTGGTGGCGGAGAGTTCCGTCGCCGTGTTGCAAGAGGTGGAGAACATCCTCACCCAGGAGGATTTTCGCGTGATCAGCGTGCGCGACGGTTTTGAGGCGATCTCGACGTATGGCCGGCTGTGGACGGCGATCGATTTGGTAATGCTGGATTTCGATTTGCCGAGTTTGAGCGGCGAACTGGTTTTCGAAGAATTGCTCGCGATCAACCCGCACGTGGCGGTGGTGGTGAGCAGTGGTTTTTCGGCGCCGGAGAAGGGCAAGCTCCACCAGATGCTGGCGCGCGGCCTGAGCGGCTTTTTGCCTAAACCATATGAGCGCGAGCGCCTCATTCGCCAGATCCAATCGGTGCTGGCCCATCGCCAACGCCCGTAGCGACGGTTGGGTGGCGCCACCGCCTCCAAGAACGGTCATCGTGAGCAGCGAGCCTGCGAGCGTCGCCGAACGACCCTACTGACTTCTGCCGGCGCACGGGCAGCTCCGATCGGAGTTCACCGCTTGCAAAATGGGACGGCACGGAGGCCATCCCTCCAGCCGGTTGGAGGCAATCCTCCTGCTGTTTGGCGAGTCGATCCGGCCGCCTTCTTTCGCTCCCGCAGTCGAGTGTGGCATCGATCCAGCTACTCTGAGGAACTCGCCGCATTAGCCGCCGCAACCACCATGGCCAGGATCGACGCATTCTTTAAATTGATGTCCGAGCAGAAAGCTTCGGACCTTCATCTTTCGACCTCCAATCCGCCGATGCTCCGCATCAACGGCGACTTGATCCGGGTCGATTACCCGCCCCTGACCAACGACGAACTCCAGTCGATGGTCTACGAGATTGCGCCGGAGATGAAGATCAAAATCTTCGAGGAGACCGGCGACGTGGATTTCGGCTACGA
The DNA here is from genome assembly GCA_964249195.1 of uncultured Chthoniobacterales bacterium. Classification (GTDB taxonomy): domain Bacteria; phylum Verrucomicrobiota; class Verrucomicrobiia; order Chthoniobacterales; family SZAS-18; genus CAXUAZ01. The sequence goes on from CAXUAZ010000030.1 coordinate 15,043, forward strand.
GATTCCCGGGGTCGCCCGTTACCGGGCCAACTTCCTCAATCAAAAGTACGGCATCGCGGCCGTGTTCCGCCTGATCCCGAGCAAGGTGCTCACCTGCGACGATCTCGGCCTGCCGCCGGTGCTCAAGCGCTTCCCGATGCTCAAGAAGGGGCTTGTCCTGGTCACCGGCCCGACGGGCTCCGGCAAGTCGACGACGCTGGCCGCGATGATCGATTACTGCAATTTGCACCGCCAGGACCACATCATCACGGTGGAGGACCCGATCGAGTTCGTGCACAAGAGCCAGCAATGTCTGGTCAACCACCGCGAGGTGGGCGTGCACACCAAGAGTTTCTCCGCCGCGCTCAAAGGCGCCTTGCGCGAAGACCCGGACATCATCCTGGTCGGGGAAATGCGCGATTTGGAAACCATTGAGCTGGCGCTGACCGCCGCCGCGACGGGCCACCTCGTCTTCGGCACGTTGCACACGTCAAGCGCCGCAAAGACGGTGGATCGCGTGATCGACGTCTTCCCCACAAGCCAGCAGAACCAGGTCCGCGCGACGCTGGCAGAGTCGCTCAAAGGAGTGGTGGCGCAGAATCTCTTCCGCCGCATCGACAAGCCGGGCCGGGTGGCCGCGTTGGAGATCCTGGTCTTCGACAGCGCGATTGCGAATCTGGTGCGCGAAGGCAAGACCCATCAGATTCCGGGCATGATCCAGGTGGGCAAGAAGAAGGGCAACCAGCCGTTGGACGACGCGATCATGGACCATCTTCGCGCCGCGCGAATTTCACCCGAAGAAGCGTACGACAAGGCGAACGACAAGAAGAAATTCCGCCCCTTTTTGCAACAGCCGCCGGACGACTTTGAGGACTAAGGGTGAAGGCAGAAGGCAGAAGGATGAAGGCAGAATTAAATCCCCCTCAGATGCTGCTTCTTTCTGCCTTCATCCTTCATCCTTCATCCTTCTGCCTTCTGCCTTCTGCCTTCTGCCTTTCCCCTTATGCGTAACGTAGAACTCGACGCCATCCTCGCGGCCATGCTGCAGAGCTATGACGGCATCTCCGATCTGAATTTCTCTGTCGGCCGCCCGTTGCAGGTCGAAGCCTTCGGTCAGCTTAAACCGATTGCGGTCGATCCGCCCATCGACGCGCTCACGCCTTATCAAACCGAAAATATTGCGCTCAATATCATTGGCAATAATCGCCGGTTGATCCGTGAATTGTTAGAACACGGGTCTTGCGATTGCGGCTATCAACTCGGCAACGAAGCGCGGTTTCGCGTGAATATTTTCCGTCAGCAGGGGCGCTTCTCGGTGATCATGCGCAAGCTCAATTCGACGATTCCGACAATTGATAGTCTTAATCTTCCCGGCATCTTTGCGAAGATCTGCAAAGAGAAAACTGGCCTGGTGCTCGTCACCGGCGCCACCGGCTCCGGCAAGACCACCACCCTCGCCGCCGTGCTCAACGAAATTAACCGCACGCAGGCGGTGCACGTCATCACGCTCGAGGATCCCGTGGAGTTTGTGCATCAGCATTACGCCGGCACTTTTAATCAGCGGGAACTCGGGCAGGACTTCGACACGTACCCCAATGGGCTGCGCGCCGCGTTGCGCCAGGCGCCGAAGGTGATCCTCGTCGGTGAGATGCGCGACCGGGAGACCGTCGAGATCGCCATGACGGCCGCGGAAACAGGCCATCTTGTCTTGAGCACATTGCACACGATCGATGCTGGCCAATCGATCAATCGTATTCTCGGTTTGTTCGACCAGGGGGAGGAGAAGCTCGTGCGCCAGCGGCTTTCCGATACGTTGCGCTATGTGATTAGCCAGCGGCTGGCGCCGCGGGTCAACGGCGGCCGGCAACTCCTGCTCGAAATCCTTGGCAGCAGCCTGCGCACGAAGGAAGCGGTTGCGCTCGGAGAAGAAGAAGGACGCAGCTTCTATGATATCATCGAAGCCAGCGAACCCTTCGGCTGGCAGACCTTCGATCAGTCCATCATCAAAGCATATGAGGATGGCGGCATCGATGAAGAAACCGCCACCCTCTTTGCCTCGCGCAAAGGAAAGATCACGCGCGAGATCGATCTCATCAAGAAGAGCCGCGGCGAAGAAAAAGATCGAGTGAGCGGACTGCGACTCGATACCGTCGCCGCCGGACGTTATTAAAAAACGTTATGACCATTACCTCCAGCCAGGAATTTGAAACGAGGTTCGATATCTTCGAGCCGGGCGATTTGACGGCGCTCGTTTGCATCGACCAACCGGATTATCAACAAATAGTCGTCGATCAGTTGACGAGCATGGATTACAAGATGCACGTCGGCCTGTTTGCCGAGGATATTTCGCTAAAACTCAAGACGCATCCTTATGATGTGGTGGTCGTCGACGAACATTTCAGCGACTATCATCTCAATAACAATCAGGTGCTCTATGAGGCCATCCACATGCCGGGCGCGCAGCGGCGCAATCAGTTCCTGCTCTTGATCGGCACGAGCCTCATGACGAACGACGAGATGATGGCTTTCATCTTTAGCGTGGATCTCGTTTTCAACGTCAACGATTTGAATAACCTGAAGCCCGTGTTGCGGCGCGGGGTCGCGCGGCAGAAGGAGTTCTATCACGTCTTTATCGATCAAGTGCGCGCGTCGGGGCTGGCGTAGACCGGCCTTGATTTTCTCGGGGGCTCCCCCATGCTGATCGCTCCATGTGGAAGGGCCGATTTCAACAAGGGACCGACGCGCTCCTGCGCGCGTACAGCGAGTCCGTGTCATTTGATTGGCGGCTCTACGCCCATGACATCGAAGGGTCGATTGCGCATGCGGCCGCGCTGAAGGCCGCGGGGTTGTTGACCGAAGACGAGCGCGCGGTGATCGAAGCCGGCCTGCGCGAGATCGGGGCGGAGATCGAGCGGGGCGAGTTTGTCTTCAAGCCGGAGCTGGAGGACATCCACATGAACATCGAGGCCGAGCTGACCGCCCGGATCGGCCCAGCCGGCGCGAAGCTGCACACCACGCGCAGCCGGAACGACCAGGTCGCCCTCGACCTGCGGCTGTATCTGCGCGCGGAGATCGTCGAAATCCGGCGCGGCGTGCGGGATTTGCAACGGGCGCTGGTGGAATTGGGCGGGCGTTTTCCCGAGGCGGTGATGCCCGGTTATACGCACCTCCAACGCGCGCAGCCGGTGCTGTTTGCCCATCACCTGCTGGCGTATGTGGAGATGCTCGACCGCGACCACGGGCGTCTGCTCGACGCCGCAAAGCGCCTCGACGTGCTCCCGCTTGGGTCGGGCGCGCTGGCGGGGTCGACGATCACGTTGGACCGGCGGCTCATCGCGAACCTCCTCGGTTTTTCGCGCCTCAGCCAGAACAGCATGGACGCCGTGAGCGACCGGGACTTCGCGTGCGAGTTCGCCTTCGACGCCGCGATGATCGGCCTGCACCTCTCGCGCTTGAGCGAAGACGTGATCCTGTGGGCGTCGGCCGAGTTTGGCTTCCTGACGTTGAGCGACGCCTTCACCACCGGCTCGAGCCTGATGCCGCAGAAGAAGAACCCCGACGTCGCCGAACTGACCCGCGGCAAGACCGGCCGCCTCTACGGCAATCTCGTGCGCCTGTTGACCACCCTCAAAGGCCTCCCGATGACCTACAATCGCGACCTGCAGGAAGACAAGGAAGCCGTCTTCGACTCGGTGGACACGCTCAAAGCCGCACTCGCCATCTTCGCCGCCATGCTGCGCGAGGCGCGGGCCGAGACCGCGAACATGGCGCGCGCGGCCGGCGATCCCATCCTGCTCGCGACCGACTTGGCGGATTACCTCGTGCTCAAGGGCGTCCCTTTCCGCCAGGCGCACGAGGTGATCGGCAAACTGGTCGCGCTGTGCCTCGAGCGCGCGGTCGGTTTTCCCGCGCTATCGCTCGACGATTACCGGCAGGCGAACCCGGCGTTTGGCGAGGACGTCTATGCGGTGCTCGACGTGCGGTGTTCGCTGGAGAGCCGGCGCGGGGTCGGGGCGCCGTCATTTTCCAACGTTGCCGCGCGGCTCAAAGAATGGCAGGAGGTCCTTCATGCCCCGGAAAACTAACCTCGTCCGCGACACTCCCGGCTGGCGCACCGTCGGCGAAGAGGTGAACTTCGAGAGTTCCCACCTCTCGGTGGTCACCCAGAAGGTGCTGACCCCTTCGCGTAAGGATAAACCGGTCGAATGGACCGTGGTGCATCGGCGCTCGGCGGTCGTGATCGCGCCGCAGACGGCGGCCGGCCACTTCGTCCTCGTGCGCCAGGAGCGCGTGCCGGTCCGGTCGATCCTGTGGGAGTTTCCCGCTGGCCAGATCGACGAGGAGAACGATTGCGACGAGAGGGTCATCCGCGCCACGGCCATCCGCGAGTTGAAGGAGGAGACCGGATACGAGATGCCCGCCCACGGGCGGGGCGACTTGATCGCGCTAGGCTACTTCTTTACGTCGCAGGGGTTCACCGACGAGCACAGCCACCTCTTTCTTGCGCGCGGCGTGGCGCTCTCGGCGGGGGGAAGCTCGTACGATGAGCACGAGGGGATCGTGGGTTGCCGGGAGTTCACCCCGGCGGAGTTGCGGCGCATGATCGCCGACAACGAGATCACCAACGCCAACACGCTGAGCTTGTACGCGAAGCTTTGCGCGCGGGGGCTGGTTTGAACCCGGCGACGGGTTTCCGGGCGGCGCTCGGGCTCGGGCTTCTCTTTGCGGCGCTCTACTTCCTGACCCGCAGCCCCTCGCTCGACGAGTGGGACAGCGTGCAATTCGCGCTCGGCGTCGGTGACTTCAACCTCTGGCGGCATCAGCCGCACCCGCCCGGTTACCCGCTCTACATCGGCGCGGGCTGGGCGGTGACGCACCTGCTGCCGCTCGACGTGCCGGCGTCGCTGCAACTCGTGAGCGCGCTCGGCGGCGGGCTGTCGGTCGCGTGCTGGTTTGCGATGGTGCGCCGGCGGTTCGGAGATCTGACGGCGACGCTGACCGCGCTGACCCTCGGTTGTTTGCTGATCAGTTGGATGAGCTCGACCAAGGTGCTGACCGACCCGCTTGGCGCGGGGCTCCTGGCGTTGACGCTCTTCCTGGCGACGGAGGAGCGCGGGGCGGTGGCAGGGTTCGCCGGGGCGATGGCGGTGGGCGCGCGGCCGCAGAATTTCCCGGTCGTCGCGCTGATCCTGGGCATGGCGGCCTGGGGCAAGGGTTGGCGGCGGTGGGCGATCGACTTCGGGACGTTTGCGGGCGGTTGCCTGTGCTGGCTCGGGCCGGTGGCGGTGTTGCAGGCGCGGACGCCCGAGTCGGCGGGAGACCCGTGGGCGTACGGGGCGCAGTTGCTGCGGCAATGGCAGTGGCGGTTTGACCAGCCCAAGGTGTTCCTCGGGGCGAAGGGGCAGAGCCACGCGATGCTCCAGGAACGGCTCGGGCGGCATTTCGCGGACTGGCTGGCGCGCGGGTTTGGGTTTCCGTTCAAGCGGTTGTGGGGTTGGGCCGGCGTGCTGATGCTGACCCTCGGCTGGACGTTTCACGGGCTGCAGCTCGTGCGGGAAGGCGAAGGCGCGCGCGCCTTTTGGCGGCTGCATTGGCCTTGGGCGGCGCTTTACATCGCCGTCGTGTTCTCGTGCCTTCCGGGAGATCAACGCTATTACCTCCCCATTTACCCGCTGCTCGCGCTCGCAGCCGTAGCGGGCTGGCGGACGCTGCCGGGAAGATGGACGTGGGCCGCGGCGATCGTGCCGGCGACGGCGCTCGCGGTGACGATCCCTTTCATCGGGATCAATCATACGGAAGAAGCGCCGCCGGTCAGGATCATGCGTTATCTGCAAGCCCGGCACCCGGCCGGACAACGCGCCGGCGTGTGGCTGGTCTTGCTCGATAACCGGCGGCACGCCGATTGGTACGCGGCGGATTTCCACGTGATCCGGGCCGAGACGATCGACCCCGCCGCGTGGCCGGCGGATTGGACCGCCGCGAAGGCGATCTACACGGATGACCCGCGGCTCGTGGCCCTGCCGCCGCCGGGGCGGCGTTGGCGCCTGGTGCGTTCGTTCAGCCGGTCCCCGCTCATCTACCGCAAGCACAATGAGGCCATGATGTGGCTGCTGGTCAGCGTCGTCGCATGACAATCGGCCCATTCCGGGCAACTGTTGGCGCTCCCATGCTCTTTCGCTTCGTCCTGAAGAAACTCTTCCACCTCCGGGAGAAGAAGGATCACGAGATGGTCAAGCCGTTCCTCGACCATCTCGAGGACCTGCGCTGGACGCTGCTGAAGATGGTGCTCACGCTGGGCCTGGCGATGGTGCTTTCCTTCGGGTTCCGCATGCAACTGGCGGCGTTCCTCGAGCGGCCGTTGCGGCAAGCCCTCGGCGCGGCCACGCTCAATCTGCAAACCCTCAACCCGGCGGAGTCGATGAGCATCTCGATCAGCCTGGCGTTCTACGCGGGGGTAACGCTGGCGTTTCCGCTGCTGCTCTACTTCCTGGCGCAGTTCGTCCTGCCGGCGCTTAATCAGCAGGAGAAGAAATACGTGCTGCCGGGGGTGGGCTTGAGTTTTGCGCTGTTCCTGAGCGGCGCTTCCTTTTGCTTCCACTTCCTGCTGCCGGCAACGCTCCGGTGGCTGTACTACGACTCGAAGGGGATGGGCTTTGGCCCCGATTGGCGAGCGGGAGAATACTTCTCCTTCTCGACGCACTTCGTTTTGATCTTCGGGCTGATCTTCGAGTTGCCGGTCGTCATCATCGGCCTGATCAAGCTCGGCATTGTCGAAGCGATGACGCTGCGGCGCACGCGGGCGTATGCCATGGTGATCATCCTGGTGGCCGGCATCATCATCGCGCCGGCGGCGGACCCGGTCAGCATGTTGATCGTCGCGGGCCCCATGCTTCTGCTGTACGAACTGTGCATCTGGCTGGCGTGGGGCATGGAGAAACGCGAAAAGCGGCTGGCGATGCGCCCGACCCGCACCACCTTGGATGACTAAAACCATGAAACTTAACCCCCTAATCGCCCTTTCCGCGCTGGCTTTGACGCTGCCGGCGTTCACGCCGTTCCTGCAGGGTCAAACCACGGCGAGTGTCACCACCATCCACAGCTTTGGCGACGGCACGGACGGAAGCCACCCCCGGGAAGCCTGGTGCTGGCCAGACTTCCTACACCGTGCCGGCCGCGGGCAAGCAGGTGAATCTGGTGGCCGTGGCATTGAGCAAGCTCGAGACCAGCCAAGTCTCCAGCACGCAGACAATTACCCCGGTGGCCGCGAGCGTGGATCGGCCGCCGACGATCACGTTGAGCGGCTTGACGGACGGTCAGCATCTGGTCTCCGGGCAATCGTACACGGTCGCGACCGCCGTCTCTCCCGGCACGAGCGCGTTGACCCAGGTGGAGCACTACCTGAACCAAACCAAGATCTCGACCGTGAATCCCAGCGCGGGCAGTGTGCCGGCCGTCACCTTTGTGGCGCCGGCCGGGGGAAGTACATCGTGGAGGCGATTGCCAGCGATGCAGCCGGAGTTTCGAGCGTGGCGGCGCCGATCAACGTCACGGTGGACGCGCCGGTGGTGACCATCACAACATCTGGCGCCGGCGAGGCCATCGAAGGCGGCGGGGCGGGCAAGGCGTTGGTGCAACGCACGGGCGACACGACCTTGCCTTTGACGGTGCTCTACAAGGTCGAGGGTTCCGCCAAGCCCGGCGTGGAATACCAACCCCTGAGCGGCAGCGTCATCATCCCCGCCGGGGCCTCTAGAGCATATAAAGTAAAGCTATAGCCGCTCGACCATCCGAAGTCAGGGACGACACAGAGGTCGTCCCTCCAAATATTTGGAGGGATGGGCTCCGCCCCGTATACTTTTTAATGGCCGTCCCCGTGAGTTGCTGACGGCTACAATTCAATTTAATACGCTCTAAGGCCAAGATCAAGATCAAGCCGATCGACAACCAGATCAACGAAGGCGCCCTGGTGGCCAAGATCAAGCTCAAGGCGAGTGCCAGCGGCAGCTATACGTTGGGCAGTCCGGCGGTGGCCAAGATCAAGGTTCTCGATAACGACTGACCGAGGTTTCAGCCTTTGCCGTCAAAGCAAAGGGGCAACCCGCGTTAGCCCCGAGTTCGTCAGTGGACGAGTAAGATCGCGTGGCCGGAATCGGATGTTACGCTGCACGATTGCAATGTAATACTGAGATCGGCCACACTATCAACCCGGGGAGGATCTTGGTTGACTGCATAATTTCGCAAAGGATGAGTAAGATCGTCTTTAGCAATGATCTGGCTGGCCATTTAAAGCCGTCATGTTGAGGTCCCTCAACTCGCACGGCGCGAGTTGAAGAGGGAGTGATGAACCAGGGGGCGTGCCGCCAGTCGCTTTGGAGGGATGGCCTCCGTGCCGTCCCATGATCGATTGCCATTCGGGCAGTTCACTTCGCTCGCTTCGACACCCTGTAGGTTCATTAGCAGCAAAGCGAGGGACGAGCGCAGTCGAAACACCCTACTGACTTTGGTTCGGGAGCGGTGGACGTCGATCAAAGCTGCCCGTGCGCCGGAAGAAGTCAGTAAGGTCCTTCGGCGACGCTCGCAAGCTCGCTGCTCAGGAGGACCGGTTTGGAGGCGGTCCTTTTTCAAAATTCAGATGATTTCTGAAGTTGGTATCAGATCGCGTGGCCGAATCCGATGTTACATTGCACTCGTCGGATTTCAAGCGCAGTTGCGCCTTTGAAAATTTGCCATCGCGCTCGGACCGCCTGATCCATTGACGTCAAGCGCTTCGCGCCGCCTTTTCCGCCTACGGCAGCGACTCCGCCGCTTCGTCGTCCGACTCGCCGGACTCTTGCTCAATTTCCCGTTGCCAACTGCGCGAGATCCATGGCCGCAGGAAGCCGTACAGCAGATACGAAAGGAAGATCACGGCCGGCATCCATTGGTAATAGAGCCACGTCATCATCAAGAGCACGATGATCACCAGGAACGCCGGCAGCGACCGCTTCGTGCGCCAGTTGATCGCCTTGAAACTCGGGTACCGGAACCGGCTGAACATCATGAACGCCAGCAGCAGCATCAGCGGCGGCAGCGCGAACTTCCACACGCCGATCTCCCGGTTGCCTTCATCCATCCAGAGCAGGAATTCGGTTAACGAGGCGATCACCCCCGCCGCCGCGGGGATCGGAAACCCCTTGAAGTTCTTGCTGTGATCCGCCGGCGCCTTCTCGCCGCTGGCGTCGATCGAAGCCGAGATGCAGTTAAACCGCGCCAATCGCAACGCCCCGCACGCCAGGTAAATAAACGCGATCGTCAACCCCAATCCGCCGAACTCGTCCAGCACGATCTTGTACACGAGCAGCGCCGGCGCGATGCCGAAGCTGACGATATCCGCCAGCGAATCGAACTCCCGCCCGAAAGGACTCTCGTGCCCGCCCAGGCGCGCCAGCCGCCCGTCCAGCAGGTCGAACACGCACGCCGCCAGGATAAACCAGATCGCCTCGTGATAGCGGTCGATCGCCAGATGGGGAATCGCCCCCGGGATCTCGACCGCCACCAGCGTCCCCGCAAAAATCTTGAGCGTCGCCGCAAACCCGCAAAACAGGTTGCCGGCCGTCATCAAGTTCGGCAGGAGGTAAATCGGCGGATCGTTGGGATCGTTCGAATCCTGCTTGAGCACGATGGGCGGTTTGCTCGCCATATTCACGACAGCCGCGCGATCACGGTGGCGCCGCCCTGCACGCGGTCGCCGAGCTGGACAGTGACTTCGGCCGTCAACGGCAGGTAGACTTCCGTGCGCGAGCCAAACCGGATCATCCCGAAACGCTGCCCTTTTTCAACGTGCTCGCCGACCTTGGACCACGCCACGATCCGCCGGGCAATCGCGCCGGTGATCTGGCGGACGACCACGACCCCACGGGCGCTCTCGATGCCCCACGTGCGGCATTCGTTGAGCCGGCTGGCGTCGGCGTGCCGCGCGTCGAGCATGCGGCCGACGCGGCGTTCGCTGTGGATGATGGTCCCGGCGACGGGCGCGCGGTTGGTGTGGACATCGAAAACCGAAAGGAAAATGGCGACCCGGCGCATGGAACTTTTCGTCACGTCGGGCTCTTCCATGTCGACGATCTCGACGATCACGCCATCGGCCGCGGCGACGACCGCGTCTTCATCCGCAGGGCTGAGCCGGTCCGGGTCCCGGAAGAAGTAGAACGTGTAGATAATCAATAGCGCAAAGACGAGCGCGAGCCAGGGAGTGACGAATGTGCTTGCGATGGCCAGCGCCGCGAGCACGCCGAAGATCCACCGCGCTTCATAGATAGTTTGCCAGCGCATTTCGAGGGGAGGTTAGCCGGGAACGTCTCAATGGGCAAATCGCGGCGCGGCGAATTGCGTTTGCGAAAACCCGCAAATGGGCGGAGCATGGGAATTTAGCAACCATTCACTTCATCTCTCTATGAACAAATTGATCCTCAGCATCGCTCTCGCTTTGACGCTCTCGTCGTTATCGGCACGCGCCGAAACGTGGGAGACCGATTATTCCAAAGCCTTGAAGAAGGCCGATACAGACAAGAAGCTGATGTTAATGGATTTCACCGGTTCGGATTGGTGCGTGTGGTGCAAGAAGCTCGACAAGGAGGTTTTCTCCCAACAGGCCTTCAAAGATTACGCGCAGAAGAACCTCGTGCTGGTGAAGCTGGACTTCCCTCGCGGTTTCCTCCTTCCAGTTCCTTTGAAAAAGCAGAACGACGATCTGGCGAAGCAGTACCAGATCCAAGGTTTTCCGACGGTCGTGGTGCTTGACGGCGCCGGGAAGAAAGTCGGGGAACTTGGGTATATGGAGGGTGGTCCGGCAAAATTCATTGCGGCGCTGCAGGCGTTGCCGAAGAGCTAGGCTGCCTGCCATCCCTGGCGTCGCAGGAACTCCATCACGGCGGCGACGTTCTCTGCCGCGCGGCCCGCGGCGGAGCCGGGACCTTCGTGCAGCAGGGCGATCCCCCCGGGACGCCGACGGCGCGCGATCCGCCGC
>CAXUAZ010000031.1:0-1850 GCA_964249195.1 uncultured Chthoniobacterales bacterium
GGCGCTCGGGCGGCTTCGGCGGGAGCGTGCGCATCTCCTCGCGCGCCCGCAGGAACGCCTCGCGGCGGCGGCGGGTCTCCGGGTCGTCGGTGCTCATCTGCGCAAGCAGGTGAGGAGCGAGCGAGATCAACGCCAGCCCGGCGGCCAGCGGGAGCAGTCGGCGGAAGCGGGGAACAGACATGGATCAGAGAATCAGACCGCCGGAACAGGAACGCCGCGCCCGGAGAGCACCGGATGACGATGCGCCCAGGGCCGCGTGGGCCACTTTTGCACCAGCACCGCGTTGAGCCGCCCCCCGAGCAAAAGCAGCAGGCAAGTCAGCCACGTCCAGGTCAGCAAGACGATCAACGCCGCCATGCCCAGGTAACTCTCCGTGTAGCGCGAATGATTGACGTACACGCTGAAGAGCCCCGTCGCGATCAGCCAGCCGACCGAGAAGAAGATCGCGCCGGGCAGCGCCTGGCGGACGGTCTGGTACACCTCCGGGGTGAGCAGATAAAGCGCGAGCGCGAGAATGGTCAACGCCAGCGCGATGATCGGGTATTTGAGCGCCGCCACGATTTCCTGCAACGGGATCGTCAGCTCATATTTGGCGCGGATCAACGCCGCGAACCGCTCGCCGAACACGATGGCGTTGAAACTGAACAGGCTCGTCACCCCAAACCAGAACAATAAGAGGATGGCGATGATCCACCGGTTCCACCACGAGCGTTGGGGGTCTTTGATCCCGAGGCAATGGTTGAGCGTGCGCGAGATCGTGTTGATCAGATTGACCCCGAGATAAATCGCCAGCGGGATGCCGAGCAGCGCCACCCGGCTGTGCGACCCCGTGACGACGAGGGCGACCACCTGTTGTTCGATAATCGGCTTGGACATCTGGGGCATGAGACCCTCGATGATCACGATGATGTTATGCAGGCTCGTGGGGTCTGCGCCGAAGAGGGATAACAACGCGGAAAGCAGCAGCAGCCCTGGGGCGGCGAGCAGGAAGATGAAATCGTACGCCATCATGGCCGCGAGGCCCGTGGTGTTATCGAAGTACGCCTCCACGAGCCAGCGGCAGAGCAGGCGCCAGGACCAGATGAAGGTTTTCATGGCAGGAGCTACAGTGCCCGGCGTTTGCGGAAATGGAAAGGTTCAAGGCGCAGATTTTCATCACACAGCGACAGATGACAAAGACGCCGATCCGTGCAACGCTCTTCCTCGTCAATGGAACGCCGGCTAAAAACTCTGCCCTTCGTGCTGGGGCTGATCTGCGTCCTTTTTTCGGCGCGGCTCGCCGGCGCTCAACCGGCGCCGTGCAAGACAGCCGTCACGACCTGCCATTCCTGCTGCGCGACGATGCCTTGCTGCCTTGGGGCTACGCCGGCGCCCTCCCTCCCGGAACCGCTCAGCACGACGAGCAACCCGCACCTCGACCAGGCGGCGATGCCGGTCGTTTACACATTGCTGTCTTCCTTTGATTTTCTTACCCGGCCGCGAGAGACCCGGCGCAGTGAGATTGCCGTCCAACGGTTGCGCACGAGCGCGCCCCGGGCGGCGGTGAGTTGTATCTGGTTGATCTGAGTTCGGACATCGACAGACGAGGTGTGCCCTTTTCCTGGGGCATTTGCCAACTGTGTTCCCGGTGTCCGTAAAAAACTCATGATCAATGAAATCCATATTCCTGTTGATTTGCGGCAGCCTGCTGGCGGCTGCCGCGTTGCGCGCTGAAAGCGGCGTCGTCGACGGCGCAGTCCGCGCCGCGCTGAGCGCGAATCCGTCGCTGAAGGCCGCCCGCGCCCGTTGGGAGGCGATGAAAGCGCGCGTGCCGCAGGCCGCGGCGTGGGATGATCTCAGCGTGTCGTTTC
>CAXUAZ010000031.1:1860-23822 GCA_964249195.1 uncultured Chthoniobacterales bacterium
TCGTTTCAGACGCGCGTGGGGCGGTTCGTCGATGTGCCATCCAACGCGTTCACCGACAACATGCTCACCGTCGAGCAGAAGGCGCCGCTCAACAGCAAGAATATCTCCCGGGCGCGCGAGGCGAGCGCCGAGGCGGTGGCCGCCTACGAGCAACTGCGCCGCGTGGAACTCGATGTGCGCGCCGGCGTCGAGACGGCGTATTGGCGCCTGGCGAGCGCCGAGGCGCAACTGGAGCTCAACCGCCAAAACGAAGCGCTCCTCGCCGAAGCCGCCGACCTGAGCCGAGCCCGCTACGAGGCCGGCACGCAGACGCAGGGCGACGTGCTGGCCGCCACGGTGGAGCGCGCGCGGCTCGTGGAGGCGCGCGCCGATCTGGAACGCTTGCGCGACGACGCGCAGAGCGCGCTCAACGTCCTGCTCAACCGCCCCGCCCGCACTCCAGTGGGTGCGTTGCCCACATTGGATGCAGACGCGCACGTCCACTTGCCCGCCCGCCTGGACGCGCTGGCGCTTTCCTATCGCCCGGAGGTGCGCATCGCCCAGAAGCGCATCGAGGCCGCCGGGGCGCGGCTGGAACTCTCGAAACGCTCGTGGCTCCCCGATCCCGCCCTGCGCCTCAGCGCCCAACAATACAACGCCGCCTCGCAGGCGATCAGCGAGGTGGATGTCGGGATCACCTTCACCGTGCCCTGGCTCAACCCGCAAAAGTACCGCGCGGAAAATCGCGAAGCCCGCGCTGGCCTGGCCCAAAAAACCGCCGAATTGGAACAGCTTCGCGCCGAGACCCTGGGCTTGGTGCGGGACGCGTCGACCAAGCTCGAAACCTTTCACCATCACTACGAAGTCTACCGCGACGAGATCCTGCCGCTCGCGCGGCAGGCGGTCGCAGCCAGCCGCACGGGGTACGAAAGCGCCAAAGGCAATTTCTCCGATCTCATCACTGCCGAACGCACCCTGCGCGACGCCGAGGCCGAAAGCCAGATGCACCTGGCGGACTATCACATCGCCGTCGCCGAGCTGGCTTCCGTCGTCGGTGTCGATCTCAACGCTCTGCCTGATTCCAAATGAAAGATCCTTTACTAACTCGCCGGCGTTTTCTCGCCTGTAGCGGCGGCGCCATTCTCTCCATCCTAACTGGCGCCGCGCGGGCAGAAACTAACATCGACTACTACACCTGCACGATGCACCCGTCCGTGCATCTGTATGATCCCAAGGGAAAATGCCCGATCTGCGGCATGAGCCTGGTGCCCGTGGCGAGGGTCGGCTCGGAATCGATCGAGGGGGCGCCGCGCGAGTTCAAGGTGCCGACGGAGCGCCAGCAGCAGATCGGCGTGACCTATGCGACGGTCACGCGGGAACCCTTGCATGGGCAAATCCGCGCGGTGGGCCTGGTGGCGCCAGACAAGGCGCGCCATTGGGAATTTGTCGCCCGCGTGGATGCCTACGTGCAGACATTGCACGTGAGTTCGCCAGGAGAGTTGGTGGAAAAGGATCAACCCCTGGTGACCCTCTACAGTCCCGATCTGCTCACGGCCGAGCGGGAGCTCGTGAGCCTGCTGGAGATGCGCGACGCGGGTCGGTCGGCCGAGGCGAAGCGCACGGCGCAGCAACTGATCGATTCGGCGAAACGGCGGCTGGCGCAATGGAATGTCACCGCGGCCCAGATCGCGGAGTTGGAACGAACCCGCACCCCGGGCGAATATATGACGCTGCTTTCGCCGTTTCGGGGAATCGTCGAGGCCGTGCCGATCGACCAGGGGCGGGCGGTGAAGATGGGCGAGCATCTGGTGGACGTGGTCGATCTCTCGAACGTGTGGGTCTGGGCGGATGTTTACGAAAATGAACTCGCGCGGGTCGCCCTCGGGCAGAAGGTGCAAGTGACGATCGCCGCCTACCCCGGAGAGCCATTTGAGGGCAAGGTGAGTCTGATCAATCCATTCCTCGATGCCGCGCAACGCACGGCACAGGTGCGGATCGACCTCGCCAACGCCGATTTCCGCTTGCGGCCCGCGATGTACGTCGATGTCTTGCTCAACACCGAGAACGGCCGCGAAGCGCTCACCATCCCGGTCGGCGCCGTGATGCCCACGGGCCGGCGCAGCCTCGTCTTTGTTGACAAAACGGGCGGCCGGCTGGAACCCCGCGCAGTATCGCTGGGCGAGAAATACGGCGACCGGTACGAGATCAAAACGGGGTTGAGCGAAGGCGAACGCGTGGTGGCCAGCGCGAATTTCCTCATCGACGCCGAGGCCAAGGTGCAAGGCGCGCTCAAGAGCTTCGAAGGGGGCGGGCAATGATCGAACGGGTGATCGATTGGAGTGCGCGGAACCGGTTCCTCGTGCTCCTCTTTACGCTCTTCGGCGTCGCGGCCGGCGTCTACGCGCTCCAGCGCACGCCGCTCGACGCCATCCCCGACTTGAGCGACGTGCAGGTGATCGTCTACACGGATTGGGAAGGGCGCTCGCCCGACCTCGTGGAGGATCAAATCACGTACCCAATCTCGACCCGGTTCATCGCCGCGCCCAAGGTCAAATTCGTGCGCGGGGAGTCGATGTTCGGCCGGAGTTTTGTGTACGTCATCTTCGAAGACGGCACGGACATCTATTGGGCTCGCTCGCGGGTGGTGGAGTATCTCAACGGCGCGCGCGGCAGCCTGCCGGAAGGCGTCAATCCGGTGATCGGCCCGGATGCTACCGGCGTGGGTTGGGTCTTCGAATACGCGCTGGTCGACGACACCGGGAAACACAACCTGGCGGAGTTGCGGTCGTTTCAGGATTGGAACCTGCGGTACGCGCTGGAGTCGGTGAAAGGCGTGGCGGAAGTCGCGTCGGTGGGTGGGTTCGTCAAGCAATACCAGATCGATCTCGACCCGAATAAACTCGCCGCCTACCAACTCCCGCTCAGCGCCGTGGTAGAAGCGGTGAAGGCGAGCAACGCGGACGTGGGCGGGAAGGTCTTCGAGGTAGCATCCACCGAATATTTCGTGCGCGGGAGAGGTTACATCAAAAGTGTCGCGGACATCGAAAACATCCCGCTCAAGGTCGCCAACGGGACGCCTGTGCTCATCAAAAATGTTGGCGCGGTCCACCTTGGCTCGGACCTCCGGCGCGGCGTCGCGGAACTCGACGGGCGCGGCGAAACGGTGGGCGGGATCGTCGTGATGCGTTACGGCGAGAACGCGCTTACCGTGATCGAAGGCATCAAGAAGAAGATGGCCGAGATTCAATCCTCTCTGCCGCCGGGGGTGCGCATCGTGCCGACGTATGATCGCAGCGGTTTGATCAAGCGTTCCATCGGGACGCTGCGCGAGAAGTTAATAGAGGAGAGCATCGTGGTGGCGTTGGTGTGCCTGCTGTTCCTCTGGCACGTGCGCTCGGCGCTGGTGGCGATTATCACGCTGCCGATCGCAGTCGTGCTGTCCTTCCTGCCGATGCGATGGCTGGGGTTGACGGCTAACATTATGTCGCTGGGCGGCATCGCGATCGCGGTGGGCGCGATGGTGGATGCCGCGATCATCATGGTGGAGAACGCGCACAAGGCGCTGGAACGTTTTGGCGGGCGCGAGCCGGACAAGACGGAGCGCCGGGAGGCGATCATCGGCGCGGCAAAGACGGTGGGGCGCCCGCTCTTCTTCTCGCTGCTGGTCATCACGGTCAGCTTTATCCCGGTTTTCTCGCTCACGGAGCAGGAAGGGCGTCTCTTCAAGCCGCTCGCTTACACGAAGACGTTTTCGATGTTCTTCGCCGCGATGTTAGCCGTGACGTTAGTTCCGGTGTTGATGACGCTGCTCATCCGGGGGCGGATCACGCCGGAAGTTAGGAATCCGGTCAATCGGCTCCTGATCTGGATCTACCGGCCGATGGTGGATTTTGTGCTGCGGTTTCGGTGGCTCACATTATTAGCCGCGCTGGCGTTGTTAGTTGTGACCATCATTCCGTTTCGCCGGCTCGGCAGTGAGTTCATGCCGCCGCTCAACGAAGGGACCCTCCTTTACATGCCGACCGCCGTGCCGGGCATGCCCGTAAGCGAGGCGACGCGCATCCTGCAAATCCAGGACCGGCAACTGCGCAAAATCCCGGAGGTCGAGCGCGTGTTCGGCAAGGCGGGCCAATCGGAAACGCCCACCGATCCCGCGCCGCTCTCGATGTTCGAGACGGTGGTGACCCTCAAGCCGCCCGACCAATGGCGGCCCGGGATGACGTGGGACAAGATCGTCGCCGAGATGAACGCCGGCCTCAAAACTCCCGGCATGGCAAACATCTTCTGGATGCCGATCCAGACGCGCACGGAAATGTTGACGACCGGCTTCCGCAGCGTGCTCGGCATCAAGGTCTTCGGCCCGACCCTGGCCGGCATCGAGGATGTCGCGGTGCAGATCGAGAAGGCGCTCACCGGCTTTCCGAATACCCGGAGCGTCTTTGCCGAGCGTACGACGGGGGGCTACTTCCTCGATTTCACGGTGAACCGCGAGGCCGCGGCGCGTTATGGACTGCGCGTCGGCGACGTGAACGACGTGATCGAGAGCGCCATCGGCGGCAAGACGATCACGACCACGGTGGAGGGCCGCGAGCGGTACCCGGTGAGCGTCCGTTATGCGCGTGATTTCCGGGATGATCTCGACTCGCTCAAGCGCGTCCTCGTGGCGACGCCGACCGGCGCGCAAGTTCCCATCTCGCTGCTGGCCAACATCCAATACAAAAGCGGGCCGCCGTCGATTCGCAATGAAAACGGGCAACTCGTGGGGTTCGTTTTCATCGACCCCACCAGCAGCGACATCGCGGGCTACGTGCGCGCGGCGTCGGAGAAGATCAGCCGCAACGTGCATTTCCCGGCCGGGTATTACACGCAATGGGCCGGTCAGTTTGAATATCTCAAGGCGGCCGAGGCGCGGTTGAAGGCGGTCATTCCGTTTACGCTGCTGGTCATCTTCGTGTTGCTGTACCTGAATACAAAATCGGTCGTGAAAACGGCGATCGTGTTGCTGGCGGTGCCGTTCTCGCTGGTCGGCGCATTCTGGCTTCTCTACCTGCTCGGCTACCACATGAGCGTGGCGGTGTGGGTTGGGCTCATCGCGCTGGCCGGACTGGATGCGGAAACGGGCGTGGTGATGCTGCTCTACCTCGACCATGCGTGGGAGGAACGCCGCGCCGGCGGGCGGATGAATTCGCTGGCCGACCTGCACGCCGCGGTCAAGGAAGGCGCGGTGCAACGCATCCGGCCGAAGGTGATGACCGTCTGCGCCATTCTCTTCGGGCTCCTGCCCATCCTGTGGTCGCCCGCGACGCAGAGCGGGTCCGACGTAATGAAGCGCATCGCCACGCCAATGGTGGGCGGCATCGTCACGAGCGCCGTGCTGGAGTTGCTCGTTTACCCGGTGATCTTTGTCTTTTGGAAACGCCGCTCCTTGCCAAAAGCGGCCGGCGCCGTGAGTCTGGCCGATGCGTAAGATTCTCGTCTGCTCCGCGGCGTTCGGTGAAGGCCACAACACGGCGGCGCGCAGCCTCTGCGCGGCCATTGACGAGGTGGGCGCCGGCCGATATGAGGCGCAGTTCGTCGATATTTTCCGGATGCGGCACCCATCGGTCTACGAGGTGTTTCGCAAGGGGTACGTGACGCTCATGAACAGCGCGCCGCAGGTGTGGTCGGCGATGTATCGGCTCTTTGATTCCACGCCGATGGTGGAAGGCGGTTTCGGTGTTTTCGCGACCTTGCGCACGGCGTTCATCCAACTGCTCGAGGAAACGAGACCGGCGGCGGTCGTCTCCACTTACCCATTTTACGGTTACCTGGCGGACGACATCGCGCGGCGCGGCGGTCCCGCCGATTTCCTGCGCGTGATGACCGTGACGGATTCCATCTCGATCAACTCGGTCTGGCACCGGTGCGGCAGCGATTTTTTCTGCGTGCCTAACGAGGCCACCGCGGAAGTCATGCGCCGTGCCGGCGTGCTGGCGGAGAAGGTGCGCACGCTCGGGTTCCCAGTCGATCCGCGTTATGCCGAGAATTTGCCGGCGCGGCCCGACCCCGCGGGACCGCAAGGCCGGCGCGTGTTGTACATGATCAACGCCGGCAAGAAGTCGGCGCCGGAAGTCATCCGGCGCCTGCTGGCGTTGCCCGACATCGCGCTGACCGTGACCGTGGGCAACGACGCGTCGATGCGGGAGATCGCGCAGCGATTGATCGCCGAGGCGGGCGAGCGTCCGGGAGGTTCGCAATTAATCGGCTGGACCACAGAGGTGCCGCAACTTCTGGCGACTCATCATGTGATCATCAGCAAAGCCGGGGGCGCAACGACGCAGGAGGCGATCGCCGCGGGGTGCCCGATGATCATCAGCCAGGTGGCGCCGGGGCAGGAGGAGGGCAACGCGCAATTGCTGGTCGACGGCGGCGCCGGCTGCCTCGGCGAGGATCCCGCGGGCATCGCCGCGGCCGTGCAGCGCGCCTTCACCGACGACGCCAAAATCTGCCGCGAATGGAGCGCAAACATCGCGCGATTGCAGACCCCGGATGCCGCGCGGGCAAACGCGCGATTTATTCTGGAACAAATCGTAAACCGGAAGGGTTCGGCCTAGTCCGGCTTCCAAGCTTTGGCGTAGGCTGACACAATGCTGGTCACGGTAAACAAGAAGGATAAAAACGCGGCGAGCGAAAGGTACTTTTCGTATCCGTGAAGCGGCGGTGGCAACATGCTGTACGACGCTTTATCCATTGAGAACAAAAGCAACACGATAGGCGGATACAGATTAAAGCTCGAAAGAAAAGCAACACCCGCTAGCCCCACGTTTGCGGCATCGAACCTTCGCTTGCGAATGCAAGCCGTAATAAAAAGCGCCAGTCCATTGACCAGCGCAATCCAGATCCCTACAAGATTGGGGTCTGGCATCAGCGGCTGCTGCCGTGCTCTGACAGCTTGAAAAGAAGTAAGCCTCCGGCAGCGCCTAGAAACGAGGTCAGCACCCCGAAGTTTGATCCCAAGACCGCGCCTCCAGTCAAGCTGCAGACAAATCGGGCAAACGTACCGACAACCTCTTTCTTGCCAGGCGCCGCCGGCGCTTGTCGCACGAGGTGTGAGCCAAAAACAGGGGTCACTTTGTAGGGCTCAACAATTGGTGGCTTGAACGAGGCAACCTGCATAAGGATATTGGGGTGTGCTAAACCGATCAGTTACATTCAGCGCGGTCAAGCTTCAAGATTCGCCTGCTTAGACCTGGGAAACTACGGTGCGTCCAGAGCAGCGTCAACGCCGCTCTCTGAAGTGACGGTCATTCCCACTCGCACCGCACGCTTCTTGTCCAATTTCAGCACACCGCCGACGCTGAAATCGGGCGCGGCTTTCACGTCGGTGACCTTCTCGCCGCGCCATTGGATGCTGCCGCCTTCAATGAGGCGGCGGGCTTCGCCGCGGGAACGCGTCTCCTGAAAACCTTGCTGGTACGCCGCGATCACCGCGGAAACGATGTCGCCTTCCAGCGTCACCGTCGGCAGGTCGACGCTCTCGAGATCCTTCTGGCTGAAGCGCTGCTCGAAGTCCGCCCGCGCCTCCCTCGCCGCGGCCGCGCAGTGGTATCGCTCCACGATCCGCGCCGCCAGGCTCTTCTTGGCCTCCATCGGGTGAATCGCCGCCGGGAATTCCTCGCCGAAAAGCGCGGGATAATACTTCGCCATCAACTCGTCCGAAATGCTCATCGCCTTGCCGAACATCTCCTCCGGCGGCTCCGCGAGACCAATGTAATTCTTGAGGCTCTTGCTCATCTTTTGCACGCCGTCCAGACCTTCCAAAATCGGCAGCGTCATCACCACCTGCGGCGAAAGTCCCTCCTCTTTTTGCAGGTCGCGCGCGACCAGGATGTTGAAGAGCTGATCCGTCCCGCCGAGTTCCACGTCGGCCTGGATCATGACCGAGTCCCACCCTTGCAATAACGGGTATTGCAACTCGTGCAGGCTGATCGGCGCGGAGCTTTCCAGTCGGTTCTTGAAATCCTCGCGCTGCAACATCTGCTGCAGCGTCACGCGGCTGTTGAGCCGGATCACCTGCTCGTAATGCATCAACTCAAACCACTCCCCGTTGAACACGATCTGCGTGCGCGTCGGGTCCAGCACGCGAAACGCCTGTTGCTTGTACGTCTCGGCGTTGGCCATGACCTCCTCGTGCGTCAACGGCGGCCGCGTGACCGAGCGCCCGCTCGGGTCGCCGATCATGGCCGTAAAATCGCCGATGATCAAAATGCCGAGGTGCCCGAGGTTTTGAAATTCCCGCATCTTCTGCAGGACCATCGAATGCCCCAGGTGCAAGTCCGCCGACGTCGGATCGACCCCGAGCTTGACGCGCAACGGCCGCGGCTGGCGCAATTTCTCCAGCAGCTCCCCTTCGCTGACCAGATGGGCGACGCCGCGCCGCAGGAGACTCAACGATTCTTCGGGCGACGTTCGGGCGCTCATCGGGAGAAAAAGGGCAAGCTCCCGGGGGATTACTTGTTCTTGTTCAACAGCTCCCGCACCTGATCGATGTCGAGGTTTTTGTCCTCCATCAAGGTATCGATCGTGCCCTGCGATTTGCCGTGGGGCACGAAGGGGTCCTTGAGGTTGGGATTGGAATACGTCTTCACGGCCAGCCCTTTGTTCGCCTCCATCGCGTCGCGCACGGTGAAATCCCGGGTGCCGTACGGATGATCCGCCTGCGCGAAGGTGCGTTTGGCGATGGCGGCGTCCTTGCTGCCCGTATATTCCTTCGTGCCGAAATCTTTGCCGCCGGTAAACTTCTGGGTGCGGAAGCCGTCCCGCACGTAGGCCGACTTGCTGAAGGCGAACGTCTTGGTATTCGCCGTTTTGTTATTGATCGCCCCGCCGGCGGAGAACTGTTTCTCGGCGGGATCGAATTTGAGCGTCAGATCCGGATTATTGATCCGGTCTAGCATGGTCTGCTCCTGCTTCTGGGCGTGCGCGGCAGAGACGCCGAGGGCGAGCAGGGGAGCGACTAAAAAGAGACGGAGCATCGGCACGGCGGTAAGTTTCGCAAAAGAACGTCGGTCGTGTAAAGCGGTTTTGTCAGCGGGATACACGCTGACCGGCGCTGGGGGGTGGCCGGAAGGTCCTCACGCAAAGGTCGCAAAGCCGCAAAGGGGGAAGGGAAAGAGGCTGAATTCTTCCTCTGCGCCTCCGCGTCTCTGCGTGAGACCTTCTGGTGAATTCGCGATCCAATGGCAGATATTCTCACGCGGAGTCAGCGGAGGAGAGAAGCACCCCGCCGGGATGCGCCCCCTTGGAGCGGGTCTATGCGTCGTCCTTCTTGTCCGGGACGATCAGGACGGCCGGGGTCTTGCCTGGACGATACATCGACGCGCCGTAGCAGAGCGCCGCCGCGTCCGGGCGGGCGTAGCGGGTTCGCTTCAACCCTACGTCCCAGCGGTTGAGGTACGTGCAGTTTGCGGTGTGGTTGCCGTCGCCGAAGGGCACGTACCGCTCCTCGGCTTGCGCGCTGGCCGCACGTGTCGGTTTCCTTCTTGCCCTGAAAGGAATTACATTGTAAAAGAGTGCGCAAACCTAAACATACAAAGCCGTGCGCAGTAAGGCGACTCGCATCAGCACCTCTCATTGTTTGTCCTATCCACCGATACGATATATGAAAACTACCTTGCTATGGATTGCAGCCTTGGATGTCATTTCAGCGGCCAGCTTCTATGGTGGCAGGTGTCGTGCCGCTTACTAGAAAAATTATTCTCATTCCGACAGCCGCTTCGGTCGCGAATTTCTCCACATGTTGGTAACGGGCCAAAGTTCCCAAGGCATCGCTCTTCCGCCATCGCATATACACAAGGTAAATACGTCGAGCTTAATGTTAGGCTTAAAGTCCCACCATGTCCACTCATCGCTTCTTGGTCTGTTTGTTGATCGCCGTTTGCTTGGCCTCCAGCGGTTGCACCCCTCACAGTGATCCGATGGCCAGTTGGAAGGGGCTGCGTACCTTCTCCAGCGACGGAAACCCTCCGCCGCTCCCTATCCCCAAAGAGATTGAACAGGACGCACGCGCTTTCTACCAGACGCTGCCAGAGGTGGAGAAAGCCCGGGCGAAAGGCGATGATTCTGCAATTTCTTACTTGGAAGACGGCACTGGCCAGCACGCCGTGGTTATCAATGCTTCGGACAGCCATGAATTTTGGCATTACGCGCTGATTTACGACAAAAACAACCGGCGCATCAAAGTGCTCAAATATTCGACCGGTTGGAGCATCGGGTGTTAACTCTCGCGACGTCCAAAAGCCTAACAACGCGCTCCAACGAACGGAGGCTGGCGGTGGAGTTTTCTTGGACCTTGACTACTTGACATCGCCAGCCTCCGTCGCTGAACTTGGATCGTTACGCGAATCCGCGCGTCACTTCTTCTAACCCCGCTCTACAATGCCGCTCAACAGCATCGTCACCATCGTTCTACGGCTTTTTTCGCTGTCTTGGTTTGTGCAGGGTCTCAGCATGTTCGCGTCGGTTACCGCGGCGATGGCGCCATATCCTTCTCGCCAGACGAGCTACGGGAACTATGGCCCATCGTTGATCATGTTATTGGCGGCGGTGGCCATGTTCTTTTTGTCGCAGGCTATTGCTCGCCTTGTCACTCCGCGGACCAGTCCAGAACTCAGCCTCGGCGGCCTTTCACAGTATGACCTTTACTGTTTCGCATTCACGTTTCTCGGCCTTTACTTTGTCCTGTCGTCCGTCGCCAACACGCTCAATTGGCTTCACTACTTTTTCCTTGTCGCTCGCGCTGCCCACGAGAACGATCCACAGCGAGAGACGGCTTTCTATCAACTTACCCAGCCTCTCATCACCCTTCTCACCGGGGGCGCGAGCTTGCTATTTGCACCGCTTTGCGCTCGCCGACTCACCAACATCCAACGCAAACACGAAGTCACCTAACAATGCGCTACGGCGCTCGTCCCTGAATCTGGACCGTTAGTCGGGCATCTCCTCGCTTCGCTTTCTCTGAAAGCCCTCGCTTTGGCGGTCGCACTTCTGTGCTGTGGCGTCGCCGCCTCAGCCGAGGACACGCTGATGACTGGTGGACGCTCACCCGATAGTCACTACGCCGTGCGTATCTTCCGTGTGGACGCCGAGCCTTCCGATTGTGCTATTCGCATTTACTCCGTAGCCAAGACCGAACCAATTTTCACCCTCGGCGACATCAGGGTTATCTTGGTTATTCCGGCGCCGTCGAGCTTGAGTTTGGGCCCGTCAGGTCATTTTGCGCGGTTCGTCTCGACTCGACATCTCCGAGCCACTGCTTTACCATGCTGCCATGCCTCCCACACTCGATGCGGTCGCTCATGATGCACTGATTTTACCACCCGATCAGCGGCTTGCACTGGCTCGGCAACTTCTGGACAGCGTGGATCTCGAACCAGACCCGGGAGCCGAAGTAGCCTGGGAGGCGGAGATTGTGCGACGCATTGCGCGCTTCCAGTCCGGCGAATCCGAATCCATTCCAGCAGGAGAAGTTTTTGCCCAGCTGCGGCAGATCGCTCCGGATCGATGAGTTTCGTGCTGGAGTTTCTCCCGGAAGCATCTGCGGAAGTCCAGTGCATCACCGGCGATTACGAGGCTCCCTCAGATGGCCTCGGGGTCCGATTTCGTTCTGAGATCGAGAGCGCGTGTGCGGCCATTGTTCAGCACCCGCTACTCTGGCGGTTGCGCGCGGCAGGCTACCGGCGCGTCAACTTACCAGGATTTCCGTATTACATCGCATTCATCGCCGACGGACAGCAGGCCGTTGTAATCGCCGTCGCGCATTCGAGTCGTCATCCCGACTATTTCAAGAATCGCATCCCATAGTCAATGGCCTTCAAAGAAACCAAACATAGGGCGTTCAGATTTTGTTGTAACTGTTGTCGCCCTTGATCCTCACCGGCCTCAATTAAAGAGCACCCGCACCTTGAGCCAGGTGTTGTAGACGCCCCAGGCCAGCGGAATGCCCACAACAGCCCAATAGATAACCAGAAGCGGAATGCTGCTGCCGGCGGAGGAAGATTCGTGGTCGTTCATAGGGATCAGCGGGTAGGAGCGTAGGGTGCAGCCTGGCTGTCGGGAACTTCTGGATTGACCCCGCCGTCATCGGCGCGATGCCAGAACCGTTCCGCGACCGGGCGGATAGACAGATTGCAAATCAGGGCGACAATCAGTAATCCAGCCATCAGGTACATGGTCGTCGCGTAAACGTCCGTCCCTTTCAGGCCCGCGAGCTTCTGGTGATCGCGGATGCCGTTGACCAGCAACGGCCCGAGAATGCCCGCCGCCGACCACGCGGTCAGCAGCCGCCCGTGAATCGCGCCGACGTTCATCGTGCCAAATAGATCCTTCAAATAAGCCGGCACCGTCGCAAAGCCGCCGCCGTACATGCTGATGATCACGCATGTGATGCAGATAAAGAGCAGCACGTTGCCCGTGTGGCCGGCCAGTGGGATCAGGCAGTACAGGCTCGCGCCCAGCAGCAGATAGATCGCGTACACCGCCTTGCGACCCGTGTAATCGCTCGTCGACGACCAGAGGAAACGCCCCGCCATGTTGAACAAGCTCAACAACGCCACAAACGCGCCGGCGACTGCGGTCGAGGATTGGACGAGCGCCGCAGTGTCCTGAGGGAACCGCTTGGGAAACATTTCGCGGATCATCGGCGACGCCGTCTCCAGAATGCCGATGCCCGCGGTGACGTTGAAGCAAAGAACGACCCAGAGCAGCCAGAACTGCGGGGTGCGCCACGCCTGCCTAAGGGCCACCTGATGCGTGGTGATGAGCGTGCTTTTCCGAGCCGTTGCCGGGTCATAGCCGGCTGGCGTCCAATCCGCCGCCGGCACGCGCACGATGGCGGCGCCGAAGATCGCAAAGAACAGATAGATGAGCGCCATCCAGAGGAACGTCGGAGCGATGCCGATCTCGGTGAAAACGCCCGCGGCGTCCTTGCTGAGGTTCTGAAAATGGCCCATGAGCATTGTGCTCAGGTTGGCGCCGATGAAGGCGCCGCCGCCAAAGCCCATGATCGCCATGCCCGTCGCCATGCCAGGCCGGTCAGGGAACCATTTTACGAGGGTGGAAACAGGCGCGATGTACCCCAGGCCCAACCCGCATCCGCCGATCACCCCGTAGCCGAGGTAGAGCATCCAGAGTTGATGCAGATGCACGCCGAGCGCGCTGATCGCAAACCCGCCGCCGAAGCAAAGGCCCGAAGCGATCATCGTCTTGCGCGGACCGGATTTTTCCACCCACTTGCCGAAGATGGCCGCCGAGGCGCCCAGGAAAACGATCGCGATGCTGAAAATCACGGCGATCTGCGAATCGGTCCAGTCCACTCCGGGTTTGGAAGCCGCAAGGCCGACGGCGCGGGTCAATGGCGTCTTGAAGACGCTAAACGCGTACACCTGGCCGATGGCCAGATGGATCGCCAGCGCGGCCGGCGGCACGAGCCAGCGATTGTAACCAGACTTGGCGACGGTGGATGCTCGATCGAGGAATGACATAGGGGGTACTATAATAACGGCGCAAACCTAACGATTGGCCGGAATTGATCTACTGCGCGCCCGTCTTTTCCTTGCGCATCGTTTGCTGAATCCCCCGCGCGTACTCGGCGGCATCGGGCGAGGGCACGACCGTAATGACGATCGACTTGGAGGTTGGCGTGTTGCTGCGGTCGGCGACGCTGTTGATCGGCACCAGCGGATTGCCCTCCGGGTAGTACGTCGCCGTGCAACGCCGCGGCAGATCGTAGGGCGCCACCAGGAAGTGCCGGATCGTCCGCTCTTCGCCTCGGAAATGGCTGGTTAGATCCACGAGCTGCCCCTGCTGCAATCCTGCTTCTTTCACGTCGTCCTTGTTCATGAAGATCACGCGCCGGCCGTTGTAGATGCCGCGGTAGCGATCATCGAGACCGTATAGATGCGTGTTGAACTGGTCGTGACTGCGGATCGTCATCAGAAGATACTGCGCCGGCTCGAGCTTGATGTAAGTCAGCGGCTCGGTGATGAACTTCGCCTTGCCGATGCCGTTGTTAAACTTGCGGTGATCGCGCGCCTCGTTCAGCAGGTAGAAGACGTTCTTGCGAATGCGTTCGTTGAAGTTCTCGAAGCCGGTGATCACGTGCTCGATGTGCTCGCGGATGCGGTCGTAATCCGCCACCAGCGAGTCCCAATCCACGGTGCTTTTGCCGTTAAGCGTGGCCTTTGCCAGACCCGCGACAATGGCCGGCTCGCTCCTGAGATACTCGCTGTGCGGCTCCAGGCTGCCCACCGATGGGTTTACGATCCCCATGGAATCTTCGACCGTGACAAACTGCAGCCCGCCCGCCTGCCGATCCTTCTCCGACCGGCCCAGACATGGCAGGATAAGACCGATCTCGCCCGTGATGAGATGCGCGCGATTGAGCTTGATCGACACGTGCGCCGTGAGGCGGCACTTTTGCAACGCCGCCGCCGTGTAATGTGTATCCGGCGTGGCGGAAAGGAAGTTGCCGCCCAGGCCGAAGAACACGCGGATTTTTCCAGCGTGCATCCCCTTGAGCGTCTCGACGGTATCCGCCCCGTGCGGCTCCGGCGGCTTGAAGTTAAACTCCTTGCCGAGGGACTCCATGAATTTATCGTTCATCCGCTCCCAGATGCCCATCGTGCGGTCGCCCTGGACGTTGGAGTGGCCCCGCACCGGGCAAGGGCCCGCGCCCGGCCGCCCGATGTGCCCGCCGAGCAACAGGAAGTTCAGGACGTACTGGATTGTCGGCACCGAATTCTTGTGCTGCGTGAGCCCCATTGCCCAGCAGACGATGATTTTCTTGGACCGCATCGCGATCTCGGCCACGCGCCGGATTTGCGCCCGGGAGAGGCCGGTCGCTTCGAGGATCTCGTCCCAACTCGCCGCCCGCAGGTCGGCAATGAGTTCCTCGTACCCCACCGTGTGCTCGCGGATGAACTCGTGGTCGAACACGGAGCCGGACGCCGCGTCCTCATCGGCGAGCATCTCCTTCATGACGCCCTTGAAAAATCCGAGGTCGCCGTTGATCCGCACCGGGACCCAATCGTCGCTCAGGATGGTCCCCTTATTGAGCAGCATCTTGATCGGGAACTCGAGCGGGTTGGAATACTCCTGCGGGTTGGGGTTGACCACCCGCATGAGGCCGGACTCCGGCATTGGGTTGACGGCGATGATGTGTGCGCCGTTTTTCTTGGCGCGTTCGAGCGTGGTCATCATCCGCGGGTGATTCGTGCCCGGGTTTTGGCCGACGATGATGATGCAATCGGACTCCTCGAAATCCGCGAGCGTCACGCAGCCTTTGCCGACGCCGATCATTTCGTTGAGCGCCGAGCCGCTCGACTCGTGGCACATGTTGGAGCAATCGGGCAGGTTATTGGTGCCGAACTGGCGGACGAAAAGTTGGTAGAGAAACGCCGCCTCGTTGCTGGTGCGACCGCTGGTGTAGAAGGAGGCGGCGTCCGGCGTGGGCAGGGCATTCAGCTCCTGGCCAATGAGGGCGAAGGCGTCCTCCCACGAGATCTCCTCGTAGTGCGTCGCGCCCGGGCGGCGGATCATGGGCCGGGTGAGGCGGCCCTGTTGCCCGAGCCACAGATCGCTGCGGCCTTGCAGGTCTTCGATGGAATGTTGGGCGAAGAAGTCGCCGGCGATGCTGTGCCGGGTGGCTTCATCGGCGACGGCCTTGACCCCGCTCTCGCAAAACTCGAAGGCGTGCCGGTGTTCATCGGGGCTGGGCCAGGCGCAGCTTTGGCAGTCGAAGCCTTTTTTTTGGTTGACCTCCAGCCAGGTCTTGAGGCCGCGCATTAGGCCCATTTCCCGCAACGTGAAGCGGGCGCTCTGGTAGACCGCCGGCAGGCCCGCGGCAACCCGGTGCGCGTGCCCCATTTTTGTGCCTTCGGTTTCCTCGGGGGCTTCTGAACCGGGAACGTTGTGCAGGTGGGCGTCGACGGCCGGTTCGCTCTGGATCGTGCCCGAGCCGATGTGGGTGGGTTTTTGGGCGACGGTGTCGAGGTGAGGAGAGTGGGCGGGATCGTTCACGCGAGCGGGGTCGGGAATGTGGGTGCGGTGGGGGTCCATAGGGGCGGCGCGGTTAGACTTCGGATTCGACCAGTGATAATTGGGTGGGTTCTTCGATCTGCGGCGCTTCCCGGATTCTTTGGGCGCCGCTGTAGATATTGAAGCGCCCGCCGCGCACGAAGCCGAGCAGCGTGGCACCGTGGGAGCGCGCGAGATCCACCGCGAGGCTGGATGGCGCGCCGACCGCCGCCAGCAAAGGGATGCCGGCCGCGAGCGCCTTTTGCATGAGTTCGAAGCTGGCGCGTCCGCTCACGAAGAGGCCGTAGCTGGTAGGGGCGCCGCTGAGGAGTTGGGCGCCGATGAGTTTGTCGACGGCGTTATGGCGGCCGACGTCTTCGCGCACGGCGAGCAGGGCGCCCTCGGCATCGAACAACGCGGCGGCGTGGAGGCCGCCGGTGCGGTCGAAGACGGCCTGGGCCTCGCGGAGGGCATCCGGGAGGCGGTGGATCACGCTGGCGTCGACGAGGAAGGCGTCATCCAGCGGAGGGGCGCCGGTTTGGAGGGCGGCGATGGAGGTTTTGCCGCACACCCCGCAGCTCGACGACGTGTAGAAGTGGCGCTCGAGGCGCTGCAGGTCGACGGCGACGCCCTCGCGAAGCTCGACGCAGACGATATTCTCTGCCTCCAGGCATACTTGAGCGATGTCGTGGGCGCCGGCGACAATGCCCTCGGTGAAGAGGAACCCGGCGGCAAGTTCGCGGTCGGCGCCAGGCGTGCGCATGGTGATGGAGATGCTTTTGTGGACGCGCCAACCCTTGCTGTCATAGCCGAGGCGGATCTCGAGCGGCTCTTCGACGGCAAGCCAGTCTTGTTGCGCCGAGCGTACGCGATCGCCTTCGACCTTCAAGATCGGGGTCGAAGTCACGCCAGGGGGGCGGTCCATAGGGGAACCTACTTCGCTGCAGACCGTTCCGCAAACCGGCGCCAGATTAAACACAGAGAACACAGAGGAAAAACGCACCGAGGACACAGAGAAGAAGGAGAAGGACAGCTTTGGTGGACTGTCCCTCCAATGTATTTTCTCCGTGCTCTCTGTGCGTTTCCCCTCTGTGTCCTCTGTGTTCAAAATTGGCGCACCGCAAGCCGATGATGTAGACTTGCCGGGTGCCCCCGCTCCAGCCGCCGATTGAAATCCTGCGCTTGTTCGTTTCCCCGGCGCACAACTTCTTCGGTCACCACAACCGCCCCCCGATCACCACCCGACCCTCGATGTGGAAACCGCCGTTTGCGTCCCGGGCCGCGGCATCGAAGGCGACCGTTTCTTCGACTTCAAAAACGGCTACAAAGGCCAGGTCACCTTCTTCTCCCAGGAGGTTTACGAATCCCTCTGCGCCCAGTTCCAGGTGACCGACCGCTCGCCCGCCGTCTTCCGCCGCAATATTTATTGCGCGGGCGTCGACCTTAATACGCTCGTCGGCCAGGACTTTGAAGTGCAAGGCATTGCCTTCCGCGGCCGTGAAGAATGCCGCCCGTGCTATTGGATGGACCAGGCCTTCGCTCCCGGCGCCGAAGCCGCCCTGCGCGGCCGGGGCGGGTTGCGCGCCGAGATTCTCACCCCGGGCGCCCTGCACGCCGGCAGCCAGGCCTTGGTCTCATGATGGACCCCGCCCGCGCGGAAATCCATCCCGGGGTCATCCTCGATGCCCGCCTCGCGTTGTATTGCATTCATGAACGCTGGCTGGCCATCGCGGACGTTCATTACGGCTACGAATTGAGCCAGCGCGCCGCCGGCGCCCTGTTCCCTTTGTGGGGCATGGATACGATTGAACGACGGCTGCTCCATCTGCTCGCTGATTATGCGCCCGAGCGGCTCGTGATCGTCGGCGATTTCGTGCACGACGCCGCGTCGCGCGCCCACGCGCTGGAGTTTCTGGCAAGGCTGCGGGAGATCTGCGCGGTGTCGTTGATCGCCGGCAATCACGACCGGCGCGCCTTCGTCTCGACTGAACTCTGCGACGCGCATGCGACCGAGCAATTCTATTTCTTCCACGGCGACCGCCTCCCGCCGCCCGAAGCGGCCGGCAAGGTGGCGATCATCGGGCATCATCACCCGGCGATGATGCTGCGCGACGGCGCGGGAACGGCGGTGAAGCTGCCCACCTTTGTGCAAACCGCCGACCGCTGGATCCTGCCGGCGTTTTCGCCGTGGGCGGCGGGCGGGAAAGGGGATTTCGGCCCCGACGCGCGCTTCTGGATGTGCGGCCGCAAACGCATCTTGCCGCCGAACGGGCGAAGCGCCTAGTTCTTCGCCTGCGCCGCCTCGTCCCCGCGGATCTCCACCACCGTACCTTTGGGCACAATCGCATAAAACTTCTTTGCCATCGCCTCGGGCAGCCGCACGCAACCGTGCGACGCCGGATGATCCATCACCACGCCCTGGTGCAAACCCACCGGCCCGCACGAGAGCCGCAGGAAAAACGGCATGGACGCATTGTGATATAACGTCGACCGCCACTCCGGGTACTTCTGCGTCACCACGTAGATGCCGGGCGGCGTCGGCTTGTCCTTCTTGCCGGACGAAATCTTCGTGGTCAACACCGGAACGCCATCCCGCGAAAGGGTTGCCTTCTGGTGCGGCAAATCCACGAGGATGGATAAATGTTTTGCGTCGCTCTCCGGCGTCACGCCCAGGAGCCGCTGCATGGCGTCGACATCGTGATGCATCGCCGCCAGATCCAGCGGCCGATAACCGGCATTCGTGCGTGCTTCGATGTTCGCCTTGGCCGCGATCAACGCGTCGATCGCCTGCGCCTTGCCGCCTGCCACGGCGAGCATCAGGGCGGTGCCGCCGGTCTGGTTGAGGACCATCGCGCCCAGCGAGCCCGCCGGGCAGAGCGCGACCAACTCCGCCGGCGCAGGATTGGGGATAACGACGTTCACCGGCACGCCGTCATCGAGCGCCTTTTGCAACGCCGGCATATCGCCCGTCGCCGCCGCCTTGAAGAGCTCGAAGCCCGTCTCGGCATCATGGGGTTGCGTGACGAGACTGACGATTTCCGTCTCCGCGCGGCTGCGTGAACCTGCCGTCAGGAAGAGACCTGAAAAGACGCCAAGCCAAATAATTTTGCGAAACATGGAGGAACCCCTCGACAGGAATAGTAATAACAGCAGATGCCATTCCTCGTCAATGCATTCTATCGAGCGGTCATCCGATCTTTGACCAGTGTAAGGGAATATCCAAAAAGGACGCGTTGGAACTCAGGAAGGAAGGCGTGCAGCAGCCATTCTCCGCCGTCAGTCCTTCGCCGAGCAAAGTCATATCGTAAGCGCGAGCGTAGAACGTTGAGCAAACAACCGCCGCCGATCCAAGCTTCGGCGACCACTCCGCGGGCATCGCGCTTGATGGGATAAACGTCTCAATCGCCAGCTGCCGGATGATCTCGAAATTGTAGTCGTGCGCGAAAAGCGAAAGCGCGTTGGCAACAAATTCCTGTTGTGCGCCCTTGTTATTCACGAGCCGGATCGGCCGGCGCGCTCGCAGACTATAATGGCTCCCGTAACGCCAAAGCGGAGTGACAAAAACGCCGTTCAACTTCTGGCCCGGATCTTTAGCCGTCGGCTCGGCTGGGTTGTCTATGTCCTCCAGGCCGATCATCAAAGCGATTGTCCGCACCGATTCAACGATTCCCGCCGTCGGCTTCTTGTACTCAAAGGTCGCTTCGAGCACAAAACCCGCGCCCAGATACATCATTGCGTGCGTAAACCGCGCGTGGTCCCGCCCGCCCATATTCTGTGATTGGACGTGCTCGATGCCGCGCGAAATCCAGTCCGGTTCCGCATCGCTGGTCAAAATCAAATCTCCCGGCTCCAAGACGGTGTAGTCGACGATCCGACCCATCCGAAGCGCTTCTCGATCCAGTGCGCCGGAGGGTTGAAACCGGCCCGTTGTCGGCGCGTCCCAGCGCAGCTCTTCCATCGTAGATCGCTATGGAAAGGCCCCCCTAGCAAACGGAGGCCACGCTTTTGCGCTCGGCCATGACGGGAGCGTCAATCGTGCGAATCCTCCACTCTTCAAACATAGCGGAAAGATGCGCCAAATCACCGTTGGGATAATCCCGCAATCCACGCTTTTCCTCATCCAGCGCTTGAAGCAGCAGGTCGTCAAATTCGCTAATCGCGCAATGGGGCGCCAGTTCGCTGACCGGCACGATCTGCGCAACGCTGGAATCATTCAACGCGACGAAAACAGAGATCCCTTCGTTAAGGCCAAACTCGGCATAATCCGCCCCTGTATACCCGCGAAGCGCCTGGCCAACGATGAACGGCCGGGTGCGATTTTCGCCAACAAGCTCCAAGTAGCCCAAGCCGGATGGCAGCAATGCCGTAATGCGACCAATGGCAAACCAATAAGCAGCGCCCATATGAGATTGGCAGTTTACGTCGGATCAGCAAACCGCGCTACCTATTCCAGAGCGCGTTTCGTACCTTCATGCAAGGCCATCTTCTGAAGCGGCTGTGCGCACATCGATGCATCAGGCAGCCAGCGCCAGGTCTTTGCAGCCTTTCAAGTCCAGCTTGCCTGTGCCCAGCACGGGCAGCGCGTCGACGCGCTTGAGCGTGCGCGGGATCCAGAGATTGGCCACTCCCATCTCGGCCAATTTGGCGCGCAACTCGGCGAGATTGAGGTCGACGGTGGTCAACAGGATCAGCGCCTCACCTTTGGCCTCGTCGGGCACGCCGACCACCACCACCTGCCGGTCACCCTGCGGCGCGCCGATCGCCTCGTGGATTTTCGATTCCAACGTCTCGTGCGGCACCATCTCCCCCGCGATCTTCGAGAACCGCGACAGCCGCCCTTCGATAAACAGGAACCCGTCCTCGTCGAACCGCCCCAGATCGCCCGTGCGAAACCAGCCGTCCTCCATCACTTCAGCGGTGCGTTCGGGATCGTCGAGGTAGCCCTCGAAGATATTCGGCCCCTTGAACCACACCATGCCCGTCTCGTGCAGCGACAACGGCGCGCCGGTCTCGGGATCGCGGATGTGCGCGGCGATGCCGGGGGCGAGCTTGCCCACCGACCCCGGCCGATACGCGGGTTGGGTGTCCGCGCCGTCTTCCCCGACCGCGACGTCCGGCAGGTTCACGCTGATCACCGGCGAGGTCTCGGTCAGCCCGTAGCCTTCCATCACCTGCTTGCCAAATTTTTCCTCGAACGCCGTTGCCAGCTCACGCGGCAGTTTCTCCGCCCCGGTGACGACGAGCCGCACGCTGGCGAGTTGTTCGCGCGTCGCTTTGCGCAGGTAGGAGCGAAGAAAGGTGGGCGTCGCCAGGAAGAGCGAACAGCCGTATTTCTGGATCAACTCGGCGTTTTTGGCGACGTCCAGCGGGCTCGGGTAGGTCACGGCGCGCATGCCTTCGATCATGGGGAACCAGAGCGTCACCGTGCAGCCGAAGCTGTGGAAAAACGGGAGCGAGGCGAGCACGCCGTCTTCGGGCTTGAGATTCACCATCACGCGGAACTGCGAGATGTTGGAAAGGATGTTGCGATGGCTCAAGACCACGCCCTTCGGCTCGCCGGAGCTGCCGCTCGTAAACAGGAGCACCGCCTCGTCGTGACCTCCCTCGCGCGGCACGCCGATCAACCGCGCCAAGAGCCGCGCTGGGGTCACGGCGACCACGGCGCGCCAGAGGCCGATCTGCTTCTTGAGCGGCGGGATCTCGGTGTCTATGCGCAGGACGTTCGCCGGCCACGGAAACGCCTCGAGTTTTCGCTCGACGATCTTCGCCGTGATGACGGTCTCGATCTGCCCGCGCCGCATCGCCGCTTCGAGCGCGTCGCGGCCGGCGGTGAAGTTCAACCCCACGGGAATTTTGCCCGCCAGGAGCACCGCGAGATTGGCGAGCACGGCCCCTTTGCTCGGCGGCAGCACGACGCCCACCCGCCGGCC
>CAXUAZ010000031.1:23832-25984 GCA_964249195.1 uncultured Chthoniobacterales bacterium
GAATGACGATCCACGGCGCCGCCGCCAGCAGCGTGCCGCGGGAGATTTCCGAGCCGTCCATGCCGTCGACCACGGCCGTCGAGAATTGCCCATTCTTGAGCCCGCGGATGCACGCCTCGCCGAGATGACGCCGCAGCGCCGGCCGCGCCTCGTAACATTGCTGCCCAAGTTCCAGGAGGCGTTCGCGCACGAGGGCGATGCCCGCTTTCTCCGGGTCGATCGGCGCGCCGATCGCCACGGTGACCGGGTAGGGCCAATGTTGCGGCATTTTGCGAAAAAACCGCCCGCCTTCGAAGGAAAACACGGAGCCCCAGAGCTGGTCCATCCACACCGGGACGACCGGCGCGTTCCCTTTTCGCGCGATAATTTCAAAGCCTTTTCGCAAGCGCAGCAGCGTGCCGGTGCGGGTGAGCGCGCCTTCGGGGAACAGGCAGACGACTTCGCCCGCGGCGAGCCGTTCGGCCGCAGTGCGCACGCCGTCCTTGGCGCGGGTCGGCGAGATCGGGATGGCGCCGCCCAGCCGCATGATGGGATTAAGCAGCGGATGTCGATAGATCGAGTCGAAGATCAAGAAGCGGATCGGCCGCGGGCAGACGAATTGCAGGATGAGCGCGTCGATCCAGGTGATGTGATTGGGCAGGAGCAACACCCCGCCGGTTGCCGGGAGGTTCTCGACCCCGCGCGCATCGACGCGATAAACGAGCCGGGTCAACCCGCGGACGATCCAGCGAATAAGAGAAGCAAAACGCTCCGTGGCGGAGTCAGGCGTGGGCATGTGAGAGCCGATGATGAACAAAAACGGCGCCGAGGAAAATGCCGAAGTTTGGTCTCTTACTGCGCCGGCCGATTGTTATACTGACACATGAACGACGGGATCGACATCAAACTGCTGAAACTCGCGAGCGGCGAGAGGATCTTGCGATTCGAGCATCCAATTTCGGGTTTGTGCCTGGAGAAGAGGCTCGACGCCGGTTCCGCGGTCGCCGCGCAGAAGGGGCGTTGGTTGAAAAGCTTTGCCGCTCTGCTCTCCCGCAAACTGGTGAGAGTGTGAGCATTTGCGACCCAAGACCAATGGGCGGCACTTCAAGCATCAGCGCAAGCTCACCGCCGCCCACACCGCCAGCACGAACACCGCGCTTACAAACGCGTTGCTCGCGAAAAACGCTCGGTTGATCGCCCCCACGTCCAGCGGCCCGTCCTTCGCCACGCTCCGGTGCTCGTAGATAAACGCGCCCAGAATCAACGCCAACCCTGCGGCGTACCAACTCCCCAGACCAGCCACGATTCCAAACGCCAGCAGCCCGAGCATCGCCGCTGCGTGCAATTCGCGCGCCACGCGCAGGCTCGTGGGAATGCTGTAACGCACCACCAGCGACCGCAACCCCGCGCCGCGGTCAAATTCGTAATCCATCGTGGCGTAAATCAGGTCGAAGCCGGCCACCCAAAGCAGGACCGCGCCCGCCAGCACCAGCGGCGGCCACGCCAACGTTCCCCGCACCGCCAGCCACGCGCCCACCGGAGCGACCGCCAGCGCCAACCCAAGGAAGAGCTGGGTATAATCCGTAAACCGCTTGGTCAACGAATAGAACCCCACGATCGCCAGCGCCACCGGCGACAACGCAAAGCACAGCGGGTTAATGAACGCCGTCGTCGCGACAAAAGCCGCCGCGCTTCCGATCAACAGCGCGATGGCGGCCGGACGCGTCACGAGGCGATGCCGACCGGCTGTGCGAGGGTTGCGCTGATCGATTTCCCAATCGGCCAGGCGGTTGAAAACCATGGCGGCGGTGCGCGCAAAGACCATGCACAAGAGGATCAGCGCGAAGGTCCGCAGCGTGGGCCGCCCATGCGCCGCGACGAGCATGGATCCCAGGGCAAACGGCAGCGCGAAGACGGTATGCGAAAATCGGATGAACGTCAGCGCCCGGGAGATGGCGCTGGAAGGCTGGGTTGTGACGGGCATGGTCAAGCAAAGACAACACCATTGGATTCACCCGAGCAACGCCGCAACCCGCTCCCGCGCTCCCGCCATGATCGGTTCCCCATGGGCAAACAACATCCGCTCAAACTCAAACTCCAGCAATCCCCGCAGCGACCTGCGCAACTCGTCCGGATCCTCGCAATATTTCTCCGGCAACATCGAAAACGGATG
>CAXUAZ010000032.1:0-18478 GCA_964249195.1 uncultured Chthoniobacterales bacterium
GGTCCGATCTATTCCAACCCCGTGTTCGACGCCTGGATGTTCTCCCCACGCCCGTGGGGATGGTCCGGCCATTGGCGGCGACCGCCTTTACTTCATTGCGTTCTCCCCACGCCCGTGGGGATGGTCCGCCCGTGCCCGCGCCGAAATCGCCTGCCGAGAAGTTCTCCCCACGCCCGTGGGGATGGTCCGCGCGGCTTAAGGAAACCGGCAACGGCGATTACGTTCTCCCCACGCCCGTGGGGATGGTCCGTCGAAAAACGCCGCGCGCAGCTCCGGGTCCAAGTTCTCCCCACGCCCGTGGGGATGGTCCGAGGCTTTGGCCGAACTGGAAGACAGTGATCAAGTTCTCCCCACGCCCGTGGGGATGGTCCGACGACGCTCTGCTCGTTGGTCAGATGCCCGGAGTTCTCCCCACGCCCGTGGGGGATGGTCCGTTATGCTTGAACACCTGCCGCGCTTCCTCCTCGTTCTCCCCACGCCCGTGGGGATGGTCCGTCGCCGGGTTTTGCTCGATGTGGTCAGCCAGAGTTCTCCCCACGCCCGTGGGGATGGTCCGGCAGCTTAAGGGTCACTTTTTGCACGCCGGCGGTTCTCCCCACGCCCGTGGGGATGGTCCGGCGGTCAGCAGCCCGATCAGGCTTTGCATGTCGTTCTCCTCACGCTCGTGGGGATGGTCCGGTCGCCGTGCTGCGATCCGCTGCTGTCGGAAGGTTCTCCCCGCTCCCGTGGGAAGAACGAGATCGCGATGCCAAATCAATAGCGGCGCAGCCGCTCTCGAAGAGGGGAAGAGAGCAGCGTGCCGCCGCTATGGTTACCCATCGCGCTCGGAGATCGCGATCCACCTTGGCGCCTAGTAAACTCCCGGGATCAACCGCTTCGTCCGGCGGCAATAATCGCCGTACGTCTTCCCGAGATGCGCGCGCAACACGGCCTCCTCACGGCCGATGCGGACCGCCAGCGCGGCCGTCACCGGAACGAGGATGATCAGCCAGGCCGCTACGTTGTTGAACATCAAGGTCCAGCCGGCGAACTGCAGCAGCAACCCCGTGTACGACGGGTGCCGCACGAAACGATACGGCCTATCCTGCACCACGCTTTGATCCGCCGCGGTGGCCACATCGACGGTGAAGAAGCGGCCCAGATGCCAGATCGCCCACCAGCGCAGCCCCGACCCGAAAGCGAACAACCCGATCGCCGCCGCTGCGATGATCTCCGGCCGCTCGGTCGTGAACCGGGGCCCCACCCGCTGCACCGCAGATTCCCAGCCGGCGAAGATCGCCGCGGAAATGATTACCCACAACAGCCCGTGCGAACCGCCTTTGGCCGCCGTCGCGCCAGACCGGGCGGAACGATGCGAGAAGGCAAGCGCCAGCTCGGAGAAGAGCAGCAACGCCCCAAGGACCGCAACGAATGGGAAGAGAGACATCGCCCGATGTTCCTATCGCAATGTTGCTCCGGGCGAAACCCTTTCCGTTTCCCCTGCCTCCGGTTGAGACAAATTGTTGATCGGCCGCCGTCTTCCCCAGAGCGTCGCGCTATCCCCTCCATGGCTCTCCCGCAAACCGAACTCGCCCGGCTCTACGACGAGCACGCCGCGGCGTTGTACGCGTTCCTGCTGAGCTTCACCGGCCGGGAAGCCGATGCGCGCGATCTGTTGCAGGAGGTCTTTGTGAAAATGGCGACCCGACCCGCCGCCCTGACTCGCGCCCGCAACGAGCGCGCCTACCTGCTCCAGACCTCCTACCGTCTCGGCATCGACTGGACGCGCCGCCGCAACGTCCGCGCGCACTATGAAGACGGCTTCGCCGCCCAACCCGGGGCCGCGCTCTTCGCTCCCGCCGACGACCCCGACACGGGCGCCTTTCGCGAGGCGCTCGGGGCCGCCCTGCTCGACCTGCCCGCCGACCAACGCGCGGTTGTCTCCCTCAAGCTCTGGCAGGGCCTGACCTTTGCCGAAATCGCCGAGACGCTCGGCATCCCGCCCAACACCGCCGCCAGCCGTTATCGCTACGCGACCGACAAATTGCGCGAGCGGCTGCGTCCCATCTACAAGGAGATCCGCTAAAAATGAACCATGACCCCGATCCATCCGCCGCCCGGCGGCGCGCGCAGCCGCCCAGCCCCCTGCCGCCGGCCTGGCGCGCGGAAATTCTCGCCGCCGCGACGCCGCCCCGACAGCTCATCCGGTTTCCGGCCAACCCATGGGGGTGCTCCCTGGCGGCCGCCTGGACGGTGATCGCCGCCCTGCGGCTCGCGACGCCCGGTTTGCCCGCCCCGCCGCCCGCGGTTGCTCTCGCCCGGCAGAGCGATCCCGCGTTTCCCGCCGCCCTCGCGTTTAACGAATTCACCTTGCGCACCCGGCTCCTCGCCGGGCAAAACCTGGAAAGGGGACTTCCTTGAAACGTCGCCTGCTCCTTGCTCTGGCTGTCCTGGGCACCCTCGCGGCGTTGTTTTACGCCGTGGAAGACTGGCGCGGCGCCCGCGCCTGGGCCCAAACCCAGCGGCAGTTGGAAGCCCGCGGCGAATCGCTCGACCCCGCGTCCTTCATCCCGCCGCCCATTCCAGACGACCAAAACTTCGCGATGGCGCCGCTCTTCGTCCGCGCTTTGCAATACCGGCCCGACCCGCAAACCGGCGAGCTCGCGCCTGACCCGCACCCTTTGGCCAACGCCACGTTCGACTGGATTGCCGCCATTCCCTTCGGCCCCGCCAAGTCACTGGGCATCACCCGGCCCGATAACCCCAGAGGCGGCTGGCGGGAGGGACGGCGGCGCGACCTGGCCCCCTGGCAGCGATATTACCGCCAGCGTCCCGACTTCCCGCACGCGCCCGAGCCGCAGACGCCGGCCGCCGATGTTCAGCTCGCGTTGAGCGTGTACGATCCCATTCTCGACGAACTCGCGCTCGCCGCCCAGACCCGCCCGCAAGACCGGTTTCCGGTCGCTTGGCGCCGCGATCCCGCGATGTCCATTCGCCTGCCCCACTACGATGTGCTCCAAAAGCTGGCAACCGCGCTCGATCTTCGCGCGCTGGCCCGGCTCGGGCACGGGCAGCCCGCCGACGCCTTGCGCGATGTGGAATTGACCCTGCGCCTGCGCCGAGCCGCCGCGGCCGATCCCACCATCATCGCCAATCTGGTCGCGGCGGCGGAGATGGGCCGGGCGCTGCAACCCATCTGGGAAGGGCTGCTGGACCGCCGGTGGTCGGCCGACGAGTTGCGCGGCCTGCAGACCAGCTTGGAGTCGATCAACTTTTTGGCGGAATTCGCCCGAGGATTTCGCGGCGGCGAGCGGGCCATCTTTCTGTGCAACACCATGGACGATCTTAAACGCAGAAAGGGCGTGTCGGAGTTCTTGAAGCTGGTTACCCGCGGCCCGGGGGAGCCGCCGAACAGCTTGCCGCTGCCCGGCTGGCAATCCGCCCTCGTGCCGGCGGGATGGATCGATCAAAACAAGGCGGTGGGCTGCCGGTTTGGTCAGGCGGCGATCCTGGACGTGTTTGATCCGGCGGCGCACCGGGTGTGGGCGGGCCGCGCGAGGGCGGCGGAGCGCGACTTCGAGCCTGGATCCTGGCCTCCGTACAACTTCCTGAT
Source organism: uncultured Chthoniobacterales bacterium (assembly GCA_964249195.1). Classification (GTDB taxonomy): domain Bacteria; phylum Verrucomicrobiota; class Verrucomicrobiia; order Chthoniobacterales; family SZAS-18; genus CAXUAZ01. The sequence goes on from CAXUAZ010000032.1 coordinate 3,593, forward strand.
CCGCCTGGTTGGGCCGGTGTTTGACTCACTGCTGATGAAGATGGCCTGGGCTCAGTCTTCGGTGGACGAGGCGGCGCTTGCCTGCGCGCTGGAACGGTATTATCTGGATCACCGCGCGTATCCCGAGCGGCTGGAGGCGTTGACCCCGGCGTACTGCGCGCAGACGCCGACGGATGTCATTACCGGGACGCCGTTGCGGTATCGCTTGACGGCGGACGGGCGGTATCAACTGTACTCGATAGGATGGAACGAGCGGGACGATGGCGGTGCGGTCGCTAAATCGACGGAGTCGCTCGCGAATGACGATTGGGTGTGGAAATACACGCCGGGGCGTTGAAGGCGAACCCAAACCCGACGCGGACTTCATCCTTTCTCCCTCTCTGTGTTCTCTGTGTCCTCTGTGTTAATCCGCCGCGAGAGGCTCTTTTAACACAGAGGACATAGAGGGGAATCACACAGAGGCGGAAGAGAGGGGTATCTTCGGAATTGGTCGTCGGCCTTCGCCTGGGCTATTGTAGGCGGTTCCATGACCGATAACGGGTACCTCGCCCTCGTCCTCCACGCGCACCTGCCTTACGTGCGACATCCGGAATACCCGGAGTTCCTTGAGGAAGACTGGCTCTTCGAGGCCCTCACCGAGACGTACCTGCCGCTCCTGGCCGCCTTCGACCGGCTCGCCCGGGATGCCGTCCCTTTCGCGCTCACCCTCACCATGACGCCGCCCCTGTGCGCCATGCTCCGCGACCCGCTCCTGCGCGAACGCTACCTGCGCCATCTGGATCGCTCCGTGGCGCTGGCCGAGAAGGAGGTCGTCCGCACCCGCGGGCAGGGCCGCGCGGAGGATACCGCTCACCATTACTTGGGACGGCTGCGCGACAGCCGCGCGCATTACGTCGACCGCTGGGACGGCGACCTGGTCAAAGCGTTTCGCGGGTTCCAGGATGACGGTTACCTGGAGATCATCACCTGCGGCGCAACCCACGGGTTGCTGCCGCTCATGGCGAACGTGCCCCAAACCGTGCGCGCCCAGGTCTTCATCGCCTGCGACGACTATCGGGAGTGCTTTGGGCGCGATCCCAACGGCATCTGGCTGCCGGAATGCGCCTACGTCTCCGGGATTGATGACGTCCTCCAGGAAGCCAACCTGCGCTGGTTCATCCTCGACGCGCACGGGCTCATGTATGGTCAGCCGCGGCCGCGGCGGGCCATCTACGCGCCATGCTATACGCCTGCAGGACCGGCGGCGTTTTCGCGCGACCGGGAGTCGAGCCGGCAGGTCTGGAGCGCGCAGCACGGGTATCCGGGCGATCCGGCGTACCGGGATTTTTATCGCGACATCGGCTTCGAGTTGCCGCTGGATCAACTCGAGCCGTTTCAACGGCCGGATCAACCGCGCAAATTCACCGGGTTTAAATACCATCGGGTCACGGGCGCCACGGAACAGAAGGACCTGTACCACCGCGTCTGGGCGATGACCGCGGCCGACGCCCACGCGACCCATTTCATGCACGAACGCCGCGAGCAACTCGACAGCCTGCGCGAAGCGCTCGACGTCGACCCCATCGTCGTCGCGCCATTTGACGCCGAGCTCTTCGGGCATTGGTGGTACGAGGGGCCGGAGTTTCTGGAGTTGGTCTTGCGCAAATCGGCGTACGACCAGGCGGCGTACCGGCTCACGACGCCCGGGCGTTACCTGGCCGATCATCCGACGCAGCAGATGGTGGCGCCCTCGGCGTCGAGCTGGGGGCAGAACGGGTATTGGGAGGTGTGGCTCGACCCGTCGAACTCCTGGATCTATCCGCACCTGCAAATGGCCGCGCGCCGCATGGTGGAAGTCGCGCGGGTGGAGGCGGCCGCTGCGCCGGATGCGCTCAGCGAACGACTCTGCCGCCAGCTCGCGCGCGAACTCCTCCTCGCGCAGTCCAGCGACTGGGCGTTTCTCATGAAGACGGGCACGGCGAACGATTACGCGGCCAAGCGCACGAAGGATCACATCCTGCGTTTTACCCATCTCTATGAGCAATGGCGGGGGGGCCGGATCGACCCCGACTTCCTCGCCAATTGCGAATGGCGCGACAACATTTTTCCCGAGGTGAACTGGCGTTACTATGTTTAATCGACGTCCTTGCCAACCGTTATCAACTGGAGGGGCACGCTCTGTCGTGCCCCATTTCCCGGATCGGACCACGTGGCGCCCTGACCGGCAATCCAATATGGGGCACGACGGAGCGTGCCCCTCCAAGTGTTTGGATGTCCTACCGATCACGCGCCGTTTGCGGGCCGTGCCAGTGCTCTTGCTGGCGGCGATTTTCGCGGTGCGAGTCGCTTGCGCCCAGGACGCCGGCACGGTGCAGATCACCTTTTTGCCGCCGCCGCTGGAACACGCGACGTACAGCCTGGGCATTTACGAGGCGAATAGCCGGAGGCTCGTCCGGCGGCTATGCGAGTTCGCCCCGGAAGGCGCCTTCACCGCGGGATTGAACGGGCTCATCACCCGCTGGGACCGCAAGGATGACGAAGGCAAAACCGTCCCGCCCGGCCGGTATGCCGCGCGCGGCTACGCGGTGGGACCGCTCAAGGTCGAGGGCGTGGCGTTTCACGGCAACGACTGGGTCGACGCCGACGAAAACCTGCGCGTCAAACACGTTGAATCCATCCGCCCGGCCGCCGACGACAAAGGCGTGATCGCCTCGGTCACCCTCGCGGATGGGGCATCGCTCGATCTCACCTTGTCGGCGGATGGGAATGTCCAATCGCGTCAACCGGCCGCGCCTTCGCCCACCGCCCCGGGCAAGGACAACACGACCTGGACCGCGGAAGGCGACTCGGGCTTTATCCAACACGGCGCCGACGGCACGGTATTGCGCCGGCTCGCAACCGCGCCCGGCGACCCGCTGCCGCGCGCCATCGTGGCGTCGACGGGGGAGGATCGCATCTACCTGCTGGAGGAAAAGGACGGCTGGCAACGCTTGCGCGGGTTGTCGTGGGTCGACGCGAAGGAGGGCGTTTCCACGTGGCAGACCGCGTTCGAGCGCAACATCCGCCCGTTCGACTTGCCCGAAGCGCCGAAGTCCGTGGAGGTGACGCTCGGGGAAAATCCCCTCTCCCCCGGCAAGTCTGCGCACGCCAACCTGGCCGCCGGCTTCGATGCGGCGGGCAGTTACCTTCAGACGCTGGACGGTCTGCGCCTGCGCCGGATCAGCGACCGCTCGCACCTCACCGCCGCCCGGCTGGTGCGGGCAAAGGGGCTGGCTTTTTATCAATCGGACGGCGCCGCGTGGGATGAATTCTCCGTGACGGGCGCCAGCGGGATGATGACCTTCGATGCCGGCGACTTCGACGTGACCGCCACGGGCGAAAAGCCAGGGCCAAAACCGAGCGAACCGCCTGATCTCTGAAGGCATTTAAACCACAGAGGACACAGAGACACAGAGGAAAAAACAAAAAACTCTCTCCCTCTGTGTCCTCTGTGTCCTCTGTGGTTTAGACATTGTTCACCCCCAACAGGGAGCGTTGCGGGTGCTTTAAGACCACTTCATATGGATTTTGCTTCGCAGGAAGAGGACGGTTGAGGTAATCTGCGTTCCCGCATGAGCCGTAAAAACGTCGTCTACTTCGATCTCGAAACCCAGCGCACCGCCAACGATGTCGGCGGGTGGGATCGCAAGCGCGACATGGGCATGAGCGTCGGCGTCACGTACTCGACCGTTGACGAGCAGTACCGCATCTTCAGCGAGCAAAACGTCGATGCCCTCGTTCATCAACTGATGCGCGCCGATCTGGTGGTGGGGTTCAACGTGGTCAATTTCGACTACGAGGTCCTGATGGGGTACACCATTCTCGACCTGCCGAGCCAACTCCTGACGCTGGACCTGATGGTGGACGTCGAGAAACGCCTCGGCCATCGCCTCAAGCTGGAGTCGCTTGCCCAGGCCACGCTCGGCGTCGGCAAGACGGCGGAAGGTCTTGACGCAATCAAGTGGTGGCGCGAGGGCCGGCTGCTCGACATCGCCCAGTATTGCTGCTTCGACGTGAAGGTGACCAAGCTCATCCACGAGCATGGCCGGGAGCGCGGCGAACTCTATTATCACGACCGCTTCGCCCGCAAACAGCGGATGGAGATTCAATGGTAAAGATCATCGACGGCGCCGCGGTGGCCGCGACCGTGCTCGACGAATGCCGCGCCCAGATCGCCGCGTTGTCCGTGCGGCCCGGGCTCGCGGTGGTGCTCGTCGGCGACGATCCGGCGTCGCGCGCATACGTGCGTTCGAAGGACCGCATGTGCCAGCAGCTCGGGCTGCACTCGGTCAAACACGAATTGCCCGCCGACACCACGCAGGAAGCGTTGCTCGACCTCGTGGCGCAGCTCAACGGCGACCCGGCAATCCACGGCATTTTAGTCCAATCCCCGCCCCCGCCGCATATCGACGAGGCGGCGATCGTGCGGGCAATCGATCCCGCGAAAGACGTCGACGGGTTTCACCCGGTCAACGTCGCGAAGCTCGCGATGGGCGATCCCTCGGGGTTCGTCCCGTGCACGCCGTTGGGTTGCCAGCGGCTGCTCATGGAGGCTGGGGTCGAGACGAGCGGCGCGCACGCGGTGGTGTTGGGGCGCAGCTTGATCGTCGGCAAACCGATGGCGCTTTTGCTGATGCAAAAAGGGGCCGGCGGCGATGCGACGGTGACGGTGGCGCATTCCCGCAGCCGCGATCTGCCGTCGATCACGCGTTCGGCGGACATCTTGATCGCGGCAATCGGCCGGGCCGGTTTCGTGACCGCGGATTACGTTCGCGAAGGCGCGGTGGTGATCGATGTGGGCATCAACCGCGTGGACGACGCCTCGGTTCCCCGCGGCTACCGGCTCGCGGGGGATGTGGACTATGCGAACGTCGCCCCGAAGTGCACCGCGATCACCCCGGTGCCAGGGGGGGTGGGGCCGATGACGATTGCGATGTTGATGAGCAACACAGTCAAGGCAGCAAAGGCAGAAGGCAGAAGGTAGAAGGCAGAAGGTAGAAGGCAGAAGGCAGAAGGTAGAAGGCAGAAGGCAGAAGGCAAAAGGCAGAAGGCAGAAGGCAGAAGGTAGAAGGAAATCCAGTTTCGGGGTCTGCCTTCATCCTTCATCCTTCATCCTTCATCCTTCATCCTTCGCCTTCCGCCTTTGCCTTTCCCCTTTCCCGGGCAATGATGGTGCCGATGCCAAACCGCGCCGCCTCCCGCCTGACGCTGACCGCGTTCTCCGAGGCCGCCGTCCGGGACGCCGCCCGGCTGACCCGCGCCGAGCTCAATGCGGAGGTCACCTGCGCCCTCGTTTTCTTTACCGCTGATTACGCCGAACACCTCGAAGATTTTCTCGAGATCGTCCGCGTGTACGGCCAGGCGCCCGTCCTTCTCGGTTGCACGGGCAGCAGCATCATCGGCACGCGCGTCGAAGCGGAGGATCGTTCCGGGTTTTCACTCCTGCTGCTCCACCTGCCGGAAACCAAGCTCAACGTCTTCGAGTTCTCCCAGGCAGACGTCGAAGAATCATCCGGCCCGGCCTTCTGGCAGATGGAAGCCGGGGCCGATGAAATCGACGCGTGGATCGTCCTCGCAAACCCCTACCGGCTCGACGCCGCCCGCTGGCTGGCCGAATGGAACGTCGCGTTCCCCGGCGTGCCCGCGCTGGGCGGGTTCGCGAGCGGCCGCGAGGGCTCGGTCGTTCTCTGCCGCGACGGGCGTCCCATTTCCGGGGACGGGCTCGCGCTCGGCCTGCGCGGAGGCGTTGCCGTGCGCACGATCGTCAGCCAGGGCTGCCGACCCATCGGTGAACCGCTCACGATCACCGGCGCGCGGCAGAACCTCCTCATCACCCTCGGCTCCAAGCCCGCCTACACGGTGCTCAACGACGTCTTCAACCGCCTCAGCGATCACGACAAGGCCCGCGCCCGCGGCAACCTCTTCGCCGGACTCGCGATGAGCGAATACGTGCACGATTACAAGCGGGGCGACTTCCTCATCCGCAACATTCTCGCGGCTGACCCCGATGCGGGCGCCGTGGAAGTGGGCGCCAACTTGCGCGTGGGTCAGACGCTCCAATATCAACTGCGCGACCGCGACAGCGCCGACGAAGATTTGCGGGAACTCTGCCACGCGGCCGACATCGAGGGCGCGCGGCCGTTCGCGTCGTTTCTCTTCGCCTGCAACGGCCGCGGCCGCGGCCTCTTCGCCGCGCCCAACCACGACGCCGGCAGGCTGGCGGAAATCCTCGGGGCTCACCCAAGCGCGGGGTTCTTCTGCAGCGGCGAGATCGGGCCGGTCGGCAACCAGAATCATCTCCACAGCTACACGGCTTCCATCGCGCTGCTGTGCGATCGTTGATCTGCCTCCCGGTTGACATTCCAGCCGGCCGCGCGATCATGGCGGCATCGTCTACATCCAGACGGCGCCTGTCCGGCGGATCAGACCACATGCCCAGCCAACGACCAGCGAAGCATCGCCCGCGCATCAAGAAGAAAATCTTGCGCAAGTTGAGCGCCGTCAGTCGCTCCCGCGCCGCGAGGAAGCCATCGGCCGCGCTTAAGCTGGCCGACCCGCTCCAGCGCCTGCTTCGCGCCGCAACGTTTGCCGCGCGCAAACACCATGGGCAAATGCGCGCCGATGGCACGGCGCCGTATTTCTCGCATGTGGTCCGCGTGACGCTTGTCCTCTCGCAAGGATTCGGCGTTTACGACGATGACGTCCTCACCGCCGCGCTTCTGCATGACACCGTGGAAGACACCGCGACGGATTACGACGAGATCGCCGAGCAATTCGGCACTCGGGTCGCCGACTACGTGATGCTGCTGACCAAGAACGCGATGCTGCCCAAGAAGGAGCGCGAGGAGGATTACGAAGAGCGGCTTTGCGGCGCGCCGGAGATCGTTAAAATTGCGAAGATGGCCGACCTCTACGATAACCTCAGCGACCGCATCAATTCCCCGAAGCTGCGCAAGACCGCCGAGACCGCCGAGCGTCTCCTGGCCCGGTTCGGCGCCCTGTTGAAATCCGAGCGCGGCCGGCAGGCCCATCGCAAACTCTCCCGTTTGTTGGAAGAAATCACCGCCGCCCGTCTGTCCGACCCGTCTGCGCATCACGCCTGACGCATCATTGCATCGGTTGAACAAAGAAAAAGAGGCCAGCCTTTGCAGGCTGACCTCTTTTTGGATTCAATCGCCCGACCGTCAGAGACGACGGAGTTAGTAGCGGTAGTGCTCGGGCTTGTAGGGGCCTTCGGGCGAGACGCCGATGTAGGCGGCTTGCTTGGGGGTCAGCGTCGTTAGTTTCACGCCGATCTTTTCCAGGTGCAGGCGGGCCACTTCTTCGTCCAGCTTCTTGGGCAGGATGTACACGCCGGGCTTGAGGCTGTCGCGACTCTTCCACAGTTCCAATTGCGCCAGCGTCTGGCCGCTGAAGCTATTGCTCATCACAAAGCTCGGGTGACCCGTTGCGCAACCCAGGTTGACCAGCCGGCCTTCGGCGAGCAGGAAGATTTCCTGGTCTTCGGCGAAGATGTATTTGTCCACCTGCGGCTTGATGTTCACCCGCTGGATGCCGGGATAGTTGTTGAGCAGGTCGACCTGAATCTCGTTGTCGAAATGGCCGATGTTGCAGACCACCGCCTGGTTCTTCATCCGCTTCATGTGCTCGATCGTGATCACGTCGACGTTACCCGTCGTGGTGACATAGATGTCGGCGCGGCCGAGGGTGTCCTCGATCGGGCAGACCTCGTAGCCTTCCATCGCGGCTTGCAGCGCGTTGATCGGATCGATTTCCGTCACGATGACGCGGGCGCCCTGACCCTTCAATGACTGCGCGCAGCCCTTGCCCACGTCGCCATAGCCGCAGACCACGGCCACCTTGCCGGAAATCATGACGTCGATTGCGCGGTTGATGCCGTCGATCAGCGAATGGCGGCAGCCGTAGAGGTTGTCGAATTTGCTCTTGGTGGCGGTGTCGTTCACGTTGAACGCGGGCACCAGCAGCTTGCCGACTTTTTGCAGCTCATAGAGGCGATGCACGCCGGTCGTCGTCTCTTCGGAGACGCCGCGCCAATCCTTCACGATCTCGTGGAAGATGTACGGGTTCTCGGCGTGGATCTTCTTGAGCAGATCCTTGATGACTTTTTCCTCGTGGCTGCCGGACTCGGAGTTCACCCAATCGTCGCCTTCTTCGAGTTCGTAACCCTTGTGGAGGAAGAGGGTGACGTCGCCGCCGTCATCGACCACGAGTTGCGGGCCCTTGCCTTCGAGGTTCACGATGGCGCGCCAGGTGCAGTCCCAATATTCCTCGAGGCTCTCGCCCTTCCAGGCGAACACGGGAACGCCGGAGACCGCGATGGCGGCGGCGGCGTGATCCTGCGTCGAGAAGATGTTGCAGCTCGCCCAGCGGACATCGGCGCCGAGCGCGACGAGCGTCTCGATGAGCACGGCGGTCTGAATCGTCATGTGCAACGAGCCGGTGATGCGAACCCCGGCGAGGGGTTGATCGGCGGCGTGCTTTTCGCGGATGGCCATCAGGCCAGGCATTTCCTGCTCGGCGATGGTGAGTTCTTTGCGGCCCCAATCGGCGAGCGATAGATCGGCGACGTGGAAATCCTGCAAGGCAGGATCGGCAGTGATGATGGAGGTGGGCATGATTTTAGATGTTAGTAGTTAGTGGAAAATATAGGTCCTATAAGACCTATAAGAGTAGATAGTTTGGCTTCAGCGCGCGGCGGCTTTGAGCGCTTCGGCTTTGTCCGTGCGCTCCCACGTGATGTCCGGGTCTTCCTTGCCGAAGTGGCCGTAGTTGGTCGTCTTCGAATAGATCGCGCGCAGAAGATCGAGCTGCTCGACGATGCGGCGCGGCTTGAAGGAGAAAACTTCCTTGATCGCTTTTTCGATCTTCTCCTCGGGCGCCGTCGCCGTGCCGAAGGTGTCGATGTGGATGCTGACCGGGTCGGGATGGCCGATCGCATAGGCAAATTGCACCTCGCAACGGCTGGCCAATCCCGCCGCGATCACGTTCTTGGCCACCCACCGGCCCATGTACGCGGCCGAACGATCCACCTTCGACGGGTCCTTTCCCGAAAAAGCGCCGCCGCCGTGCCGGCCCATGCCGCCGTACGTGTCTACGATGATCTTGCGGCCCGTCAGCCCCGTGTCGCCCTGCGGCCCGCCGATGACGAAGCGGCCGGTCGGGTTAATCAAAAACTCGGTTTTGTTCGTCAGCAACTCGGCGGGAAGCTCCGCTCGGATGACCTCTGTAATCAGGAAGTCGCGGATCGTTTCGTTGTCCACGCCCTCGGCGTGCTGCGTGGAAATGACGACGTTTGAAATGCCCACCGGCTTGCCGCCCTCGTAAATAACCGACACCTGGCTCTTCGCGTCTGGACGCAGCCAGCCGACTTTGCCGGCCTTGCGGATGCGGGTCAACGCCCGGCCGAGGCGATGCGCGAACATGATCGGCGCCGGCATCAATTCCGGCGTCTCGTCGCAGGCGTACCCAAACATGAGCCCCTGGTCGCCGGCGCCCTGCTCGGCGTGGCCCTTGCCTTCGGCGGCCTTCTCATCGACGCCCTGCGCGATGTCGGGGCTCTGCGCGGTGATGATGTTGGTGACGAAAATCTTGTCCGCGTGGAACACGTCGTCGTCATTCACGTAGCCGATCTCGCGGACGGCTTCGCGGACGATGTCCACGTAGTCGAGCTTGGCGCGGGTGGTGATTTCACCGCCGACAATGACGATATTGCTCTTGGCATAGGTCTCGCAAGCGACGCGGCTGGCCGGGTCCACGGCGAGGCAGGCGTCGAGGACGGCGTCGGAGATGGTGTCGCAAACCTTGTCGGGATGTCCTTCGCCGACCGATTCAGAAGAGAAGATGTAATTACGAGGCATGTAGGCAGATTCGTACCGGACAACGAGGGCGGTGGCAAGTGATTTATTAACGAATCATGATGCCTTGATGGATGCATTGATAAATTGAACCGCGATTTAGCCAACCGTGTTATGATGGGGCGTCATGCCGTCGATCATTCAAAGTTTGCGCCTGCTGGCCGATGCGACGCGGCTGCGTTTGTTGTTGTTGCTCGAGGAGGCGGAGCTGACGGTCGCCGAGATCCAGGAGATCTTGAATATGGGCCAGTCCCGCATCTCGACGCACCTCGCGCAGCTCAAGCGCGCGGGGCTGGTCGCGGATCGGCGGGCGGGCAAGCACATTTACTATGGTCTCGCGCCGAGCGGAGATGACGCCGAGCCTTCCCGCGCGCGGCTGCGGGAAATCGTGGCGGCGAGCGCGAAGGAGATCCCGGAGAGTGTCACCGATCGCGTGGCGCTGGGGCTTGTGCTGCGCAAACGGGAGGATCGCGCGCGCGAGTATTTCAACCGGCTGGCGGGCAAATTCGGGCGCAGCTATTGCCCGGGGCGGTCGTGGCAGGGGATGGCGCACATGCTCCTCGGGCTGATGCCGCCCATGGTGATCGCGGACCTCGGCGCGGGCGAGGGCACGCTCTCGCAACTGCTCGCGCGCACCGCGAAGCAGATCATCGCCGTGGACAACTCGGAGAAGATGGTCGAATTCGGCGGCAACCTGGCGCGCGAACACGGCTTTTCAAACCTCGAATACCGGCTCGGCGACATCCAGGCGCCGCCCATCGATCCCGCGAGCGTGGACCTCGCAATCTTCAGCCAGGCGTTGCATCACGCCAGTCAGCCGGCGAAGGCGCTCGCGGCGGCGCATGGGATCGTCAAACCCGGGGGCCGGGTGGTGATTTTGGACCTGCTCAGCCATGGGTTTGAGCAGGCGCGCGAGCTATACGCGGATCTCTGGCTGGGTTTCAGCGAATTGGAGATGCTGCAGATGCTGGAGGGCGCGGGATTTAAGAACGTCGAGGTGAGCGTGGTCTCGCGCGAAGAGCAGAGCCCGCACCTCCAGACGGTGCTGGCGACGGGCTGGAAATAAGATCGGCCGCGCTACGGCGACGGCGCCTCGGCGGGCACGGCGCCGAGCACTTCGTTCAAGGTCGCGCTGAATTCTTCCAAACCGGTGCTCGGCACGATGATCGTGTTCCGCCGGCCGTGCGCTTCTTCGGTGATGCGAAGAAAACGCCCGCGCTCGTTCTCGCGAAATTCGATGTAAAAATGCTTCCGCTCAATCTGTAACTCCTGAGCGGCGATGATGTTATCCATATCAGTTCTGAAAAGGGGTTGGTAGACAAAAAAGGGGCAGTCAAACCTTCGCGACCCGGAACTGCCCTCCCGGAAGTCATGTCACAAGCACCCGGCAAAGCAACTTTAATCTGAACGTCCCCATCACTCCGGGATGCGCAGGGAAAATCCCGGGATGCGGACCACGGCCTGACGGCCCGCGTCGTCGGTGGCGAGCAGCGCGCCATCGACCCGGCTGTCGGCCGCCACCACGTGGTAGCTGCTGTATTGAAAAACCTCCCCCGGCATCAACCGCGGGGAACGCCCCACGACCCCGTCGCCTTCGATCACGTGGAAATGCCCGAGCCGGTCGGCGATGACCCATTTGCGGCCGCGAATCGTCAGCGGCGCCGGCGACTCGTTGCGCACGGTGATCGTGTAGGCAAACGGGTACGGGCGATCCGCGGGCGCGTCGATCTCGGGCTGATAGGAAACGCCGTCCACTTGAGCGCAAAGTCCCGCGCACTCTTGCAACGGCGGGCACGCTGTGAAATAGACTGGCAGTTGCACGTTGATCGATTCGTTGCCCACTTTCAACAAAGCGCGCGCGAGGGGTTTGTCAACGGGAGGGCAAGGACCTCAGCGAACAAATCCCAAGCCCCCCCACATTGAATCTTGAACCTTCTCCCCCCGTCGCTCTCACGATCGCCGGCTCGGACAACTCCGCCGGCGCCGGGGCCCAGGCGGACTTGAAAACATTTACCGCGCACGGCGTCTATGGCCTGACCGCGATCACCTGCGTGGTGGCCGAGGTCCCGGGGCGCGTGTCGGCGATCCAGCCGGTGGATCTCGAGGTGGTGCGCCAGCAAATCGAGTTGTCGCTGACGGAATATCCGGTCGCCGCGATCAAGACCGGGATGCTGCACTCGCGGGCGGTCATCGAACTGGCGGCGGAGTTACTGGCCGGATCGAAGGCCCCGCTCGTGGTTGACCCGGTGATGGTGGCCTCGAGCGGCGATCCGTTGCTGGAGCCGGCGGCCGTGGCGGCTTATCAGGAACGGCTTTTTCCCCTGGCTACGCTGGTGACGCCAAATCTCGACGAAGCCCGCACGCTCCTCGGGCGCCCAATTCGCGACGTGGCGGAGATGAAGACGGCGGGGATCGAACTCGCGCGGCGTTATGGCGCGGCGTTCTTGATGAAGGGCGGCCATCTCGGCGGCGAAGAGGCGATCGATCTCTTGTGTTTTGCGGAGGGGCGGGCCGAGGAATTCCGGGCGCCGTTTACGCGCGGGGTGTCGACGCACGGGACGGGCTGCACGTACTCGGCGGCCATCGCGGCGGGGCTCGCCTCCGGGTTGGAACTCGCTGCGGCCGCGGCGCAGGCGAAGCGTTTCGTGACCGCCGCGGTGGCCGGGTTTTTCCGTTGGGGACGGATCGACGCTCTCAATCATTTCCGCCGCGCATGAAGCTCCTCATCATCGGCGGCGGCGGGCGCGAGCACGCGCTGGCCTGGAAGCTCTCGCAATCGCCGCGGGTGAGCGGCATTTGCTGCGCGCCGGGCAACGCCGGCACCGCGCAACTCGGCGAGAACGTGCCGCTTGCGATCACCGATACGGAGGGGCTGCTCGCGTTCGCCGTTGCGCGCGGGATCGATCTGACCGTGGTCGGCCCGGATGACGCGCTGGCGGCGGGGATCGTGGACCGTTTTCAATCGGCGGGGTTGCGGATCTTCGGCCCCACGCAAGCGGCGGCGCAGTTGGAGTGGTCGAAGATTTTTACCAAGGATTTCCTGCTGCGCCACGGCATCCCCACCGCTGCGGCGGGACGGTTCGAGCACAGCGCGGAGGCACGCCGCTTCTGCGAGGGGAACGTCTACCCGCTCGTCATCAAGGCCGATGGACTCGCCACCGGCAAAGGGGTCATCATCGCGGAGGATTTTGCCGCCGCGGACGCCGCGATCGGAGAGATGATGGACGCGGGCCGCTTCGGCGAGGCAGGCCGGCGCGTGTTGATCGAGGAGTTTCTCCGGGGGCCGGAGCGGTCCGTGCACGCGTTGGTCGATGGGGTGCATGCGCGCCTGCTGCCGCTCGCGCGCGATTACAAGCGGATCGGTGACCAGGATCGCGGCGCGAACACCGGCGGGATGGGCGCGGTGAGCGAAGACGACGCGCCGCTCTCGGCGCGCATCGAGCGCGAAGTGTTGCAGCCGACGCTGGCCGGGTTGCGCGCGGATGGGATCAATTTTCGCGGGCTGCTGTTCCCCGGCATCATGCTGACGCCGGAGGGCCCGAAGGCGCTGGAGTTCAACGCGCGCTTCGGCGACCCGGAAACGCAGGCGCTGTTGCCGCGTCTGCGCGGCGATCTGCTGCCGGCGCTGGAAGCGACAATCGACGGGCGGCTGGAGGAGGCAACCCTCGATTGGGACCCCCGCCCCAGCGTGTGCGTGATCCTCGCCTCGGGAGGGTACCCGGGCGCGTATGAGACGGGACGGCCCATCGCGGGGTTGGACGACGCGGGGTTGCCCAAAGACGTGTTCGTGTTTCACGCCGGGACGGCGCGCGTCGATCGGCGCGTCGTGACCAACGGCGGGCGCGTGCTCGGCGTCACCGCGCTCGGCGCCACGGTGGAGGAGGCCCGTGCCCGCGCGTACGAGGCCGCGCGGCAAATCACCTTTGAGGGGAGTTACTTCCGGAGCGACATTGCGGGCGCGCCGCCCCTCGGCTAACGTCCCGCCTGTGTCCCGTCTCGCGCGATTGCTTTTGCCGGTTTGCCTGCTCGCCGTCCCGCTGCGTGCGCAACCGCCCGCCCCCACGCCGGAGCCGTGGGCGACGCTGGAATCGTTGAACCTCGGCGAGCTGCAGGAAGCCATCAACCTCCTGCGCGCCAATTATCTGCGGCCCCCCGATGTGGACGACCGCGCCATCGCTCGCGCCACCCTGGCCGGCCTTCTCGCCCGGCTGGACAACGGCGTCGCGCTGCTGCCCAACCGCACTGCCCCCGCCCCGGGTGAGCCGGCCGAAAAACTCCCCGACGCCTTTCACGCCGAGACCCTCCCGGATCACACCGGGTACGCGCGGCTCGGCGCCTTAAACAAGGAGCACCTCGGCGATCTCGACCGCGCGCTCAAGGGATTTGCCGACCAGCAGGTTCCCGCCGCGGTGCTCGATCTGCGGGCGACGCCTCCCAGCGGCGACTTCGATCTGGCGGCGGAGGTGATGCGGCGTTTCGTCGCCAAAGGCCAGCCGCTTTTCACCCTCAAGAAGCCGAACACCAACCAGGAACGCCTGTTTACCGCCAACGCCGATCCGCTGTTCGCGGGGCTCGTGATTTTACTGGTCGATCGCGACACTTCCGGAGCGGTGGAGACGATCCCGGCGGTGATCCGCGAGCGCAATCGCGCGATGGTCGTCGGGGAGCCGACCGCCGGCCGCGCGGTGGAGTACGCGGACCTCGGGCTGGCCGGGGGGCGCGTCTTGCGGGTCGCGGTGAGCCAGGTGGTCCTGCCCGGCAACACCTCGATTTTTCCCGACGGCGTGAAGCCGGACGTCGTCGCGGCGTTCGCGCGGGAGGATAAAATCCGAGTGTTGACCGAGAGCCTGGAGAAAGGCGTGGGGCCGTATGTGTTCGAGACCGAGCGCCCGCACATGAGCGAGGCCGCGCTTGTCAGCGGGATCAACCCGGAATTGGATGCCGCCCGGGACGCGCAGGATGTTGAGATAGACCGCGTCGACGCCGTCGATGG
>CAXUAZ010000032.1:18488-25835 GCA_964249195.1 uncultured Chthoniobacterales bacterium
CAGGAAGCCCGCCGCCGCGGAGCGGCCGCGCCCAAGCCGCCCCTGCGCGACGTGCCGCTCCAGCGGGCGCTGGATCTGGTGTCGACGATCGGCGTGTTCAGCGCGAAAGCTCCGTGAGGTCCCCATCTCGGTCACGGGATGAACTGCTGGATTTCCACCTCGCTGCCGAGGGGGAGCCAGGGGTTCAGTTCTTTCAGTTTGCCGGCGTCGTAGTCCCGCTTTTGGTCGCCCACCCGCAGCGTGAAGCGCACGATGTTCTCCGGGTCAACCTGGAGCTTGGAGAGGAAGGAGGACGCGGTAAACGGCTCTTCTGTTTTCAGTTGCCTCCGTGGCGGTTCGTTCGGCCGAACGACCCATGAAACCCCAAAGAGCGGCCGCAGCCGGACCGCAATATCCGGGTTCCCGTTCACCTTCCGGTCGATATCCCGGCTCAAGGCGGCATCCAGGAACGCCCGCGTGGCCGCGTCGAAC
The DNA here is from genome assembly GCA_964249195.1 of uncultured Chthoniobacterales bacterium. Taxonomy (GTDB): domain Bacteria; phylum Verrucomicrobiota; class Verrucomicrobiia; order Chthoniobacterales; family SZAS-18; genus CAXUAZ01. Next base: position 18,960 of record CAXUAZ010000032.1, read on the forward strand.
CCCTTCCACAATTCGGACGCCGCGGGCAGCGCGCCAATCTCCACCGTGTCGCCCCAACGCAGGGACACGTCTGCCTTGCGCGCATTCTCGGCGGGTCCCGTGAGATCGAGCGCCGCGATGCTTTGCGCCAAATTGACGGGCAACCCTTCTTCCTCGCCCCCATCTCCCTTGAGACGGTGGATCGTGATCTTCGAGAGGTCCGGGATGGTCGGGACCATCGACCGATTGAGGTAAGCCTGCATCAGCAACTCGCCCAGCGTGCGGGCGCCGATCTCCTCCGGGCGCCAGACGAAGACAGGTTGGGCAAACAGGAGATCCCGGGCGCCGAAGCGAATGGCCGAACGCCGGGCCGCTAGGGCTTGCGGCTCGCCGGCAGGGGCGAGCGGAATGACCAGCCGGTCGCCGTCCGCCAGGCGCGAGGGCATCCGCTTGACCAAAGACGGCTGCTGGTTCCAGCCGGGTTCAGCTTCCGTTGGCTTCCCGGCCCGGAGGTCGAGCGTCCAGGTTTGCGTTTTCCCGTCGGTTGTTCGCGCCACGCGGATGGCGCCGAGTTGCGCGCGGGGCTCGCCTTCGGTGAGGTGGAGCACCAGCTCCGAGAGCGTCCACGAGGGGAGGGTTTCTGCGGCTGGATTCCACGGGTCGGTGGACGGCGAGTTTACGCTCAAGTTCCGGGCATCATTGTCCTCAAGCGCCGGCTGGTCGGGCAACTTCCGGTATTGCACCGGTTGGGCGAGTTTCACGGTTGCCGTGCGTTCGCCGAGCGCCACGGACACGGAGCGAGGCAGGCGCCAGGTTGATGCGCTTAACGCCTCGTTCCAACGCGCCCGCTCGGCCTCGGTCGCGCGCTCGCCGCCATCCCGCAGGAAGAGCACTACATCGCCCCATTGAAGCGCGGGCCACCCGGACAGATCGGGCGGAGCGGACCGGAAGTTGATCGCGAGGTGAGCGATCTCTGATTCGCCGCCGGTCGCTTTCGCGCGATGGACGCTGATGGTTCCAGACGCCCCGGAGCGACTGAGGGTCTGGGCAAAGAGAATGGCCAGGGATGGCGGGGCATCGATTTCCCCGGCAGGCGCAAAGCGCGTCGAGGGATCGCCATAGTCATCCTTGTCAGCGAGCACGGTGACGGTGCGATCCCGGACGTAGCGCGGGATGATCTGCGGAAAGCGAAACTCCCGGTCGAGCGCCGGGACCTTTTCGGCGCCGCTGACGACGAACGGCGTCTCGCCTTGCACGTCTTTGATGTCCGTGTCGGCGCCGTGTTCGATGCACCATGCAATCAGCGTCTTGAACTCGTCGGTGAGTTTCGCGTCGAAATACTTGTTACAGAAGAAGTGGAACGGCGTCTGTTTGCGCTCGTCCTGGGCGTTGATGTCGGCGCCGTGGGCGAGCAGCCAGTCGGCGACTTCTTTGGGGTGTTTGTCATCCGGCATCACGTAGTGCAGGGCGACGCGCTTCTTGTTGTCGCGCGCGTTGATGTCGGCGCCGTGGGCGAGGAGCGCCTCCCAGGCCTTGCGGTAGCTGGCGAAGCGGGTCTGCCATTGGACGGGAGTCAATGGGTCGCCGCCTCCGTGCGGCGCGCTGCCTTCGACGATGCTGATGAATAATGGCGTGCGCCCGTCGAGGTCGGGCGTTTGCGGGAGGCCGCGGTCGAGCAGCGCCGGCACCAGATTGGGCGAGCCCATCGCCGCCGCGTTCAGCGCGGAGCCATCGCGCGAATTGGTTTCTGCGCCCCGCGTCAGGAGCAGTTGCGCCGCCGCCTCCCGATCCGTGCTCAAGGCGAAGTAGAGCGGGGACGTGCCAATGGCGCCGGTTGGCAACGATGGCCCTTCGAGGTCGAGATGCGCCTTTTGATCCAGGAGGCTGGCCATCACGTCCACCGCGTTTTGGCGGATGGCGATCTGCAGCGGCGTGCCCAGCGGGCCGTCTCTCCAGCCGCTCATGTCGGGCGGCAGATCGGGCGTCCAGGGGTTGAGTTGGGACTGCGCGGGATCGAATTTGCAGGAGGAATACGCGTTTGGGTCGGCGCCTTTTTCCAGCAGTAGATTGACGATGTCCAGGTGGCGGCCCAGGCAGGCGGCGTGCAGGGCGGTCCAGCCGTCTTGCCAGGCTTTGTTGACGTCGGCGCCGCGGGCGAGGAGCAGCTCGACGACTTCCTTGCGGCCGCTCTCCGCGGCGGCGGCAAGCGCGGAACCGTTCTCATGCCCATCATCGATCCAAGCGCCGTGATCAAGCATATAAACGAGGAGCTTGGTCCAGCCTCTGGACGCGGCGAAAATCATGGGAGTTTTTGCCTTGTACGGCGGATCGCCGAGCGGCGTATTGAAATCTGATCCCTTGATGTCGGGCCGGCTGCGGTAGCGGGCGAGTTCCTGATCTTCGTTGTCGGTGGGGAATTCCGGCGCGGCGGCAGAGGCGCTGACGCCGAGGCGTTCGCGGCTGAATTTGACGAGCGGGTCACTTTCGGGGAACTCGGCGAGGAGGCGTTGGTAGAGAGCGGTCGCGGCAGTCTTGTCGCCCGCCTTCGAGCGGATCTCCGCGAGGCGAAACAGGGCGGTGGCCGCGAGTTTGCGTTGCGCGTCGTACTGCGCAACGACCTCCGCGTACGCGGCGGCGGCCTTGGCGGGGTCGCGGTTGGCCTCCTCTTCGAAGAGGCCCTGGCGCAGGAGTTCGTTGGCGTCGATGGCCAGCGACCTGGATGCCAGCGAGGCAGCGAAGAAGAGGACGAGGAGCTTGTTCATGACAACTATCCTCTCAGAGAAGGGGTGTCGGGGTGTCATAGGTTTGTCATTTTTGTCCATGGCGTCCATCGGGTCCATGGCGTCCATGGCGTCCATCCAGACGGAGTATGGACTCTATGGACTCTATGGACCCTATGGACGCCATGGACCCTATGGATTGCTACTCCAGCTGAAGCCGATACCCCACGCCGTGGACCGTCAGGAGGTGGCGCGGGTTGGCCGGGTCGGGTTCGAGTTTCGCGCGCAGGTTGAGGATCTGGTTGTCCACCGTGCGGGTGGTGGGGAAGGCGTTGTAACCCCAGACCGTCTCCAGGAACTGCTCGCGCGTGACCGGTTCGCCCGGCCGCTCGGCCAGCAGCTTAAGCATGCCAAACTCTTTAGCCGTCAGCGCGATCTCGCGACCGGCGCGGGCGCAAACCTGCCGCCCAAAATCCGCCTCGACGTCCCCGAAGGCGACCCGCTCCGCGGCCGCCGTGCGGCGTTCAACCCGGCGCAGGAGTGCGCGCACCCGGGCCAGCAGCTCGCGACTGCTGAAGGGTTTGATAAGGTAATCGTCCGCCCCGGCGTCGAGACCGGCCACCCGGTCATCGACCAGGCCCTTGGCCGTGAGCAGCAGGATCGGCAGGGTGGGCAAACGGCGGCGCACCTCGCGGCAGACGGTGAAGCCGTCGAGACCTGGCATCATGACGTCGAGCAACAGGAGATCGGGCAGTTCCTCGAGTGCGCGGTCGAGACCGCTGACGCCATCCGCCGCGGCGATGACGCGGTAGCCTTGCGCCTGGAAGAGGTCCACGAGCGCGGTGCGCATGGGCAGTTCGTCTTCGACGATGAGGAGGCGGGGCATGATCAGAGGTTGGTGATCTGCATCGGCAGGACGAGGGTGAACTCCGATCCCTCTCCGGGTTTGCTTTTCAACTCGACCCTCCCGCCGTGCGCCTGCGCGATGTGGCGCACGATGCTCAACCCGATGCCCGCGCCTTGCGTCTCGCGCCGCAACTCGGACCCAAGCCGGTGAAAACGCTCGAAGATCACCTCGTGTTCCGCCGGGTCGATGCCGGGGCCCTGGTCGCGCACGGCGATCTCCCAGGCGCCGGGATCGGGGGCGCGAAGGATGACGTCGATCCGTGTGCCCTCGGGCGAGAACTTGATCGCGTTATCCAATAGATTGATCAACGCCTGCCGCACCGCCAGACCGTCGCACACCGGCGGCGGATCGATCGTCTCCAACTCGGCCCGGATCTCTTGCCGGCGCTGCGCGGCCCGGGGCCGCATGAAATCCAGCGCGTCGCGCACGAGGGCGGCGGCGTCGGTCTCGGCGAAGTCGTACATTTTGCGGTCCTGCTCGATGCGGGCGAAGTCGAGCACGTTATCAATGAGCGCGGAGAGCCGGCGGCATTCCTCGGCAATGAGGCGGTGGTACTCGCCGCGCCGCTCCTCGGTGGGCACGGCGCCGGATTCCAGGTTCTCGGCCATCAGGCGCATGGACGCCACCGGGGCGCGAAGTTCGTGCGAAACGCTGGAAACGAAATCGCTCTTGAGCTGCCCCAGCCGTTGCTCGCGAGCCAGGGCGCGGCGCATGGCCCGGAAACCGGCCAGCGCCGCCAGCAAGGCGGAAAGCAACAGCGCCGCCAGCCAGATCACCTGCTGGCGCTGCCGCGCGTATAACCACTCGGGATTGACCAGCACGACGCTGAACGCAAGCCCTTCGGCCTGCCGGTGGGCCAGCGTTTCGCCCCGCGCCGCCGCCTCCGGCATGCCATCCACGCGGAGGGTAAAGGCGTCGTATCCCGGCAGCGGCGCGGCGGAGGTTGTGTGCGGAGGGTTGCCTTGCTGGGCGTCGTAGGCCGCGGCGGCATAGCGCTGGGTGGCCTGCGGTTCTCCAGACGCGGGGCACCGGGTTTCCAGCCAGTGGGTTAGTTCCGCAAGAGATTGCATTTGCAGGTCGTCGCCTGGCGCTCCGCGCTCGATCCACCACGGGTGCCCGGCCGCGTCCGACACCCAGAACTGTCCTGCGCCGCGGGCGTTCACCAAATCGGCGCGGAGCCGCAGCACGGCGCGCTTCTCCTCTTCGCGCTCCCAGTGCCTGTGCCAGGCTTCCAACGAGTCCAGGGCGACACCTCCGCGTGCCCGCAGCAGCGCTTCCCCGGCGGCAAGCAACGACGGCGTCAGGACCGAAGGTTGAATTCTCACCGCCGTGTTCCCCAAGCCCGCTGCTAGGCCTTTGGTCACGTTGTCCACAATCTGATCGTTCCAAGTCAGTTTTTCCAGCAGCCGCAGGCGCGTCCAGGCGACCAGCGGCAGCAATGGCACGCCGCTTGGCGCCAGCGCGTCGGTTTGGTCAAATTCCGGGCGCGTCAATTCGGCGTCGGCCTGGGCGGCATCGGTCAGCGAAAGGGCATGTTCGTAAAGCGCGTGCGTTTCGTTCTCCGGAGCTGGCGCCGGGATCAAGGGGTAAAGTTTGGGGGCTCGGAACTGCCCGTTTTGGCGCGACCCCTGCCAGTTACTGAGGATGGGAGGCCACGCTTGGTCGAGCGCGCGTTCCGCCTGCTGCCGGGCATCGGCAAGCGCGGCCTGGCGGCTGACCTGCAAACCGCGCAGACCCAAAATGCCAAGCAGCAGCAGCGGCGCGAGGACGGCCGCCGCCTGCCAATGCCCCGAGGAAAGCGCAAGACGGTCGCGGATGGTGGGTAGCACGAGAGGCACCTTGGATCAGAAAATTCGAAGCGTTGTCACGATTTTGTCATTGCGAGCCGGTAAATTTATCTTGCCACAGGCCTACAAACGTAGGACAACGCTCCTACATCTGTAGGATCACTCCCATGCCTCCCCGCATTTCTCCCGCCGAATGGCAGGTGCTCGACGCCCTCTGGGATCGCGCGCCCGCCACCGCCGCCGACGTGTACGCCGCCCTCGGCGACGACACGGAATGGCATCTCAAGACCGTAAACACCTTCCTCGCGCGCCTCGTGGAAAAAGGCGTGCTGCGCGTGCGGCGCGACGGCAAGGCCAACGTCTACGCTCCCAAACTCACCCGCGAACAATGCGTTCGCCGGGAAAGCGACACCTTCCTGCAGCGCGTCTTCCGCGGCGCCGCCGGGCCCATGCTCGCCCACTTCTGCGAACGCGCCGACCTCACCGACGCCGAGATCACTCAACTCCGCAAGATCCTCGCCGGCCGTTCGCCGAAGAAGAAAGGTCCCGCCAAATGACGCCCCTCCACCCTCCTCTTTCGTGGCTGGCCGACACCAGCCTGCGCGCCTCGGTCGTGCTCGTCTTGCTGATTGCCGCCCGCCCGTGGCTGCGGCGCCTGATCGGCAGCCGCGCGGTGGCCGGCCTCTGGCTATTGATCGCCCTGCGGCTGCTCCTCCCGTGGCCGATCGAATCGCGTTGGGGACTCGGCGCGCGACCGTCGCATCCGCCGGAAACCCTCGCCCAGGCGCCGACCGTGCGGGTGACGGTCGGCCCGGGTGGCGGTGAAAGCGCCCCGCGGCAAACTCCGCCGCCGATGGCCGCGAGACCGACCGCCCCGGAACTCTGGACCACGCTCTGGGCGCTCGGCGCGATCATCGCCGCCGCCCGCCTCGCGCACGGTTGGCGACGGACCCGCCGCTGGGCGGCTGCGACCTCGCCCGGCGAGACGGATCCGCGCTTGACGCAGATCTACCATTCGCTCCCAACCCACCTGCGGCGCGGCGTCTCCCTGCGCCTGACGGATGACCTCGAGATGCCCACCCTCGCAGGGGTTTTGCGTCCGCAAATCTGGCTGCCGCGCGCGGCGGCGCAACGTCTCAGCCCCGAGCAGTTGCGGCACGTGTTATTGCATGAACTGGGTCACGCCCGCCGCCGCGATCTCCTGGCCCAATGGATGATGGAACTGACCTGTTGCATCCACTGGTTCAACCCGCTCGCGTGGATCGCCGCCTGCCTTGCCCGCGCCGATCGCGAGCTGGCCTGCGACGCCTGGGTCCTAGCGCAGACGGCGACGAACGCCGATCGCTACGGCGAGACGCTCATTCACGTGGTGCAAACGTTGCGCGGTCCGGCCGTGCCGGCCGCCGCGGTGGCCATGGCCGCCAGCCATCGCAACCTCCGGCGGCGGGTGCGCGAGATCGGTGATTTCCAGCCGGTGTCGTGG
>CAXUAZ010000033.1:0-25599 GCA_964249195.1 uncultured Chthoniobacterales bacterium
ACCACAGGAAGCAGGCACGCCGGCACCGCCCCGTCGCACAGCACAAAACACCCGTCATACCCAGCCGCCAGCACGTCCAGCGACCCGGCATCGACATTCAGCAGCGTGGTCCGCCCTGCCACCACCGCAGCGCAGAAGGCCACCGCGAATGCATAACGGTCCCGGCACAGATTGACCGGGTGCTGCCCGGCCGGAAGGGCGGCGGCGAGCTCGAGCCAGCGCGCGGCCGGCCAGTTCTTGCGCTCGCCGCCGCTGCCGGGATGCATCGCAACGATGGGGCGAGCCAGGCCGCGGAGGAAGCCGGCGGCGAATTCCCGCTCGGCGGCGCCCGGTTTCCACACGGCCCCGGCATCCTCCAGATACAACGCGAGCCGATCCAGCGGACGCGCAAGCTGGCGGACGGCATGATCGCCCTCCGGGTCGATCTTGGGCGAAATGACGATCAGGTTTTTCACCCCGCATCGCTTGAGATTGCCCGAGAAAAACCCGTCGGGATCGAAGAGAAAACTGACCACCTGCTGGAAGCTGCCGAAGTACGCGCAAAGCTCAGGGTCGAGATCGGCCCGGGGGTTGAAGAAGGCGCCCATCGGCCCGTATTCAATGGACCGCACAGCATCGGCAAACCCGCCGGCGGTCGCCAGCGAGACGATGTGTTCATAGCCGAGCACCTCGAGGTGCGCCGCGGGGAATGCCTCCCGCAGGAGACCGATCGCGGGCAGCGTCAGGATGAAGTCGCCGATGGCGCCGCCGCGAATCACGAGAATCTTGGGAGACACAGGAGAAGGGGTGGGGCTAATTGCGGGATGCCCAAGGTTCCAATCGTTTCCGACGCCGGCGGCGGATTGATTCTCGCCGTGCGCCGGCTGTGCGTCCAGCGCGGGCCGGACCGCGTCCTGCGCGACATTTCCTGGGAGGTGCGGCGCGGGGAGCACTGGGTGATCCTGGGGGCAAACGGCTCGGGCAAGACGTCGCTCCTGAGCGCGTTGACCGCGTACCTGACGCCCTCCAGCGGCAGCGTGGAGGTGCTCGGGGAGGGGTACGGGCGCAGCGATTGGCGGGAGTTGCGCAAGCGGGTGGGGTTGGTGAGTTCCTCCGTGCGGCAGATGATCGGGGAAGAAATTAACGCGCTGGACGCGGTGGGCAGCGGGCGCGACGCGGTGCTCAATCCGTGGATGCGCCTCCGGCCGGCGGACCGGCGGCGGGCGGAGAAGTTGTTGCGGCAAGTGGAGTGCGGGGCGCTGGCGGCGCGTCCCTGGGGGGTGCTCTCGCAAGGGGAGCGGCAGCGGGTGTAGATCTCGCTGGACCACATATCATAAAAAAAAAAAATCATTCTCGACGAGCCCTGCGCGGGGCTGGACCCGGTGGCGCGAGAGCGGTTCGTGGCGTTTCTGGACCGGCTCGGGCGCAAGCGCGGTGCGCCGGCGTTGGTGCTGGTGACGCACCACGTCGAGGAGATCGCCCCGGTGTTTACGCACGCGTTGTTGTTGAGGAAAGGCCGGGTGCTGGCGGCGGGGAGTCTGGATGAGACGATGACCGGAGAGAACCTGTCGCGGGTATTCTACGGGGCGCCATTGAGCCTGGGTCGGGACGCCGGCGGTCGCTACGCGTTGACGGTGAAAGGAGCCTCCGGCGGCAAGATTTTCTGAGGCTATGATGCGCATCGCAGGCCGTCTGCCAGAGTAAACCGCTTTCTTTGTAGCGGATGGAAGACGGTTTTCAGACATAGACGAAGAATACTCGATCAGCGGCATCATGTCAATGAATAAACATCACTTGAATGAAATATACCGACGCTTGGATCGGTGATGGACGCGAGAGATGTGGGAGCTTAATGTGCCGAAATGACGGCCATCCTCGACTTGCCGGAGATGCGGGCGCGGGTCCATCGCTGGACCGTCGCGGAGTATGAGAAGCTCGGGGACGATCCGGCATTTCGCCGTTCGGAACTGATCCGGGGAATCATTGTCGAAAAGATGTCCAAATCGCCCCTCCATTCAGACCTCGCATCGGAAATTCACCTTCTGCTGGTTCGTTTGATCCGGGCAGGATTGGTGGCCCGGAAAGAGGAGCCGTTGCGGTTGGCGGACTCCATGCCGGAGCCGGATGTTTCCGTAATGCGCGGAGCGCGACGCGATTTCCGCAAGAAGCATCCGACCACGGCGGAATTGGTCGTGGAGGTGGCCGTCAGCAGCGTTGCGCCAGACCGTGAAAACGCCGCCATCTACGCCGAAGCAGGGATCGCGGAATATTGGATCGTGCTCGCTGAACGGAATGCCGTCGAGGTTTACCGCCGGCCGCAGGACGGTCTTTATAAAGAGGTCTGCACCTACGGACTTGGCGATTCGATCCCCGACGTGGAGGTGATCGGCGGTCCGCTCCCGGTAAGCGCTTTGCTGGGCGAGTAGCACTTTGGCTTGCCAAACCGGAGCGTGTCCGGCAAAAGGGCGCCATGCCTGTCCTTGTCGTTGGTTCCATTGCGCTCGATACCGTCAAAACGCCCGTTGAAGAACACGCGGACCTGCTCGGCGGGTCGGCGTCGTACGCTTCGGTGAGCGCCAGTTTTTTTGCCGAGACCCAGCTCGTGGGGATCGTCGGGAGCGACTTTCCGGCGGCGCACGTCGATTATTTCAAATCGCGCGGGATCGACCTCGCGGGGTTGCAACAGGTCGAGGGTGAGAGCTTCCGGTGGTCGGGCGAATACATGGTCGACATGAACATGCGCGAGACGCGGTCGGTCGCGCTCAACGTCTTCGAGCATTTCCAGCCGCATCTGCCGGAGAGTTTTAAAACGACGCCCATCGTGTTGCTCGCCAACATCGCGCCGTCCTTGCAAAGCTACGTGCTCGACCAGATGGAAAAGCCGCGGTTCATCGTGCTCGACACGATGGATCTCTGGATCACCATCGCGAAGGACGACCTGATGGCGGTGCTCAAGCGGGTCGATCTTTTGATCCTGAACGATTCGGAGGCGAAATTGCTCACCGGCGAGACGAACCTCATCGTGGCGGCGGAGACGATCCGCGGGTACGGGCCTCGGTATGTGGCGATCAAGAAGGGGGAGCACGGGTGCCTGCTGTTTGGCGACGCGAGCCAGGGGGAGTTTTTCAGTTGTCCGGCGTTTCCGCTGGCGGACCTGCTGGATCCGACGGGAGCGGGAGATTGTTTCGCCGGGGCGCTGGTGGGGCGGCTCGCAAAGGAGGGGGAGACGGCGCCGAGTTTCGAGCAGCTCAAGCGGGCGGTGGTGAGCGGGAGCGTAGTGGCGAGTTTTAACGTGGAGGCGTTCAGCCTGGAACGGTTACGGGGGTTGGATCACGCGCAGATCGATGCGCGGTACGGGGAGTTTGAACGGATTAGCCGGTTCTGAGATCGAGCGGGTAATTCAACGCAAAGGCGCAAAGACGCAGAGAACTCGCAGAGGATAAGAAGGGAGTAGGAGAAATCCAAACCTCCAGAATTTCTTCTCTGCGAGTCTTTGCGCCTCTGCGCCTTTGCGTTGAATTCCGCGTCGCCTGGTCAGAACGGCTGCAAATTCAAAGTAGCGGTCATCTCCGCCGGGACGTGTTCATCGGCGAAGTACCGGCCGCTGATCGGTGTGATCTCGGCTGACGTGATCCCCACCGCCGTCGCGATGAAATTGTGATTGCAGAAAATGCCGTTGGTCGCGTCGAGACCCAACCAGCCGGCGCCGGGGAGGTAGACCTCCGTCCACATGTGCATGGCGCCTTCGGCCTTGCGATCGGCCTGCGCGGTTTCCAACTCGAAGAGGTATCCGCTCACCAGACGCGCCGCCAGACCCAGCCCGCGCAACGCCGCCGCCAGCAGCACCGCCATGTCGCGGCACGAACCGCAACCCAGCCGGAGCGTTTCCGCCGGAGAGTGCGCCGCGCCTTCGTCGCGCCATTCGTAACGGATGTTCCCGTGGATCGCCCCCAGCAGATCGAGCAGCATCGTCACCGTTGACGTTCCGGCGGCCGGCGCGGGATGGAATGGGAGTGGCAAGGGCTCCCCCGCGAGATACGGCGCCAGGCGCGCGAGATCTTCGGGAACGTAGGCGAACGGGAATGCGCTCGCGTAGTTCTCCAGCAGGAAATCGAACGCGTTCGTCTCGCGCAGCTCCACCTCCAGGCGCAGATCGAAGCGCAGGTCGGCCGCTTTCTCCGGGTAGAAGCACCGCGCGAAGTTGTTGTCGAACAGGTCGCGGCGGTATTGCACGCTGGCCTCGGGATTTGTGCGGAACTCCACCGCTTGCACCAGCCGCCCCGGCTCCGTGCGCGGAAACAACCGCACGAAATGGGGCGAGAAACTCACCGGCTTCTCATAGCGATAAAGCGTCTCGTGCCGAATGCGCACCCGCCACGTCTTCATGCGATCGCCGCCGCTTCCCTCGGCGCGGCGGGCAGCGGGCGGCGGCGGACGAACACTTTGACCTTCATCGTCTGCTTGCCCGTACCTTTGAACGTCCCGCGCAGCGGCGTCGCATCGCGCGAATCGCGCCCGTACGAAACCGTGATGTGCCGCTCGCCGCACCATTGGCGGTTGGTCGGATCAAGCGCCACCCATTGCTCGCCGGGGGCCAAAACCTCTACCCACGCATGGGTCGCCACCGCCCCGACCAGCGTGCGGCCTTGCCGGCCCAGCGTGCTGGCCGTCGCGGCACTCGGAGGAGCCACGGCTTCGATGTACCCGCAAACGTATCGCGCGGGAAGCCCGGCGGTGCGCAGCACGCTCAGGAAAATGTGCGTGAAATCCTGGCAGACGCCTTTCTTTTGCTGCCACACGACGGACAGCGCGGTCGAGTTGGTGGTCGAGCCGCTCGCGTAGCTGAATTGCTCATAGATGGCCGCATTCAACTTCTCGAGCGCCGCGCCAAACGGCTGATCCCCGCGCAGGTATTTGCGCGCCCAGGCAACCGAGTCGCGGCTTTTGACCACGATGTCCGTCGGCTGAAGATAATCGAAAATCTCGTACGGCTTCGACCCAATGATCTGGCGCGCCTCGTTGATGCTGACCTCCATCGCGGCGGCGGGCCGCTCAACGGGCCGGGTCTGCACCTCCACGCGGCTCGTGATGAGCAGCGAACGATGGCGGTACGGGAGGCTGAAGACATCCACCGCGTTGCCGAAGTAATCCGTGTACCCGCTCGCCTGAACGGTGGGCTCGATGATGAGTTTGCGGCTGCGAACCGTCTGCCACCGCGTGTCGGGCGGGGAGAGGCGCGCCTCGAGGTAGGCCTCGGCGGCGGCCGGGGCGTACGTGTAGTCGGTGATGTGGGAGACCTCAAATTCCATTCGCGAAACCTTGCAGGAGCGGTTGCCGGGGCGTGGAGATGTGCGCCTGATGATTGAGGAAAACGTCGGCGATGACGTTGTGAATTTCCATCGTGCGCTTGATGAGGTCGGCCAACAAGTCGGAGAGGGCGCGGCCCTGGGTGCGCAGTTCGTTGGCGCCGTCGGCGGAGGCGAGGTGGAGCGACGGCTCGGGCGCGGTGGGGAAATCCTCGGGCGGCGGGGTAAAGGAATGCTCGAAGTAGACCGCCCAATCGATGCGGCGCAGGCGGTCGCAAAGCGTCTCGATGGCGGTCAGCGGGGGCAGGGTCGCGGGAGACCGGCCGGCGCTGGCGCTGCGGCTCAGGAGATTCGCGCAATTGACCAGCGAACGCAGCAGGGAGCGCGGCGCCTCGGGATCTTGAAAGAGCAGCTTCAACACGGGCAGCGGCTCGGCGCGCATCTGGTACACGCGGCGGTAGGCGTCGCGCGTGCCGAGCAGGCGCAGGAAGGCGGAGAGTTCGATCTCCGTGTGGTGGCCCAGCAGCGCGGGGCGGTCGGCCGGCCCGGTGAAGGCCTTGGCGCACGCGAGCGGCGCGTTGGCCGTGATGATGCCCCGCTCGAGCTGCTGGCCCAGCCGGCAGAAGCGCCAACCGTCGTCGGACATCATGCTGCTTTCCGCCAGGCCGAAAAACTCGGGGATCGTGTGCGTGGTCAACTCGGCCAGGCGGCGGGTGACGCGCGCATTGGCCGCTTCCCCCGCTTCGGGTTGGAAACGCTGCCGCGCGAAAGTGGAACGCAGGCGGCTCAAAGATGACCACGCTTCGGGGCTGAGCGCGTCCTGGATGGCATCGGCGTTGTTGAGACATCGGCGCAGGACGTTGACCAGCGCGCCGGGCTCATCGTTCTGCAGGACGAGCCGGTAACGATCCAGTCGGGTCGCGATGGAACGCCGGCCGCTGCCTTCGAGGTGAGGCAGGAGGCGATTCCACATCGGGCGGTAGAGCTTGCGCTCGGTGGCGTTGAGTTCCTCGAGTTCCAGCGTCTCGACGACTTGGATGAGGTACGCGAGGTTGTTGGCCCGTTCGAGATAACGCCCGAGCCAGTAGAGCGACTCGGCCACGCGGCTGGTGACGCGCCGGGAGGGAAGGTGCATGTCGCGCGTGCGGCGGGGGCGCGCCTGGAGGGTGATGGGCTCGGCGTCGCCGCTTAAGACCCAGGTGTCCTTGCTGCCGCCGCCAAGGCCGGCCGCGGTGAAAAGGCTGCCCTCGGGCGCGATGCGGGTCAGCGCGCCGGGGACCACGTCGATTTCATCGCCTTTGCGCAGAGCGAAGACGAGTTGATCCTGCCGGCGCTCGACGGGACGGCCGTCTTCAAAACAGAGCGTCTTGGCCCCCTGGACGATGGGTTGAGCGACGAACAGGTGCGGCGCGCGGCGGATTTCCTGGCGCAACGCGTTTTCTTCCTGCGGCGTGGGCGGCAGGCCGCGCTTGTTGCCAAAGAGGCGGTCGCCGACGCGCGGGAGGATGCGGAACTCCTGGAGATTGCCGAGCACGTACTCGCGTTGGTCGAGATCGCCGCACCAGTAGGTCGGCATGGTGGAAAGCAGCGGCGCCTCGCCCAGATAGAAGCGGATGATCCGGGAGGCAAAGGGGAGGAGCGCGCGGTCGTCGGCGAGCTGGCTGCCGAGGGCGTTGGCGAGGGTGACGGTTTGCTTGCGCAGACAGTGGACGAGCCCCGGCACGCCGAAGAGCGACCCGCGCTCGAGCACCATGGGATCGAGGAGGTGATCGGCGACGCGATTGTAAATCACGTGGACACGCTCCAGGCCGCCGATGGTTTTGAGATAAACGTGATCGTCGAGCACGAGCAGGTCGCCGCCTTGCACCAGCGGCATGCCCATTCGACGCGCGAGGAAGCCGTGCTCCGAATAGAACGGGTTGCCCGGCCCGGGCGAGAGCATGACGATGAGCGGCTCACCCTCCGAGGTATCGGCCGCTTCGCGCATCGCTTCGAGGATGGCGGTAGGCGTCTCAGCGATGGAGGCGACCGACAGATCGGAGAACGTCTCAGGCGCCACGCGGGCGAGCACGCGCCGGTTTTGCACCATGTAGGAGATGCCGGTGGCGTGGCCGAAGTGATGACTGCTGACCTGGAGCAAGCCGCCGGCGTCGCGTTTGAGACACAAGCCGCCGAGGTAAAGATGGCGCCCATTGGCGGGGTGGAGATTGACGGCGGGGCGTTGGAAATGCGGGCTGCCGAGGACGGGCGGGATGGGGATCATCCCGTGGTGGAGAATTTCCTGCCGGCTGTAGATGTCGGCCAGGAATAACTCCATCGCCTTCATGCGCTGGCGCAGGCCGCGGACGACGAGGCTCCATTCTTCCCCGCTGAAGATGTGCGGCAGGAGATCGCAGCTCCAGGGTTTTTGGCCGAAGGTGCGCGTCTTGGTGAGATCGAAGGTGACGCCGAGTTCGCGCATGGTGGCCTCGATGCGTTGATCGAGCAGGCGCAACTCGCCGCGCGGCAGCTCGTCGAGGCGCTGGAGGAGGGGGCCGTAGTTGGGACGCGGATGGCCCCATTCGTCGAGCACCTCGGACCACGGGTGCGGAGCGACGGCGTCCCCGCGGGCAGCCACGCCGGCGGAGGCGGGATGGCGGTCCGCTTTGAGCTTCACGCGGGCACTGTTCTCCGGGGGGTCCGGGGAGGTCAAGGTGAAAGGGACGGGCGGTTTGACAGCGCCGGCCTTGTAAAACATGGTTGTTTCACCATGAAAACGGCTACGGTGCGCGATCTTCGCCAGCGATTTAACGACGTGGTGAAATGGATCGAGACGGGCGAAGAAATCTCGGTGACCCGCCGGGGAATCGCGGTTGCCACCTTGGGACCACCGAAGTCCGACGCGCCATCTGCTGCCGTCGATTGGGCATCGCGCCTGCGCAATCGGACGCCGGTTAAATCAAAGGCGCCTCTTACCGCGGAGGAAACCGCGGCGTTTAACGAATCTCTGCGGCGCGATTTCTAACCATAGTGGAATGCTACGCTGACAGCAGTTTCATCGTTTCGCTCTTCCGCGAAGACACTAACACCGCGACTGCGCAAAGATGGATGACATTGCCAACGCAAGCCCTGCCGTACAACCCTCTGCATCGTCTGGAAGTGCGTAACGCGCTGCGTCTTTCTGTTAAACGCGGCCGAATCACTCGCCGGCAAAGAAGTGACTCGCTGGAACAAATTGAAGCCGATTTGCGTGAAGGCTTCCTCGTCGCAACCAGCATTCAATGGACGGATGGGTTGCGCCGGGCAGAGACCTTGAGCGCGAGACATACCGAAACTCTGGGTAACCGAGCGGCCGATATTCTGCACGTCGCGGCGGCAATGGAAAGTGAGGCAACGACGTTTCTCTCCTTCGATATCGCCCAAAGAGCGCTGGCCAAAGCCGAAGGATTGATCGTTAAGCCTTAGCCGAAGAGGACCGGGCGCCGTCTCTCTTCGGCGAAAGAAAAGAGACGAAACTGCCTTGACACCTCCGCTGCCCCCCAATACTTTGCCGCCCTCGCTGCACCGAGCATCCTCAGTTCTGTCATGAAAACGTTTTCCGCTAAAACCCACGAAGTCGATCGCAAATGGTGGGTTATCGACGCCGATAACCAGCCGCTTGGCCGGGTCGCCACCCGCGCCGCCGTCCTCCTGCGCGGCAAGCACAAGGCCATCTTCACCCCGCATGTGGACACCGGTGACTTCGTCGTCGTGATCAATGCTGGCAAGGTGACCGTCGGCGGCAAGAAGGAAGTGGACAAGGTTTACACCAGCTTTTCCGGTTACGTGGGCGGCCACAAGTCCGAGAACGTGGGCCAGCGCCGCAAGCGCCACCCCGAGTTACTCGTCGAGCGGGCGGTGCGCGGGATGATCCCCCACAACCGCCTTGGCCGTTCTTCGTACACGAAGCTGAAGGTGTACGCCGGCGCCGAGCATCCGCACGCCGCCCAACAGCCTGCCGCCGCGACCCTCTAAATTCTTTAATGAGCTCCTCCGATTTTGTTGCCACGGGCCGTCGTAAGACGGCTGTTGCCCGCGTCCGCATGAGTGCCGGGACCGGTCAGATCACGGTCAACGGCCGTTCGTTCGAGGAATATTTCCCGACCGCGCCATTGCAGTCGGCCGTGCTGGCGCCCTTCACGGTGTTGAACCTGGGCAAGGCGTTCGATGTGACCGTGAACGCGACCGGAGGCGGCCCCAACGGCCAGGCGGGCGCGGTGCGTCTCGCGGTGGCTCGGGCGCTGTTGCAGGCGGATCAGACGCATCGCCCGACGCTCAAGGCCGAAGGCCTGCTCACCCGCGACTCGCGCATGCGCGAGCGTAAGAAGAGCGGTCAGCCGGGCGCGCGCAAGCGCTTCCAGTTCTCCAAGCGCTAGTCCCCAAGCGGCGCGAAGCGCCGGGTGGATCGTGCTCTCCAAGCGCGATGGCTTTGGCCGTCGCGGCAAAAATCGTCATCTTTTCGTAGACGCAGATCGTCGCGAATTGCGATGTTAGCATCATGAACACGGCGTTTCTGCACCCCGGCGCGTCCCTGACCCAAGACGGGGTGCGCTACTGCGTTTGGGCGCCTGGTCACTCCATGGTGGAGGCGGTCATCGAAGGCGGCGCCCGCGTGTTGCCGATGGAGCAAACCGTCGACCAATATTTCTACGCGCTCGACAGCCGGGGCCGCGCCGGCGACCGGTACAAATTTCGCCTCGATGGCGATGAAGCCAAGACCTTTCCCGACCCGGCGTCGCGCTTTCAACCCGAGGGTGTCCATGGCCCCTCGCTGGTGGTGGATCATGGCCGCTTCGCGTGGCAAAACGAAGCACCAAAGATGGCGCTCGAAAATCTGAGCGTTTACGAGCTGCACATCGGCACGTTCACCCATGCGGGAACGTTCCGGGCGGCCATCGACCGGCTCGACCGGCTCGTGAAGCTGGGCGTCAGTGCAATCGAGATCATGCCCATCGCCGATTTTCCCGGGCGCTGGAACTGGGGCTACGATGGCGTGATGCTCTACGCGCCTTCGCGGGCATACGGCGAGCCGGATGATCTCAAAGCGCTCGTCGACGCCGCCCACGGGCAGGGCTTGAGCGTCATTCTTGACGTCGTCTATAACCACCTCGGTCCCGACGGCAATTACTTTGGCGCGTACGCCGAAGAGTATTTCAACCCCGCGCACAAGACGCCGTGGGGCGACGCGTTGAACTTCGATGGGCCGCACAACGGCCCGGTACGCGCTTTCTTCAAAGGCAACATCGCCCATTGGATGGATGACTACCACATCGACGGGTTCCGGCTCGACGCCGTGCACGCGATCATGGATGATTCCGACCGGCACATCCTGGCCGAGGTCGCGGCGGCGGTGCATGAGCGCGGCGGGTTTGTGGTGGCCGAAGACGAGCGCAACCAGGCGGATCTCGCGACGAGAGGAGGCGCGGGGCTGGATGGGCTTTGGGCGGATGATTTCCACCACTCGGTGCGCGTCGCGCTGACCGGCGAGCAAGAGTCGTATCTGAAGAATTTTACCGGGTCCGCCGACGAGTTGCGCGACACGCTGGAAAACGGCTGGCACTATCGTGGGCAACCTTCGCCCGGCGACGGCAAACCGCGCGGCACGCCATGCGCACAACTGCCGCCTTACGCTTTCGTGCATTGCATTTCGAACCACGATCAGGTCGGCAACCGCGCCTTCGGCGAACGGCTCACCGTCGCGTCCCACCCGGCGGCGTATCGGGCGGCGAGCGCGCTATTGTGTTTGTCGCCGTACACGCCGCTGATCTTCCAGGGCCAGGAATGGGGCGCATCGACGCCGTTTCTTTATTTCACCGATCATAACGAAGAACTCGGGCGGCTGGTGACGGAAGGGCGGCGCAAGGAGTTCAAGGGTTTCTCCGCGTTCGGCGACGAAGCGAGCATCAAGCGAATTCCTGACCCGCAGGCGGAGCGGACGTTTCTCCTGTCGAAGCTCGATTGGAGCGAAGCGGAAGATCCCGACGGCGGCCCGGCCCGGCTGCTCGCGTTGTACCGGGAGGCGCTGCGGTTGCGGCGCGACGAACCGGCGATTCGGGCGCGCGCGCGCGGAAACTGGAGCGTGCAGGAAACCGGCGGCTTGATCTCGCTGACGTTTGCCGCGGAGGGCGAGCGATGCCTGGTTATTTTCCGCCTAAAGGCAGGGGTCGAGGCAGCCTCTTTTGAGCCGGGATTACAGATGATCTTCTCCAGCAACGACGCCGCTTTCGGCGGAGCCAACGAAACGGTGTACGACCCACTGACGGGCGAGCTCACGTTTGATCGGCCCGGCTTGATCGTGCTCAAGGCGAGCAGCGTGTAATTTTTCAATCATGGATTCCTCCACGGCGCGGCCGCGCATCCCTTCGGCGACTTACCGGCTGCAATTCAACAAGGATTTCACCTTCGAGCAGGCGCGGGCGATCGTGCCGTACCTGAAGGCGCTGGGGATCAGCGATTGTTATGCGTCGCCGTTCTTCCAGGCGAGCCCCGGGAGCAATCACGGCTACGACATCGTCGATCACAATCATCTCAACGCCGAGATCGGCACGGAGGCGGAATTCGACGCGCTTGTGGCCGCCCTGCACGATCACGAGATGGGGCTCATCGCGGATTTCGTCCCGAACCACATGGGCATCGCGGAGCCCGTCAACACGTGGTGGATGGATGTGCTGGAAAACGGCCCGAGCTCGCTCGCGGCGCCGTGTTTCGACATCGACTGGCACCCGCTCAAAGCGGAGCTCGAGAACAAGGTGCTGCTGCCGATCCTCGGTGATCAATACGGGCGCGTGCTGGAAAAAGGAGAGCTGAAAGTCAGCTTCGAGAGCGGCGCGTTTTTCCTCCATTATTACGACGCGAAACTGCCGATCAACCCGCGGACGTATAATCGCATCCTGCAAATCGTGATGGAGGAAATCGGGGCCGAAGGCGCCTCCGCGGGGACGCCTTCCCTGGCCGGCCTAACGGTCGCGGCCGCGGGAGACGGCGAGTCCGAGCTGCGGAGCGTCATGACGCAGCTCGAAAAAATGCCGCCGCGGACCGTGACCGATCGCGACCAAATCTTGGAACGCGCGCGCGAAAAAGAAGTCGCCAAGCTGCGGCTCGATCAGTTGACGAAGGAACACCCCAAAATGGCCGATGCGCTGGCGCGGGCCGTGGAGCGGTTCCAGGGCGTTCCCGGGGACGCGCGGAGTTTTGATCCGCTCAACGATTTGATCGAAGCGCAGGCGTATCGCCTGAGCTATTGGCGGGTCGCGGCGGAGGAAATTAACTACCGGCGCTTTTTCGACATCAACACGCTGGCGGCCATCCGCGTGGAATTGCCGGAAGTCTTCGACGCCACGCACCAGCTTTTGTGGCGGCTCCTCGAAAGCGGGGCGGTGACCGGCCTGCGGATCGATCACCCGGACGGATTGTATGACCCGCTCGGGTATTTCACCGCGTTGCAGGACAACTTCGCGCGGTTGCGCAAGACCGACTTACCCGAGAATGGGAAGGGCGTCTATCTGCTCGCGGAGAAGATCCTCTCCGGCGACGAGAAGCTGCGCGAGGAGTGGCCGATCCACGGCACGACCGGGTACGATTTTACCAACCAGGTGACCGCGGTGCTCGTCGACCCGGCGGCGGAGGAATCGTTCTCGGAAACATACCAGCGCTTCCTGCGGCGCAACGTCCATTTTCCCTCGCTCGTTTACGAGAAGAAGCGGCTCGTGATGCGGCTCTCGCTGGCGAACGACATCAATGTATTGGGCGACATGCTCAACCGGCTCAGCGAACGCAACCGGCTCTTTCGCGATTACACGCTCGACTCATTGACGACGGCCGTCCGCGAGGTGATCGCGTGCTTCCCGGTATACCGGACTTACCTGCGGCCGGGTCAGTCGATCAGCGACGAGGATCGCGAAATCGTCAAGCGCGCCGTGACATTGGCCAAGCGGCGCAATCCGGCGACGGAGACGTCCATCTTCGATTTCCTGCACGACATCCTGCTTTTCCGTTTCCCCGCGAACACGGACGAGGCGGGCGTCGCGCAGCACGAGCGGTTCGTCATGAAATTCCAGCAATGCACCGGGCCGATCATGGCCAAGGGGCTGGAGGATACGGCGTTTTACATTTACCACCGGCTCTGGGCGCTCAACGAAGTCGGCGGCGAACCGCAGCGCTTCGGGATGACGGCGGCGGCGTTCCACGCGACGAATGCGCACCGCCGGGAGAAATGGCCGCACACGATGCTGGCGTCGTCCACGCACGACACCAAGCGCAGCGAAGACGTGCGGGCGCGGGTGGCCGGGTTGTCGGAGATGCCGGCGCGTTGGCGGCGCAGCCTGCGGAACTGGAGCGCGCTCAACACGAAGTTCAAGGCGTCCGTCGACGGCGAAATGGCGCCCGATCCCAACGAGGAATACCTGCTGTACCAGGTGCTGCTCGGGGTGTGGCCCTTTGGCGGGTTAGCGGCGCTTTCGGCCGGGGAACGTGAGACGTTGGTGGGTCGGGTGCAGGATTACATGACCAAGGCCATCAAGGAGGCGAAGGTCAACAGCAGTTGGATCCAGCCCAATGAAGGGTGGGACGAAGCGGTGCGCAATTTCATCGCCGCGCTCGTGCCCAAGCGGGGGAAGGCGACGCCGTTTTTGAAGGCGTTCGAGCCGGTCGCGTCGGACATCGCGCTGATCGGGATGGTCAACGCGCTCACGCAGACGGTGATCAAACTGACCTCGCCCGGCGTGCCGGATATCTATCAAGGCAACGAGACGTGGGATTTCAGCCTGGTCGATCCGGACAACCGGCGGCAGGTCGATTACGCGGCGCGCAAAACGATGCTGGATTCGCTCAAACACGCGGAGCCGGCGGAGATGCTGCAAGCGTGGCCGGATGGGCGGATCAAACTTTTTGTGACGCAGAGCATCCTGCGGTTTCGGGGCGAGGAGCCGCGGTTGTTTTCGAGCGGGACGTATCAACCGCTGGAGACGGCGGGGCGGCTGGGGGAATGCGCGGTGGCGTTTGAACGCGAACACGCGGGCGCGGCGATGCTGGTCGTCGTGCCGCGGTTGAGTTCGCGGGTGGGATTTCCGCCGGTGGGCGAGTTGTGGGGCGACGCGACGGTGCAGCCGGGCGCGGGCGGGAATTGGCGGGATTTGTTTACCGGGCGCAAGTTCAAGACGAACGGCGATCCGCTGCGGTTGGCCGAGGTGTTGGCGGAGTTTCCGTGCGCGGTGTTGGTGAGGTAAGCAATGGGCGACGCCATCCACATCGCGGGGCTGGAATTGCAGGCGCACATCGGCGTGACCGAAAATGAGCGACTCTCTCCGCAACGGTTGACCGCTTATCTGACCCTGCACCCGGGCCGATCGTTCGCCGATCTCGACGAACGGCTGGAAAATACGATCGACTACGCCCACGTCTGCCAAGCCATCCACGCGCTCGTGGCGGAGCGCCCACGGCATCTTCTCGAGACCCTCGCCGTGGAAATGGCGGCGGGTGTCCGCGCGCGTTTTCCGGGTTGCGGCAAGGTGGACATCGAGTTGCGTAAGTACGCGTTGAGCGATACCGCTTATGTCGCCGTCCGCCATTCATCATGAAACACGCACCCGCCCGACTCATCATCGCCGACAGCGAAGGCAGCGCCGACATGCTCTATGCGACGCGCTTCTTCGCTCCCGACGCGTTCCTTCTATTAGTGCAGGACGGCCGCTCGACGATCCTGCTCAGCGACCTGGAAGTCGACCGGGGCCGCAAAACTGCGACCGTCGACGAGGTAGTGAGCATGAGCGAGTTCATCAAGGAACACAAAAAGGCGCTTGGCAAACACCCGAGCTATGCCAAAACGGCCGCGCACTTCCTGCGCACACGCAAGGTGCGGCGGGCGCTCGTGCCGGGCGAGTTCCCGCTCGGTCTGACGCATGAGATTCACCGGGCCGGGATCAAGCTCGCAACGCCCAAGGGCGGCCGGGCGTTCTGGCCGGATCGCGAGATCAAGACGCGCAAGGAAATTGACGCGATCCGGGCGGCGTTGACGATCACCGCGGCCGGGCTGGCTCGCGGGATCGAGGTGCTGGCGGCGTCCGAGATTTTGCCCGATGGCGCGCTGACCTGGGGGGGCGGCGCGCTCACCTCCGAGCGGCTCCGCACCGAGATCGACTCCGCCATCCTGCGCGCCGGCGGCACGCCGAAGGATACAATCGTCGCCGGCGGTGAGCAGGCCTGCGACCCGCACGAGCGCGGGAGCGGACCCTTGCGCGGCCACGAGTTGATCATTCTTGACGTATTCCCGCGCGATGCGCGCACCGGGTATTTTGGCGACATGACCCGGACCGTCGTCCGCGGGACGGCCAGCGAAGCTCAGCGCGCCCTTTGGACCACGGTGCAGGATGGGCAGCGGCTCGCAATCGAGGCGACCAAGCCGGGCGCGGACGGCAAGAAGATCCACGGGGAAATCACGAAGCTGTTCAAGGACCGGGGCTTTCCCACGGAGAAGCGAGATGGGCGGCACGTCGGATTTTTCCACGGCACCGGGCATGGCCTGGGGCTGGCGCTGCACGAGGATCCGCGGTTTCAGTGGACGCGCGAGATGCTTCCCGGGCAGGTGTTTACGGTGGAACCGGGGCTGTATTATCCGGGGTTAGGCGGGGTGCGGATCGAGGACGTCGTGGCAGTAAAAAAGGGCGGCGCGGAAATTCTTACAAATTTCGAACAACGTTTAGAAGTTTGAGTTGTCAGACTTTTCGTGACGACTTCGGCCATCGGCCTTATCGACAATCCCGGGTTTCCATTTCCCGCTTCCGCTGCTATAAGGGCGCCGGAAGTCATGGACAAACCGCGCACCTCCAACGAAGCGGCGGAGGAAAGCGACGTGCAACTCGTGGCCTCGGCGCAGACCGGCGACCTCGCGGCGTTCGACAAACTCGTCGTGCGTTACCGGACCCGGCTGTACGGCCTGGTCTACCACATGACCAGCAATAACGAGGACGCGCGCGACCTCGTGCAGGAGATTTTCCTCAAGGCGTTCCGCTCGATCGGCGGGTTCCGCGGGAAGTCCAGCTTCTACACGTGGCTGCACCAGATCGGCGTCAACATGACGATCAATTTCCTCAAGAAGCGCGGCCGCCGCTTCCAGATGAGCCTCGACGACTTGGATTCCAACATCCAGAACGACAAGGAATTTCTGGAGATGACGGCGTCGAGCGATCCGGTGCGCGAGGCGAACCTTTCCGAGCTGCAGCGCCGATTGAACGAGTCGATGATGAAGCTGTCACCCGAGCACCGCGCGGTGGTGGCGATGTTCGACATCCAGGGGCTGCCGCACGCGGAGATCAGCAAGGTGCTAGGGGTTTCGGAAGGCACCGTGCGGTCGCGGTTATTTTATGCTCACCGGCAGTTGCAGAATTATCTCGAAGAATTTCGCAAGTAACTTTTCAGCCTATGGACGATTTCACCGAACTCCAACGTCTGCTGCGCCTCAAACGGCACGAGACTCCGTCGGAAGATTTCTTTGACGACTTCATGCGCGATTTTCATCACGCGCAACGCGCGGAGATGTTGAAGCGTTCGGTGTGGCGGATCGCGCTCGATCGGATCGAGAGCCTGTGGCCGGAGATGCCGGTGGGGCGGTACGCGTATGCCGGCAGTTGCGCGGCGGCGCTGCTGCTGGCGGGCGTCACTTCGGCGCGGATCCTCAATGCGCCGGTTGTTGCGGCAGGGGGCTCGTCGTCGTTCAAGCGTTTGGCGGCGGCTTCGCCGAAGGTGGATTTTTATGCTTCGCACCCCGTGATGGGTCTGGCGGAGTTGAATTTTGACAAACCCCGGCCGACGGCGGCGTCGGTCGTCAGCCGTCCGCGGTACGTGCTTGACTCCCAGCCCGTGCGCTATGAGCAGCCGTTTAGTTTTTAGGTGGCGCCTTCGTCTTGCGCTGCTGGCGTTTTTAACTTGCGGGTCGACTTGGGGCGGCGCTCAGGAACCGTCTTCGGATGGGGCGATCCTGCAATCGATCGGCGGCCAGGTGGCGGCGATCTTCGACAAGTGCAAGGGGGCGGTCGTGCGCATCCAGGCGATGGACGCGTACGGGTCGCACGTCGGCACCGGGTTCTTCATCGATCCCAACGGGACCATCTACACGCATTATTCGGTCGGCGGCAGTTCGTGGAACGTGACGGTCGAGTTTGCCGATAAGCGGTACCCGGCGACTTGTCTGCTGGCGGACCCGCGCAGCGGCGTGGTGCTCCTCAAGATTGAGGCGGCGGCGCCGACGCCCTTCCTTGCCATCGGGCGATCGGAAGATTTGCAGGTGGCTTCGCCGCTCGTGGCGGTGGGGTATCCGTTGGATCATCCGGCCTCGCCCAGCTTTGGGTGGGTGGGAGGATTCGACCAGAAGGTGCCGCAAGGTTTGCTGGCGACCACGCACATCCAGGCCAACGTGGCGGTGCAGCCGGGCGAACAGGGGGCGCCGTTGCTCAACGTGAAGGGGCAGGTCGTGGGCATCCTGGTCTGCCGGCTGGATTACGGCACGACGTGCCTGGTGTTGCCGATCCGCGCGGCGGAGAAGGTGCGGGGCGATTTCATGCGTTTCGGTGAGCCGCGGCCGGGTTGGATCGGGGCGTCCGTGCTGCCGGTGGGGCGCGGGGAAGGGCTCAAAATTTCGGAACTGGATCAGGACGCCCCGGTGGCGCGCAGCGGGATCCAGGATGGCGACGTGCTGGTGCAGATCGGCGGGACGCCCATCGCCAAGGCGACGGATTTGCCGGACGCCTCGTTCTTCCTGACGGCGGATGAAACGGTGCCGATCGTGATCCGGCGCAACGACAAGACGATGACGTTCCAGGTCAAAGCGATCCGGCCGCCGGGCATGACCGAAGCGATCAAGGGACCGCCGGCGGGGGAGGGGATGCGCCTGTCGCTGCCGCGCGTGCCGTGAGCAGGCTGCGAAACTCGTTTTCGTCCAGCGTGCGCACACCCAGCGCGGCGGCTTTGGCTAGTTTGCTCCCAGGGTCGGCGCCGGCCAGGAGATAGCTCGTCTTGGCGCTCAGGCTGCCGCTGATTTTCCCGCCCCGCTCCAGGATCAATTCCGCGATTTCCTCGCGCGGCTGGCTCAGCGTGCCGGTAATCACCCAACGCGTGCCGGCGATCCCGCCCGCCGGTGCGGTCGCCGCCGGATCGCGCTCGCCGAAGTTCAAGCCCGCGCCGCGAAGACGCTCGATCGTCGCGCGATTGCCCTCGTTGCGGAAAAACTCGGACACGCTGTCTCCCACCACTTCCCCGATGTCGGCGGCGCGCTTGATCTCTTCGACCGGCGCGCTCGCGAGCGCATCCAGCGTCTTGAACTGCGCCGCCAAGGCACGCGCGGCCGTGGCGCCCACGTGCAGGATCCCCATCCCGAAGAGCAGCCTCCACAACGGCCGCTCCTTGCTGGCGGCGATGCCCGCGAGCAGGTTCGCGGCGCTTTTTTCTCCTGTGCGTTCGAGCGCGATGAGCCGGTCCGCGTCCAGCGTGTAAAGATCGGCAAACTCGGCGACCAACCCGGCGGCGGTGAGTTGCTCGACCATCGCCTCGCCCAATCCCTCGATGTCCATCGCGCCGCGCGCGGCGAAGTGTTGCAGGCGGCGTTTGAGTTGCGCCGGGCAGGCGATGTTCGGGCAGCGAATGGCCACGCCGCCGGCATCCTGCGAGACGTGGCTGCCGCAGGATGGGCAAGCGTCCGGCATCTGAAAAACGCGCTCCTCGCCGGTGCGCAGATCGGCACGCACGCTGACCACGGCCGGGATGATTTCGCCGGCCTTTTCGATCGTGACCACATCGCCGATGCGGATGTCTTTGCGCGCGATTTCGTCGGCGTTGTGGAGCGTGGCGCGGGCAACGGTTGTGCCGCTGACCTGAGTGGGATCGAGCACGGCGACGGGCGTCAGCACGCCGGTGCGCCCGATCTGGATCAGGATGTCCCGCAGGCGGGTCTCCGCGCGCTCGGCCTGGTATTTGTAGGCCATGGCCCAGCGGGGGGCCTTCGATGTCAACCCAAGGCGGGTGCGTTGGGCAAAGCGGTCGATCTTGACCACCGCGCCGTCGGTCTCGTAATCGAGGGTGCGCCGGACTTCATCGAGCGCGTGGATGGCGTCGAGAATGCTCTCCGTGCTGTCAGCCTGGCGGAGATGTTCGCTGTGCGGCACGCCGCAACGGTCGAGCAACTCGAAGAAGGCGGTGTGCGAGGCGATCTCGGCCCCTTCGAGCAATCCGAAGCTGTGCGCCAGGAAGGCCAGCGGACGGCTCGCGGTGATGGCCGGGTCCAACTGCTTGAGGGAGCCGGCGGTGGCGTTGCGCGGGTTGGCGAAGACGGCCTCGCCCGTCTCGGCCCGCAGCCGGTTGAGCTCGGCAAAGCCGGACCGCAACATGAACACTTCGCCGCGCACCTCCAGTTGGCGCGGCGGCGCGCCGCGGAGCCGGGGCGGGATCGAGCGGATGGTCCGCGCGTTTTGGGTGATGTCGTCGCCGGTCACCCCGTCGCCGCGGGTGGCGGCGTAGCGCAAGGCGCCGTTCTCGTAGAACAGCGAGACGGCGACCCCATCCACCTTGGGCTCGACGATCACGGGCGCGGAACGGCCGCCGAGCGCCTTTTGCACGCGGGCGTAAAACTCGGCCACCTCCTCCTGGGAGTACGTGTTCTCCAGGCTGAGCATCGGCGTGCGATGGGTGATGGACGCAAACGCTTCCAGCGGCGCGCCCCCGACCTTCTGCGTGGGCGAGTCAGGGGTGACCAGCGAGGGATTCGCCGCTTCCAGGTCGATCAACTCGCGGTACAGCGCATCGTACTCCTGATCGGAGATCGTCGCGGCGTCCTGCTGATAGTAGCGCTCGTTATGTTGGCGAATCGCGTTGCGGAGGGATTCGATCCGGTCCGAGTCGCTGTGAGGTCCAGACATATTGGATGATCCAGCGGGCGGCGCCGGCCCCGACGATACCACCAGCGGTGTCGCTGAGCCAATCGTAGAAATCGTTGCCGCTGCGGCCGGGCGTGAAGCCTTGATGCCACTCGTCGATGCGCCCGAACAGAGAGATGCAACCCGCCGCCAGGAGCAGGCGCGGCCACCAGGGCCAACGGGGGAAGGTGACGAACAAGGCGCCCGTGAGGAGGAAGGCGCCCACCGTGAAGAATCCAACGTGCTC
This sequence comes from uncultured Chthoniobacterales bacterium, assembly GCA_964249195.1. GTDB lineage: Bacteria > Verrucomicrobiota > Verrucomicrobiia > Chthoniobacterales > SZAS-18 > CAXUAZ01. The sequence continues at coordinate 20,448 of CAXUAZ010000033.1, forward strand.
GACCTTGTCGAAATCCACGATGTTCACCTGCGGCATGCTCGCCCCGGGGATGGCGGAAAGTACGCATTCCACCAGGGCCCAGCCGAGCAAGGTCGACCACCAGATGCCGGGTCGTTGGATGAGGCGGAGAAGAAAGGCAGGAAGCTTCAGCATGGCGGTCGTTTCATTCAGATTGTATAAATTTCGCCACGACTTCGATCGGGGATCAGGCGGCAGAAATTAATTCGGCATGTTTTACAAAACCTTCAGGTTCAGGCAAAAACGCGGTAAGTTAGGAAAAAATTTCAGCTTTTTGCGATAGTGGCACACCCGCTGCTAGAGGCACACTCGTTCGTGAATAACGAACAAGGGGGAAAATCCTAAAGGCAGCCTGGTCGGAGGGTATGAATTGAAAAGTCTGGGGGGAATTTTCAATTTAAGGGCCGGCCAGGCTGTTACTTTAGGAAGGGGTCAGATTTCTTTTTCAAGCCGCTCGCTGAGCCACTGCTTGATCATGCTCTGGTAGTTCAGGTACCGGGAACGCGCCAAGCGCTTGATGCGCGCCAGCATTCGGGGATCGAACCGCAAAGTGATCGTCGTGGATTCGCGGGTGTCGGCCTTCAGGATGGCGGTGTTCATCAGGCGCGGATCGATCCGCGTCCGCGCCCAAAACTCCGCCTCTTCGGCCTCCGTCTGGAAGCTGGGCACTTCGGACCACTGGGCGATCACGTTTTGAACCTGGTTTTCCATGGGATTTTAGAGAGCGTGCTCGGAGTTCTTGCGCTCGTAGAAGGTCTCCTCCTCAGGCGTGGCGTCGCGGGCGAGGATCACGCGGTAGCGTTTGCCGTCCGTCCAAAAGACGCTGAAAAGCGCCCGCTGGCCGGTGGTGCGGCCGAGATTGAAATAGCGGGCGTCGGCGCCTTGGTCGGGCAGTTCCGGCAGCAGGCGAAGGCTGAACGGATCCTCGAAGGTTTCCTCGATTTCGCGCGGCGGGGTGTGGCGCAGATCGAACGGGACTTCCAGCCAATCGAACTCCATGCGCGGTTTAGCCCTTGGCCTTCTGGATCAGCTCGATCTCGTAACCCTCGGGCGCATCGATGAAGCCGATGACGCTCCCGCTCTTGCTCGTGTGCGGGCCGTCGCTCAACGGGTATCCCTTCTTTGCCGTTTCCGCGGCAAACGCTTCGAGATCGTCCACCTCGAAGGCGAGGTGGGTCAGGTCTGGCCCCACCTGGACGGGACCGCTCTCGTCGAATTTGCACAGCTCGATTTCTTCGTCGCTGCCGGGCGCCTTGAGGAAGACCAATTGCGAGCCGCGGCCGCTCGTGTGCCGGCTGGTTTCCTGCAATCCGAGCACGTCTTTATAAAACGAAACGGTCTTGTCGAGATCGGTCACCCGATAGCGGGTGTGCAGCAGCTTCTTGATCATAACGGAACTTTAAGATTGCCCACGGGCGGAAGTGCGGCAGTCTAAGGCCGGATCAGGCGTTTGGGAAAACGAAATGTTCTATCTGGGGATCGACAGCGGGACACAAGGCACGCGTTGCGTGGCGCTCGATCTCGAGAGCCAGAAGATCGTCGCGAGCGCGCAACGCACCTATGGATTGATCGAAGGCCTCCCGCCCGGCCATCTGGAACAAGCCCCCGAGACCTGGACCGAGGCGGCGGACGAGGTCGTGCGCGAATGTCTGGAACAGCTTGGGGCTCGTCGCCAGGAGGTGCGCGCCATCGGGGTGAGCGGCCAGCAGCACGGGCTCGTCGTGCTCAACGACGACAACGAACCGGTCCGGCCCGCCAAGCTGTGGTGCGACACCTCGACCGCGGCGCAATGCGAGGCGTTGAACGCGGAGTTTGGCGGGGCGGACGAGATCATTGCCATGACCGGCAACGCGATGCTCCCGGGGTACACCGCACCGAAGATTCTGTGGCTCAAGCAGAACGAGCCGTCGAATTTCGAGGCCGCGACGACGTTCCTCCTCCCGCACGATTACCTTAATTTCTGGCTGACGGGCGAGAAGCGCATGGAGTACGGGGACGCGTCGGGCACGGCGCTTTTCGATGTGCGCACGCGCACCTGGTGCGAGCCGATCCTCGACTTTATCGATCCCGATCTGGAGGACCGGCTCCCGACGGTGGGCAGCTCGCGCCAACCGGCGGGGCTGTTGCGCGAGACCTTGCGGGAGGAGTGGGGACTCGGGTCCAACGTGCTCGTGAGCGCCGGCGGCGGCGACAACATGATGGCGGCCATCGGCACCGGCAACATCGCGCCGGGCGGGGTGCTCACGGCGAGCCTGGGCACGTCGGGGGTGCTCTTTGCGTACAGCGCCGAGCCGGTGGTCGACGAGGAGGGGGAACTGGCGGCATTTTGCGACGGCACGGATGGCTGGCTGCCGTTGGCCTGCACGATGAACGTCACGGTCGCCACCGAGCAGGTGCGCGGGCTCTTCGGCTGGGACCACGCGGCGCTGGATGCCGCGGTGGAGTCGACCCCGCCGGGCGCGGGCGGGATTTTATTCCTGCCCTACCTCAACGGCGAACGCACGCCCAACCTGCCGCGCGGCGCCGGGGTGATCCACGGGTTGACGACCGCCAACATGCACCCGGCGCAGCTCGCCCGCGCTGCCATGGAAGGGGTGACGCTCGGGCTGGCGTACAGCCTCCATCGTTTCCGCACGCTCGGCCTCCAGCCCAAGGAGGTGCGGCTCACCGGCGGCGGCAGCCGCAGCCCGGTCTGGCGGCAGATGTGCGCGGACGTGTTCAACCTGCCGGTCGTCGGCCTCGAGGAGTCGCAAAGCGCGGCACTCGGCGCGGCGATGCAGGCGGCGTGGACCGATCACGCCATCCGGGGCAAAACGATGACCTATCGGGAACTCGTCGCCGGCATCGTGCGGCTTGCGCCGGACACGCGCGCGGAGCCGCGGGCGGCGGTGCGGCAGTTGTACCACGAGTTGCTCGGCAAGCAGACTGAACTCACGCGCAAGCTGAACACCGGCGGGTTTCTCTAAAATGAAAATCGTTATTGCCGGGACCGGGGCGAGCGGTTCGATCTATCTGGAACGGCTGCTGGGCCGGATCGACCCCGCCGCGCACGAGGTGCATCTCGTAATGAGCGGTTATGCGCGGCAGGTCGCGGCGGAGGAGTTGGGGCGGCCACTGGCGGTCCCGGGCGGCGTGCGCGAACACGAGGAGCGGGGGATGCACGTGCCGTTTACGAGCGGGTCGGCGCGGTTCGACGCGATGGTGATCGTCCCGTGCTCGATGGGCACGCTGGGGCGAATCGCGTCGGGTTCCAGCGAGGATTGCATCCTGCGGGCGGCGGACGTTTTCCTCAAGGAGCGCCGGAAGTTGATCCTGGTCCCGCGCGAAATGCCGTGGAATTTGATCCAGGCGCGCAACGCGGTGACGGTGACGGAAGCCGGAGCGATCGTGATGCCGGCGTGCCCGTCGTTCTACAGCCGGCCGGCGACGATCGAGGAATTGGTGGATACGGTGGTGTTCCGCATCCTGGACCACGTGGGGTTACCCGTCGAAGGGGCGCCGCGGTGGCAGTCGGACGGCAGCGGCGGTCTATGACCGTCGGCAGATCGATGGCGCGGGAGCGACTTCCTGCGCGGCAATCCAAGTCACCGACGGTCATAGACCGCCGCTACAGTTGATGAATTAATACCGGGGCATTGCCGGATCGATCTCGACGGACCAGCGATCCGTCCCTCCGGCCATGCTCCTGGCCCGGCGGTAACCGAGCGCCCGGAGATGATTCACCGCCTGCAGCGAGCGCATCCCGTGATGGCAGTAGACGAGCAACTCCGCCTCCTTATCCGGCAATTTCCCGGCGGCTTGCGAGGGGAGAACCGACAGCGGGATCAACTCCGCGCCCGGCAATCGGCAGAGCTGGAACTCGTCCGGGTCACGCACGTCGAGCACCCGCAACTTCGGGTCTTGGGCGGCGATCAGGCGCTGGGCGTCGCCGACGCTGATCTCCAACGGCACGTCTGCCATCGCGCTTATTTGCTGATCGAAACCGGGGCTCCGAGCGGGATGTTGTAAAAGAAATTCTCCGCCATGAAGCCGGGCATCCGGATGCAACCGTGGCTCGCCGGCACCCCGGGCAGGTAACCCTGATGAAGCCCGACCCCGTTCGTCACCCGCATGAAATACGGCATCGCGGAACCGAGGAAGGTCGTGCCCGGCGGCTTGGGATCGACGCCGACTTCGACATTCGCCTTCACGACCTGCTGATTGGCGTCGACGTAATCGCCGTACAGGCTCGAGCGGTGATCTTTGTCCTTCTGGAGGACCTTGAAATTGCCGGTGGGCGTGTCGTGCCCTTCGCGGCCGGTGGAGACCTGCGACACGCCGACAAGCTGGTCGCCCTTATAAAAATACGCGCGCTGCTCGCTGAGGCGCACCTCCACGTGCGGGGCGCCCGGGACGCCGTCGCCGTCCCAGAAGGACACGGTGTCTTGCGGGCGGGAGTGTTGAATGGAAGCGTTGGTGAAGCGCCCGGTGTTGCCGCCGATGTACTCCGTGCGGGCGCCCGAATAACGCGGATCGTCTCCGCAAGCGGCCAGCGAACAGGCAATTGCAAACAAACCCAGAAGGCGGACGGCGGAAAACGGGGACATGGCGAAGTTTTTGGAGCGGAAAATTGGCGCTGTACTAATAGTCGCGAGCCTCGAAGAGTCAACATCCCGTTGCCTGCCGGATCGCTCTCTGGTACACTAGCAATCCCGATGCCGACTTACGAATACCATTGCACAAAATGCGGCCAGAACTTCGACGCCGTGCAATCGATGAAGGATCCGCACTTTGAAACGTGCCCCAAAGAACTCTGCCGCCAGGAGGCCTGGGGCGAAGGAAAAGTAAAGCGCCAGATGGGGGCCGGCGCCGGGCTGATCTTCAAGGGCTCCGGGTTCTACATCACCGACTACCGCAGCGATAAATACAAGGAGTCGGCCAAGAAGGACGCCGCGCCCGCGGCAAGCGGCGCGGAGGCCGCCAAGCCCAAAACCGAGAGCGCCCCTCCCGCCGCGGCGCCCGCGCCCAAGCCGGTCGCTGAAGCCAAGCCTACCAAGACCAAAAAGACCAAGGCGAAGAAGTAGCCCGAATCCGTTTCGCAGCGGCAATGCGGTGCGTATGAGTGCCGGCATGCGGCAGTCCACAACCGTTAGCC
>CAXUAZ010000034.1:0-5236 GCA_964249195.1 uncultured Chthoniobacterales bacterium
CCGCCGCCGCCCGCGCCGGCCCACCGGGTGGAGGATCGGCCGGCGGCGCCCGCGCCGGCGGCTTCGGTCGGTCCGTTCGCCCTGCGCGGCATTCTTGGGAAACTCTATGTGTTGATGGAAAACGCCAACGGTCTGGTGCTGGTCGACCAGCACGCGGCGCACGAGCGCATCCTGTTTGAGGAGATGCGCCGCCGGTTGGAATCCGGCGACATTGTCAGCCAGAAGCTTCTGCTACCGCTGACGTTGCAACTCCCGCCACCGGACGCCGACTGGCTGCGGCGCCATCTGGAGGCATTGCAGAAGATGGGCATCGGCCTGGAAGGTTTCGGCGCCGACTCCTTCAAGCTCGACAGCCTGCCGCCCTATTTGCACGTCGCCGAGCCGTTGCCGCTGGTGCGCGAGATCATTGAGGCGTTGCAGGCCGCGGGCGATGGCGCGAGCCGCACGCGATTGGGTGAGGAGATGATCGCCAAGACCGTTTGTCGCCATGCGATCAAGGCGAACGACCGTCTGCGCGAGAGCGAGGTGGTGCGCCTGATGGAGGATCTGCTGGCGTGTGAACTGCCCTATTGCTGCCCGCACGGTCGGCCTACGATGATCCAGCTTTCGTACGGCGAGTTGGAGAAGAAGTTCGGGCGGAGAGCCTGAGGAAGGCAGAAGGCAGAAGGATGAAGGCAGAAGGATGAAGGCAGAAGGAAATCCCGCTTCAGGGTCCGCCTTCATCCTTCATCCTTCATCCTTCATCCTTCATCCTTCATCCTTCGCCAAAACCATTTGCCATCCCTCCAGCCGTTGCGCTATGCTCGCCCTCCCTTGCGAAGACGCACGGGGAAAAGTCCGAGGATCCCTAGCTCAATGGTAGAGCACGTGACTCTTAATCACTAGGTTCCGGGTTCGAGTCCCGGGGGGTCCAGACTCGGAGAGAAAGCCCTTTTTTCACTCGGAGAAATGGCGTGAACATTTGCTCTGCGCACCGGTCTATCGTAGACTCACCTCGTTGTTTGGTTTCGGTGGTTCCGTTCGCAAGAAACATGAATCCAACAGACTGGCCGGACGATCATCCTTATGGCGACGGTGGGCAACCGCCGGGCGAAATGTCGGCGCTCGATTTGCTCGACCGCACCATCGCCGCGCTCCCCATCGGCGACCCCATTCGCAAGGCGCTCCTCGGCGTCCGCGCGCAGATCGTCGACCAGGAAGACACGATCAGCCAGGCACGCGAAGCCATCGAGAAAATGGAGGAAGTCATCAAGAAGGTGACTTCGCCCGCCAACCGGATCGGCACGTTCCTAGGCGCGCCCAATCGCGAGACGGCGCAGATCGTCGTGGGCGGCTCGGATTATTATTGCAACGTCGATCCGCGCGTCAGCCTCGCGAAGCTTAAGAAAGGGACGCGGGTGCTCGTCAACGAGGCGTACGTGATCGTCGGCGATCTGGGCTATGACAATTCTGGGCCCGTCACCAAGGTCACCGAGGTAATTGGCGCGGATCGTCTGCGGGTCGGGCAAGATAACGGGATGCAATCGCTCGTGCTCCAGCGCGCCTCCGATCTCCTCAAGACCACGCTTAAAACTGGCGATGAAGTGCGCGTCGATCCTAATTATCGCATGGCCATCGAGTTGATGCGCCGGCCCAAGAGCGAGGACCATTATCTAGATGCCGTCCCGGAATTGCCGTGGGAGAAGGTCGGCGGCCAGCACGAGGCGCTCCAAGCGATCAAGGACGCGATCGAACTCCCGCTCATCCATGCGGATCTCTTCGCGAAGTTCAACCACACGACGCCCAAAGGTTTCCTCCTCTACGGCCCGCCCGGGTGCGGCAAGACGCTCATCGGCAAGGCCACCGCGTATAACCTTACCGCCAAGCTCAAGCAGAAGACTGGAGAAGACATGAAGGAATACTTCATGCACATCAAGGGTCCCGAGATCCTTAATATGTGGGTCGGCGAGAGCGAGCGGATGGTGCGCGAGATTTTCACGACCGCCCGCGAGAAACGCAAGGAGGGTTACCTGCCCTTCCTATTTATCGATGAGGCGGAGAGCATCCTCGGCACGAGGCGGGCGTCGCGATTCTCGAACATCCTTTCTACCCTAGTGCCGATGTTTTGCACGGAGATGGACGGCATCGAGTCGCTCAACGACGTGGTGATCATCTTGGCCTCGAACCGCGCCGATTTGATCGATCCCGCGATCATCCGGCCCGGCCGCATCGACCGCAAGATCAAGGTCAACCGCCCGACCAAGGAAGGCGCGCGCGAGATTTATAAGATCTACCTCTCCGAAGGACTCCCTTACGATCCGGCCATGGTGCAGGAAGCCGGCGGAGTCGCGCCGGCCATCGAGAAGCTGGTGGATGGATTGATCGACCTCCAGTTTTCGCATCGCGACGAGAATCGTTTCCTCGAAGTCACATTGCGCAGCGGCAAAAAGGAGACGCTCTATCGCGGGGATCTCATCAGCGGGGCGCTCATCGCCTCCATCGTGGAGCGCGCGAAAGGGCTTGCCATCAAGCGCGCAATTGCGACCTCCGCGGAAGAAGGGATCAGCGCGAGCGACCTCACCCTTTCGCTTAACGCGGAGTACAGCGAGAATGACATCTTCCCGCCGACCGACATCACCGAAGATTGGCTCAAACTGATCGATTACGACGTGGAAAACGTGGTCCGCGTCTCGCCCGTGCGCGCCTCCCGCGAGGATCGCCCGAACCGCACTGTCATCTAGAAAAGCGATGGAGTCTTCCCAACGCGTCTTCGGCATCGAGACCGAGTACGGGATCACCGTCGACGGTCAGGACAACGTGGATGTCGTCAGCGAATCCATCGAGCTCGTGCGCCGTTACACCGAGCACGGCAATCTCATGAAATGGGATTACGCGCTCGAAGATCCGCACAACGACGCCCGCGGATTCCGCGCTGCCGAGCTGCTGCAAGACACGGACGAAAGCGCGTACTTCGAGATCGACAAAAACCGGCCGCTGAGCTTCGAGGAGATCAAGAGCGACCTGGTCTTGAGCAACGGCGCGCGCTTCTATAACGACCACGCACACCCTGAGTATTCGACCCCGGAATGCACCACGCTGCGAGAACTCGTCGCGCAGGACAAGGCCGGCGAGCGCATCCTCGCCGAGTGCGCGCGACGTCGAAACAAGAAGCTCCTGCCCGACAAGGAAGTCCGCTTATATAAGAACAACACCGATTTCGTCGGCCACAGTTACGGCTGCCACGATAATTTCCTCATGAGCCGCACGGTCCCGTGGGATCGCGTGGTGGCAGACATGCTGCCGTTTCTGATCACGCGGCAGATTTTTGCCGGGGCCGGCAAGATGGGGATCGAGGCCGAGAGCATGGCGAGCCAGCCGGGGCTCTACCAGATTTCGCAACGGGCGGATTTCTTCAGCGTCATCGTGAGCATCGACACGATGAATCGCCGGCCGCTCATCAACACGCGCGACGAGCCGCACGCCGACAGCAGCCGCTACCGCCGTTTCCACGTGATCATCGGCGATGCGAACATGTCGGAATTTGCGACCGCGCTCAAGATGGGCACGACCTGCCTGGTGCTCGATCTGATCGAAGCCGGGAAGGCGCCCCAGCTCGAATTCGCGCAACCGATTGAAACGACGAAGGCGATCAGCCGCGACCAGAGTTACACGTGGATCATCGAGCTCAAGGATGGACGCAAGATTTCCGCGATCGACGTGCAACGCATGTACCTCGCCGCCGCGGCCGCGCATTGCGAAGATCGCGGCGACGGTGAGACGCAGTGGATCCTCCGCGAATGGGGCGCCGTGCTCGACGATCTGCAGAAAGACGTCACCTTGTGCCGCGACCGCGTGGATTGGGTCGCCAAGAAATTCCTTTTGGAGACGATGAAGGAAGCCGAGGGTCTGGCGTGGACCGATCCCTGGCTGCAATCGATCGACCTGGAGTATCACAACATCGCGGTGGACCAGGGGTTGCATTACGCGCTGTCGCGCGAGGGTCAGATGCGGCGCTTTATCGGTGAAGACGAAATCCGCAGTGCGATCTTCTCTCCGCCCGAGACGACCCGGGCGTATTTCCGCGGCCGTTCGGTGGCCAAGTTCAACAACGAGGTGTCAAGCATCCACTGGGATGAAGTGGTTTTCCGCCATGCTGGCGCCACGCGGCGCGTGTCGCTCAACCAGGCGTTCAACGACCGGAAGCTGGATCAACTCAACGGGCTGATCCGCGAGGCGAAGTCCTTCCCCGACTTCATCCGGGACCTTGGCGGGCTCGGGTAGTATAAATTCCAGGGGAAACCTTCTTCCCGCAGAAAATTCACGCACCTCTCCAATTCTGCTTCCCTCCGGCTTCCATCCCTGATTAAGATCGCCGTCCATGAAAGCCCTCGTTTGCTCCCTCTGTGTCCTCTTTGTTGGCCTCAGCTTCGTGGCCTCGCCGATCGCGGCTCTCGCTCAGGCGCCCACCGCCTTGCCGGCGGCGTCCCCGGCCAAGAAGCCGCACAATCCGCCCTATCGCGGCAACATCGACACCGCGGACGCGTCGGCCAAGACCTTCACGATCAAGGGCAAGAAGAACACCCGTACCTTCACCGTGACGGCGACGACCAAACTCCTGAAGCGCGCCGGCGGCGATGCGACCTTTGCCGATCTCAAGACGGGTGAATACGTGACCGGGTCCTGCAAGAAGACCGGCGACGACGCCTATGAGGCGATCAGCGTCAAGGTCGGTCCGAAGCCGGTCGCCCCGACCGCCGCCGCTTCGCCTGCTCCCCCTCCTCCTCGCCTGCGTGATCGGGATCGCCGGCGCGGTCGGCTGCGAGCCCGACTCCGGCGCCGGCCAAGAAGTCCCGCAAGAAGGCCGCCGCCGCTGCTTCGCCGAGCCCGGCGCAATGATTTTCGGCCGTTGGCGCCAATGACCAATTGGCGCGGCATCGCCCGCGCGTTGCTGCTCATCGTTGCGACGGCCGTTTGTTACTGGCCATCACTCAACGGCGGGTTCCTTTGGGACGACCGGCTGCTGGTGGTCGATGACCCGTTGATCAAGTCCGGAGCGGGTCTGTGGCACATCTGGTTTAGCACGGTTCCGTTCGACTACTACCCGCTCACCTACACGTCCTTCTGGTTGGAATGGCCGTTTTGGGACGCGGACCCGCTCGGGTATCGGGCGGTGAACCTCGCCTTGCACGCGGGCGGGGCTTTTCTCTTCTGGCGGTTGCTCGCGTTCTGGCGGCTGCCGGGGGCGTGGTGGGGAGCG
>CAXUAZ010000034.1:5373-15031 GCA_964249195.1 uncultured Chthoniobacterales bacterium
CTCAACGTCGCGTCCGTCGCGTGGATCGCCGAGCGCAAGAACGTGCTCTCGATGGTCTTCTACCTTCTGACGCTGCTTTGCTGGGCGCGATCGGAGGCCGCCTCGGCGGGGGAGCGGCGGCGCTGGTACGCAGCGGCGCTCGGCGCGTTTGCGCTGGCGCTGTTGAGCAAGTCATCCGTGGTGATGCTGCCGTGCGTGCTGTTGATCGTCGTCTGGTGGAGAAACAGGCGGATCGGTGGGCGAGACGTGGGACGCGCGGCGCCGTTCTTTGCGCTGTCCGCGGCGGCGGGGTTGACTTCCATTTGGTTTCAGAGCCGTGCGATGGCGCCCGGTGATTTGGCGGCGGCTCTCCCGCCCCTGGCGCGCGCGGCGCTCGTGGGCAAGACGCTTTGGTTTTACCTTTGCCGGACCTGGTTTCCGCATCCGCTGGCGATGATCTATCCGCGGTGGTCGATGGCGTCTTTGCGAGGGGGCGACTTCGGGGCTTTGACGCTGATGGCCGGACTTTGCGCAGCGGCGGGTTGGCTGGCGGTGCGGCGGGGAGTGCGCGCTCCGGCGGCGGCGCTCGCGTGTTTCATCGTCTCTGTGCTGCCGGCGGCGGGGGTGATCCCAATGACTTTGCACTCGGTCACCTATGTGTCGGATCATTTGATCCATCTTTCGCTGCTGAGCATGTGCGCGCTGTGCGCGGCGGCGCGGCGGTTCGTGCTGGCGCCGTTGGCCGTCGTTTGCGCGATCCTGTGCTGGCAGCGGGCGGGGGATTTTGGCTCGGCGGAGCAGTTATGGAAGAACACGCTGGCGATCAACCCAACCTCCGAAGCCGCCCTGAATAACTACGGGCTCGCCCTCGACGAAAACAAGAAGACCGCCGCCGCCGAGGCCTGTTTCCGCGCCATCTTGCGCCAAAATCCCGCCATGCCCGGGGCCTTGACCAACCTCGCGGCGAACCTCCAGGAACAACATCGCTGGCCGGAAGCCGCCGAAGCCTACCGGCGCGCGCTGGCGGTCCATCCTGAGGCGCTCAGCTTTAACAACTACGGGGTCGTGCTCCTCTATCTTGACGACAGCGCCGGCGCCGCCCGGCAATTCCATGAGGCGCTCAAACTCGACGACACCCTCTCCAGCGCCCATTACAATCTCTATAAGATCGCGCTTGCCGCTCATGACGACGACGCCGCCCGCCGGGAGCTCGAAGAAAGCCAGGCCGCCGCGAACCGCGATTAAAATCGAGTCACCTTCAGGCGGATGAAGCCGCGAGTCGTTGATCCCACCGGATTCGCGCCGCGCATCTTGCACGTCTCCGTGCCGTTGCCGTTGTTGATCGGGTAACCCGTCACCATGGTCCCGGCCGTCCAGGCGCCGGAAGCGAGGTCGCTCGCCGTCTCCACGGCGTCGGCCACATTCGCGGGATTAGGCGCGGGCCGGGTGAAGGTCAACGTCAGATACTTGTTGCCGTCCACGGTCTCGACCGCGGAACGCGGCAAGGAGGAGGCGCTGGATTTGGTCGGGTCGAGACCGAGCGCGTACTCGGCGAGATTGGGCAGGCCGTCGCCGTCGTAATCCGCGGTATCCCCGGCGAGGGTCGACTGCGCGGCGGCCAGGCTGCCGAAGAACTGGATCTTCCACGCGTTGACCGGATCGTCCAATAGCGTGACCGCCGCCGAGATCGTCCCCGTGGGAGTGTATCCGGTTCCCGCCGTGACGGTCAGCGACACCAGTTGCGGCCCCAGCATCGCGCCGCTGGAGGCCGGAGTGACGATTAAATTCACCAAACTCGCGTTGGCTGGGATCGTGATCGAGCCCACGGGCGCGGGATTCAAGGTATACCGAGTCCCGTAAGCGGCCTGCCCGGCGCCGGCGGCGATGGTGTAATTCACCGTGAGCGGCGTGCCAAGCGCGGCGGAACGTCGGATCACAAAGACGCCGGTGTTGGAAGTGTCGATCTGCGCGCTGGAGTCCGACGCGGAAACGCCCACGGCCGATGGCGTCAGGATGCTCAAACCCGCGAAGTCGACGTTGCCCGCGTCGTTGTACGCCTGGATGTGGTAATCGTACACGGTGTCGGGCGAGAGCCCGGTGTCGCTGTAGGAGGTGGAGTTCGCCGGGAGCGTGGCGACCGTGGTAAAGCCGTTCGTGCCGGCCTGGCGGAGGATGCGATAGCCCGTTTCGTTCGTGGCGTTATCGGTCCACGTGAAATCGATGCGGGAGGCGGAGACAAACGTCGCCTGCGGATTGGACGGCGTGGCGGGAGCGAGAGGGGTCGCGAGGCTGGCTTCGTTGGAGTAGGCGGACACCAGCCCGGAGTTCGTCGCCGTGACGCGGTAATAGTAGAGGGTGTTGGCGACCAGGCTGGCATCGTGATAGGTGACCGTGTTGGCGCCGACCGACCCGACAATGGCGAAGGTTCCGCCCGCCCCGGTTTTGCGTTCGATGCGGAAGCCGGTTTCGTTGCTGGAATTGTCGATCCAGGACAAGTCGAGCTGCGTACCCGAGGCGGCGGCAATTGCCAGGCTGGTCGGCGCGGCGGGAGCGGTGGGCAACGTCGAAGAGAAGCTCCAGCTTTGGATGTCCTGCGTCGACGCCATGCCGCCGGTGGCGGCGGTAAAGCCGGCATAGGCCGTGGCGCCGCCGGTGAGATACTGCGAGAGATCGACCGAGTAGGCGCAGGTGAACACGGCGCGCGTGGTGAGATCGGTGAGCGTCTCCTGCAGCGACTTGGCCACGCCGTCGTAGGTCAGGATCGCGCGAATGGGATGCCCGAGATGAAAGTCGATCCCGGTCACGGCGATCGCGCCAGAAGAAGTTGCGGTGGCGGCGGTGTTATCGTCGGGAAAAGCGCCGGAAAGATAAAGACCCGTGGTGCTCAGCGACGGGAAGATGTCGAACTTAATCGCCGCGCTCGGAGCGATGCCCGCATAGGCCAGGGAACCCCCCGAAGACCCGACCGCGCTCGGGCCGGATTGTTGGAGGGCGAAGGTAAAACCGTCGGCATCCGGGGCGGTGAATTTGAAGACGAACTCGGTCGTAAATTGCGTGACCGTTTGCGGGGTCTTCAGCCAGACGCTGTGGGCCTCGTTGTAGTCGCCGTCCGTGAGGCGCAGCACCGCGCCGGCGACAGGAGAACTTGCGAAACCGTTCGCCGTAAGGAGTCCGCCGCCCGAGGCAAAGCCGTTGCTGAAATCCACCGGCGCCGCCGGCCCGCTGGTCGTGCCGGCCGCGTTCGAGTAGGCCGAGGGGCCGATTGCGTTCACCGCGCGGACGCGGAAATAATAAGTCGTGTTGAGCGCAAGACCGGTGACCGCGCAGGCGGAACTATTGACCCCCAGCGTGGCGTACGGCGCGGTGGGGAAATTGGCGGGATCGGTCGAGACGTAGACCTCGTCGCTGTATTCGTTGCTGGCGTTGTCGGTCCAGAAGAGGTCGATCTCGCCGCCGTTGATCGTTTGGGCGTAGAGATTGCTCGGCGGCGCGGGCGGGTTGGTCGGCGAGGAAAGGAGCCCGTAACAAACCAGGGCGCTGGGACCCGCGTCTTCGCTGGTGCCGAGGTAGACGGCGCCGTTGACGACGGAAGGCACGCCGAATTTGACGGCGGTCCCGAGTTGATCGCGCGCGTTGGGGGCCTGGCCGCTGGTGTAGAGTTCGTTGGAGAAATCGCCGGCGGCGTACGCGCGCAATTGGTTGGAGCCGCGGTCGACGCACCAGACGACTCCGTTATTGGCGCCGTTGGCGGAGACGGAAGGCGTCGAGCCGAGATAGCCGTAGCTATCGGGAGTCTGCGACGCGGCGGTAGGATTCAGCGCGCCGTTGGCGATGGTAAACGCCTTGCCGCGGTCAACGTACCCGCCCGCGTAGTAAAGGATCCCGCCGTAGAACGCGGGCGTGCTAAGGATGGCGTGCACCGTGCTGGGCGGGGTGACCTGCACCGCCGCGTCGCCCGTGGCATTGAACGCCCCCGCCGCGACGCCGCCGCGGAATTTTCCGAGGTTCGTGCGGTCGATGAGGTAGATGCGGCCCTCCTTGCCGCCCGCCACGAGCAGCTTGGGGTGAGCCGCGCTGCCGGCGCTGTCGGGCAGGATAACGACGCCGCCGGAGCCGAGGTCGAGATCGCCCGTGTCGAGATCGCGTTCATCCACCGGGCAGAAGTAATCGGTGACGGCGAGGCCCCAGCCGTTGGGGTTGGGATTGGAGGCGGTGGTGCCGTCGGGCACGAGCTTGACGACGGAATCGCCGAAGTTGCGGCTGAGCGGAAAGCCGGCGGCGTCGAAGTCGGAGGGGATCGGGTCGCGACCGGCGTTATACAGGCCGAAGGTCCCGTTGCCGGTAGAAAAATAGAGGGCGCCCGTGCCATCGGTGGTGATGAGGTTGCCGCCCATCCAGACGCCGCCGAGGCCGCCGTTGGGCGTGGTGCACCAGACGGCGGTCGGCGCGAGAGAGTTGGCGTCGTAGCCGAGCACCCAGCCGTGGTAGGGGCCGTTCGTGCCGTGCGAGGCCGAGCCGAAGTAGACCTGGCCATTGATCAAGTTCAACGAGCAGCGCTGATGGGTGCGCTGGGCGTTCATGATGACGACGCCATTGATGGCGCCATCTCCCGTGCCGGCGACCGACGGGCCGGAGAGATAATTATAGGTGCCGTCGCCGTTGTTGACCGTCTCGGCGATCAATGCAGGGCTGCCCGGCTTCTCGGCGCCGGTAAGGATGTTGATCGCGTGGAAGCGCAGATAATAGTGGTTCAGGCCGGAGATCGTGCGGCGAGACTTCGCGACCAGGTAGAGGTATCGGGCGCCGGTGGAGTCCGGCGTCGGCGAAATGACCGGGGTGCTGGTGATCCCGATCTCGGGGTTGAGATCCTGGGTGCCGGCGTCCGTGGTGGGCATGGGGACTTCCCCGGCGCCAAGGGCGGTGATCTGCCAGAGAATGGCGCCGCTGCCGGAGTCGAGCGCATAAAGGCTGTCGTGCTCGGTGGCGACATATAGAGTGTTGTGCGTCGTGCCATTGATGGTCAGGCCCGGCACGAAAAGAGGCTGGGCGTATACCTGGCCATCGACGGCCGCGGTGAAGATTTTGCCGAAGGTGGCTTGATTGACGGTCGTTGGGGTTAGCTGGGTCTCGGCGAGATTTTGGCCGGTGCTGGACGAGTCGTTATGGAAATTGAGGAGACTGACCTGCGCGCTGGAAGCCGTCGCCAGCAAGGCGCCGGCAATCAGGTGGGAGAAAAAGGACAGGTGCATACCGGCGCGGAAAGTTGTGCAGGAATTGTTCCTGAAATGAGGGTCGGTCAGCAAGGTGACACAAAGAGACCGCATCTCTCGGCAAGCGCTCTCTGCCGTGAGTCGAACGAGGCGAACTGCGTGCTTCCAAGTTCCAAGGCGGTTGCGACATGGAGGATGTCGAGGGTTCGGCACTTGGTGGAAGCGGCATATTCTTTAGAGAGAGCTTCGGCGCGGTGGAAAACGGCCTCAAAGTCGGGAACAGTCCACCAGTAACGCTCTGCATGAAGGTCTGACTGGAAATCGCTAAATGCATCATCCGCCGCGCCAGGCTGCAATTCACCTCGCGCTTCCTTGAGCGTTAACGCAGTGCGAAGTTCCAGCGCTTGGAGTGGCGTTAGCGGCAATGGAGTCGCAAATTTTTGGACCAGCGCGTCTGCCGCTTGGGAATTTGGCTCCGAAACATAAAGCTTTAGCAGGATGCTTGTATCAAGATACGGGCCCGTCGGCATAACGTCTAATAATCACCGCGCGCCTCGTCCATTATGGCAGAAATTGGCTTCCCGGGCGGGGGTCCATCGGGAAAAATCCGTTTGCGACGGGCCGCAAAGTCCGGCCAAGGCACGCTCTGTTTCTTCTTGAGTTCCGCCGTCAGCATCTCCTGCAGCTCGACCAATTCCGCGGCGCTTAGCTTGGGCAACTCCTCGGTGATCTGCATCAGAGTGCTCATAAAGCGCCAGTCTGACGCAAATTTCCAACCCGATCAAGCGCGCCTTGTGTCTTGACGCCGCCTGATCTTGCCTTCTAGTCTGTGCCACGCATTGCAGCAAGCGCCGTGCGCAGCCGTGGGACCTCAACCGGTTGCGGACGGCGCATTGTCTCTCGGCGCTTCATCCAATTTTATTTAACGACTGCATTTTTTTAGCCAATGTTTAACGGCCTTCTGGGTTTCTTCTCCAACGACATCGGCATCGATCTCGGCACCGCCAATACGCTGGTTTACGTCAAAGATCACGGCATCGTCCTGCGCGAGCCGTCGGTGGTCGCCGTCAAGGCCGGCACCAACATGGTCCTGGCCGTCGGCAACGAAGCCAAGCGCATGCTCGGCCGCACGCCCTCGAACATCGTCGCCGTCCGCCCGCTTAAAGACGGGGTCATTGCCGACTTCGAGATCACCGAGGCGATGTTGCGCCACTTCATCACGAAGGTGCACAACCGGCGCAAGATGGTCCGCCCGCGGGTGGTCATCGCGGTGCCCTCGGGCATCACGGAAGTCGAGAAACGCGCGGTAAAGGAGTCGGCCACGCACGCCGGCGCCCGCGAAGTTCACCTGATCGAGGAGCCGATGGCGGCAGCAATTGGCGTCGGTTTGCCCGTCCAGGACGCCGCCGGCAACATGATCATCGACATCGGCGGCGGCACGACTGAGGTGGCGTTGATCTCGCTTTCCGGCATCGTTTTCAGCCGTTCGGTGCGAGTCGCCGGCGACGAACTGGACGAAGCAATCGTGAATTACGTCAAGCGCGCGTACAACCTCATGATCGGCGAACGCACAGCCGAGGACATCAAGATCAAGATCGGGTCCGTCTTCCCGCCGGAACATCCCGACATGGAGACCACGATGGAGGTCAAAGGCCGTGACTTGGTGGCCGGGCTGCCGAAAACCCTGCTTATCACCAGCCAGGAAGTGCGCGAGGCGCTGATGGAGCCGGTCAACACGATCGTGGAGAGCGTCCGCATCACCTTGGAGCGCTGCCCGCCCGAGCTGGCCGCCGATCTAGTGGATCGCGGTTTAATGCTGGCCGGCGGCGGCGCCCTGCTTCGAGGCCTCGACGAGTTGCTCAAGAAGGAAACGGGTCTGCCGGTGCATGTGGCCGAAGACCCCCTCAGCGCCGTGGCCGAAGGCACCGGCAAGGTGCTCAACGAGATCAAGTTCCTCCGCCAGGTCGCCTCGTCGGATCGTTCGTGGAGATAGGGCGGAAGGATGAAGGCAGAAGGCAGAAGGATGAAGGCGGAGGGAACAAGGCGGACCTTGTTTCTTCCCGCGACTTTTTCGGCCTTCATCCTTCATCCTTCATCCTTCTGCCTTCTTCCTGCCTTTATCTAGATGTCTCGCGCTTCGATCATCGCGTTGGTCGCATTCGCGGTTCTCACCGGCCTCGTCTTCTCGCTGCGCACCGCCGCCGCCCGCAAGTTTCAGGCGAACATGCTCGACCTCGTCCGGCCGCTGCATGCGACCACCTCCGGGCTCGGCCGCACCCTGGGCGCCTACGGCAAGGGCTTGAAGAGCCTCGATGAACTCGAGCGGGAAAACGAACTGCTTGCCACCGAAAACGAGAAGCTGCGCACCACCAATCAGATGCTCAGCACGTTAAACGAAGAAAACGCCACCCTGCGGCAGGCGCTCGATTTTCAGAAGCGCTCCAACTTCCGCCTGCTGCCCGCCCGGATCATCGCGCGATCGGCCTCCTCCTGGTGGAACACGGTGCAGATCGATCGCGGTGAACAGGATGGACTCGATGGCGACATGCCCGTGGTGACCGATGTCGGGCTTGTTGGCAAGACCACGACCGTTGCGCAGAACACCGCCTACGTTCTCCTGATCGCTGACGAAAACTGCAAGGTCGCCGCCAACGTCGAAGGCACGCGCGAGCAGGGAATCCTGAGCGGGGAGCGGGTTACCACGGGCATCCAGCCTGATCTGGCGCTCAATTTTCTTTCCAAGGATGCCCCGATCAAGGCGGGCCAGCGGGTGGTCAGTTCGGGCGTCAGCGGCGGGGTATTCCCATCCGGCCTGCTTCTCGGCACGGTGAAGAATTTTCAACCGCGCGTGCTCGATGGCCGCGGGACGGTGACGCCCGCGGTCGATCTCTCCAAGCTGGAGAACGTCTTTGTCGTCATCGGCAAAAGGGACGGCGCCAAATGACCGCCATCTTCTTCGGCCTGTTGCTGCTGACCGACTTCGTGGCGGTCGTCTTTCAGACCGGCTGCGGACCGATCCCGATGTTCCTTGATGCCCGCATCGTGATTTATCCGGTGATCCTGGCCTACGGCGCGTTGGCGTTGCCCTTGTGGGGCGCGCTGGCGCTGGCGTTTTTCAACGGGTTGATCTGGGATGGGTTGACTTTGCAGATCGTCAATTCCGGGGCGATGGCGCAAAAAGCCGCCGCGGTTGAAATTCCGCTCGGCTGGTCCATTGTGGTGTATGGCGTTCTCGCAGTGCTGGTGCACGGGTTACGGCCGCTGTTCCTCCGCGGCCGCTGGGATATTCACTGTCTCGCGAGCGGGTTTTGCACGTCCGTCATCCTTTTCGGGGAGTACGGGATGTTAACGTTCCGGCGCGGCGGGCTCGTGTTCCCGCGGGAACTTTGGGCGCGGATCCTCCTGCCCGGCTTCTTTGCGATGTTGCTGGCGGTGGTCGTTTATTTCATTTTCAACTCCGTCGCGGGTTTGATCGGGTACGAGGTGCGGGTCGAGGAGGATCGCGCGCGGGCTTGAGGTTATGGCTCTGTTCAAAACCGAGATCCGCATCCAGATCGTGGGGCTTTGCTTCCTGATGGGGTTGTCGGTCGTGATCGCCCGTCTCTGGTGGGTGCAGATCGCGCAGGGGAGTTTTTATGCGGCGAAGATTCGCGGGCAGTCGGAGGTGACGGTGCGCCTGCCGAGCGTGCGCGGAGAGATCCGCGACTCGAAGGGCGTGCCGCTGGTGAGCAACCGGCCCAGCAACGACGTCGACTTCTATCTCTATGACATGGTCAAGGGATACAAGAAGGCCTTCGGCAAAGTGCCCCGGCAGCCGTACCGTTATACCGTAAAAGGCGTGCTGAAGGAAGGGGACGAGGCGGACATCGTCAAAATTATCAACGACACGGTGGTGCCGCGTTTTGTCGAGTTGGGGATCAAGGAAGATTACAACGCCAAGCAGCTCCAGACGCACTTTCGCAACGACACGCTTGTGCCGTTTACCTACCTCGAAGACATCGACTTTGCCGACATGGCAAAACTGAGCGAGCGCGACCTGGGACTGCCGGGCGTGGAGGTGACCCGGCGGTCCGTGCGCGAGTATCCGCTCGACGCGGTCGCATCCCACATTCTCGGGTACGTCGGCCCGGCGGACACCGATCCCGACGACGCCAAGAACTACACGTTTTACCAGCCCGACGTGGAGGGCAAAAACAACATCGAACAAGCCATGGACAAATGGCTCAAAGGCAAGGCCGGCATGCGCCAGATCAAGAAGAACGCCAAGGGAGTGATCGAGGGCGAGGTCGGCGTGGTGCCGCCGGTGCCCGGCGACGATGTTTACCTGACGATCGACGCGCGCATCCAGATGATCGCCGAGGAATCTCTGCGCATCGTCGGCCGCGGCGGCGCGGGGGTGGGGGGCCCCCAGACCGGCAAACACCACGCGCTGGGGGGCCTGGCGGCGGTTTATACGGACCACGTGATAC
>CAXUAZ010000034.1:15041-25465 GCA_964249195.1 uncultured Chthoniobacterales bacterium
CCGCGGTGGTGGTGGACCCGAAGACCGGCAACATCCTCGCGATGGCGTCCGTGCCGTCGTTTAATCCGAACAAGTTCATCCCGAGCATCTCCACCGAGGATTGGACATCGCTGACGAAAGACGAAACCAACCCGCTCACCAATCGCGCGATCTTATCCTACGCGCCGGGGTCCACGTTTAAGACGGTGACCTCGCTGGCGGGCCTGCTCGCGGGCAAGGGCAACAACAAGTACACGTGCTCCGGCGGCGTCACGTACGGCAACAAGTACATGAAGTGCTGGATTGCGGCGACGGGCGGGAGTCACGGCCAGCTCGATCTCACGGACGCGTTGAAGTTTTCCTGCAACGCCTTCTTCTATCAATACGGCAACGCCGCCGGCATCGACATGATCGATAAGGTCGGCAACATGCTGGGCATCGGCAAGAAGACGGGCGTCCCGTTGAGCAACGAGAGCCCGGGCGTGTTGCCGGGCAAGGAATGGCTCGCCGAGAACAGCCCCAAGGAGCGTTGGAGCGATGGCTACACGGCCAACACCGCCATCGGCCAGGGTCTCGTGCTCGCCAGCCCGCTGCAGATGTCGCTTGTCGCCGCCACGCTGGCCAACGGCGGCACGTGTTTTTATCCGCGGCTGATCGATCGGGTCGTCGACCGCGAGGGCAAGGATGCGGTGGATGACGAGGGCAACCCCGTTGCGCCCGGCCCGCGCGTGCGGACCGATCTGCGCACCCTTGGGTTGAAACCCGACCAGATTGAAAAGGTGCGGCGCGGAATGTGGAAGGTCGTCAACGACGCCGGCGGCACGGCCGGCAAGGCGAAGCTAAAAAACGTGGAAGTTGCCGGCAAGACGGGCACCGCGCAGTTCTGGCGCAAGGGGATCAAGGACAACCATACCTGGTTCATCTGTTTCGCGCCGTACCAGGATCCGAAGTATGCGGTCTGCGTGTTCCTGCAGGGCGCGAAGAGCGGCGGCGGCACTGCGGCGCCGATCGCGGCGCGCATCCTCGAGGAGTCGCTGGCGCTGGAGCAGGGGACGTTCACGGTCGACGTAAAGCCGATGGCGCCCGCGCCCGGCAGCTTCAAATTCATCGACGCGGTCGACTACGCCAAGCAGGCAACCCTGCTCGCGGCCAATACGGAAACGAAAGCGCCGGTCGACGGCGAGGAAGCGCCCGAGCGCGATGACAACCCGGACGCCAAAACCCGCAACGCCGACCGCGATCGCACCGAGACGGCGGCGCCCAAGCTGCGGGCCGCGCCTGACGCGCAGGCGGCCGGCGGGGCGGACGTGGATTCCGCCGCCCGCAATCCCAATTTGATGCATTCGCTGCGCAACTTCTTCCGCCGCGGCGGTGACGATGACTCCGCGCAGGGTCAGGATCTCAAAGCTCAACAAAAGAAGCTGCGCAAACAACAGCATCCCACCACCTCTACACCCGCCCAGGAATTGCCCAAGAAACGCAAGTTCCTCGGCATTTTTTAAAGGCAGCGCGCCGTCTCTGGCGCAAACTTCATTCCCCCTGGAAGAATCCATCCTCGCCGGCCCGAGCGCCGGCATTATTTTGTCCATTTTAACCACCTATTTTCATGATCGAAAAAGTAAAGCGCATGCTGGGCATCACCCCCAAGAAGCGCACGAATCTCCTGCTCATTAACGTCGAAAAACTCGAGCGCCGCGTCGCCCTTCTGGAGGACGGCGTGCTGGAGGAGTACAGCATCGAGCGGGTCAACGACCGCAACATCGTTGGCGGCATTTTCAAGGGGAAGGTCAAGAACATCGAGCAAGGTCTCAAGGCGATGTTCGTCGACATCGGCTTCGAGAAAAACGCGTTCCTGCATTTCTGGGACGCCCTGCCCTCCGCGCTCGACAGCGGCATCGAAGCGATTGATCGCGAAGGCTCGCGCAAACGCGACAACAACAAGAAACGACCCACCGTCAAAGACATTCCCAGCATTTACCCGGTGGGCAGCGAAGTGCTCGTGCAGGTCACCAAGGGGCCGATCGGCACCAAGGGACCGCGCGTGACGACCAACTTGAGTCTCGCGGGGCGTTACCTCGTGCTGATGCCATACAGCGACCAGAGCGGCATCTCGCGCAAGATCGAGGATCCCAAAGAACGCGACCGGCTGCGCAAGATCCTACGTCAGTTGGAGATTCCGGCGGGCATGGGGGTCATCATGCGCACGGTGGGCGAGGGGCAGCGCGCGCGTTTTTTCGTGCGGGACTTGAGCTTGCTGCTGGAGAATTGGGCCGCGATAGAAAAGGGCAAGGAAGAAAAGCGCGCCCCCGCGTGCCTGTTTCAGGAGCCGGATCTCGTGGATCGGACGGTGCGTGATTTTCTCACCGACGAGGTGGATCAGGTGCTCTGCGACGACCTGGCTTCGGTCGAGCACATGCGCGATCTGGTGGGGCAGATTTCGAGTCGTTCCAAGAAGCGGATCGAGCATTACTCGGACACCACTTCCATTTTTGAGCGGTACAACGTGCAGCGCCAGATCGACGACGCGTTTCATCGCCAGGTGTGGCTCAAATGCGGCGGTTACATCGTGATCGATGAAACCGAAGCGCTCATCGCCATCGACGTGAACACCGGCCGGAACAAGGGCAGCAAGGACATGGATAAAACCATTCTCCAGACCAACCTGGAAGCCGCCGACGAAATCGCGCGCCAGCTTCGGCTGCGGAACATCGGCGGGTTGATCATCGGCGACTTCATCGACATGAAGAGCCGCAAGGATCAGCAGGCGGTATCCGACCGGATGAAGGAGCGGCTCAAGCGCGACAAATCCAAGACGCACGTGCTGCCGATCTCACCGATGGGTCTGATGGAAATGACCCGCCAGCGCGCGGCCGAAAGCCTGAGCAGCTCGGTGTATTCCAATTGCCCGTATTGCAATGGACGCGGCAAAGTAAAGAGCGCGATGAGCATGAGCGTGGAGTTGCAACGCTCGCTCCATGCCATCATGCGCACTTACCCGGATGTGCATGAGCTCAAGGTGACGGTGCATCCCGAGGTGCTCAACCGCCTGCGCACGGAGGACGAAGAATTGCTGGTCGACCTCGAGCGCAAGCACGAGGGGCGGCTGACGTTCCGCTCCGACCCGACGTTTCATCATGAAAAGTTCGTGGTGCATAATGCGCTGACAAACGAAGAGCTAAAAAGCTAAGCGGTTGTTGCATCGTGGCGGCTGTTCTTGAACCCGTATCCTGGGAACGCATGAGCGAAGCGGTTGAGAGCGTTCGCCGCCGGCTCTTGCGGGCGTCGGGCGCGCTTTCTGCCGCGGGGGTGCCGTATGCCGTGATTGGCGGCAACGCGGTCGCCGCGTGGGTGTCCCGGGTGGATGAAGCCGCCGTCCGGAATACGCGAGACGTCGACATCCTGCTACGGCGTTCCGATCTCGCCGACGCTATCCTCGCCTTGGAAGAAGCGGGGTTCATCGGAACGGGGGACGCATTTCTGGAAGGTCCGGCGGGTAAGGTGCGCGACGCCGTCCATATTATTTTCGCCTTGGAGAAAACACGCGAGGATCAGCCAGAACTCAACGCCGACTCCACGGAAAGTCAGGAAGCGGCCGGTTTCCGTCTGATTGAATTGGAAGCCCTGGTGCGGATGAAGCTCAACGCGTTTCGAGACAAGGACCGTGTGCACCTCCGGGATCTTGCCTCCGTAGGGTTGATCGATGCGCAGTGGCTTTCGCGGTTCTCGGGTCGTTTGCGCGAACGTCTGGAGGCCATCCTCAATTCCCCGGAAGGCTGAGTTTATGAATTTTGCCCGGAAGATCCAGAAGGCGATTGAGCCTCGCACCTACACGGAGTCCACCCTGCTCAAATTGCTCAAGGCGCCCCGTGCCGGGTTTTCCGATTGGCGGGAGCGCCGGCAGATCGATCGCGTTCGTTCGCGCCGGGCCAAGCTGACGACCGAGAACCTTCTGCGCGATGTCGACCAGGCCGAACTGCAGCGCATCCGGGCGCAATACTCCGAGATGGGCGAACGGCCGGACGTGTTTTGGACCAAGTATCTTGACGTAGAAAAGTGGCTCAAGGTCAACGTCCGCTACGCCAAAAACTACGGGCTGATCGCCAAACCTCCGCGGCGGGTGCTCGACCTCGGGTGCGGCGGCGGCTATTTCCTCGTGGTCTGTCGTCGACTCGGTTCCCGCGTGGTGGGGATCGACCTGGACAAGGATCGCGTGCTCAACGAAATGATCGCCGTTTTCAAGCTCCGGCGCGTCGTGCAAGAGATCAGAGCCTTTGTGACCCTGCCGAAGTTTTGGCGAAAGTTCGATCTGATCACCGCGTTCATGATCTGTTTCAATTACCCGTCGAACCAACCCGCGTGGGGCGTGCCGGAGTGGGAATTTTTCCTGGACGACGTGAGCGGCCGGCTGACCCGGGGCGGCCGCGTCATCTTGGGGCTCAACCGCGATCTGGTCGACGGCACGCTTTACACCGACGCCGTGAAGTCTTACTTCGAACAACGCGGCGCCGCCATCGACGGAAAGCACGTCGTGTTTTCGCAGCGCGAGTTGGTCCGAACGCGAAACGTCCGGCGCGAGACGGAGGCTGCTTGAAGGTATCTCCGGCGTTTGGAAGGAGGTGGCAAGGATACATCTTCCTCGCCCTCGCTCTTGCCAGCCTGGCGGTGGCGGTCGCGGCGCGTTTTCGGCTTTCCCAGCAGCCGGTTTTCGACAGTGATTTTTGGGGTTACCTCCACCCCGCGCTTTCGGCGCTGACCGGGCATGGCTTCCAGCATACCAACGGGCGGGATTCCTTATATCCGGCCTTTCTGTTCGCGATCCTGCGCCTCACCGGAGACTTCCGCGCGATCAGCGTGGTCCAACATCTCCTGGGCCTCGCAACCGGCGCCCTGATGCTCGTCGCCTGGCGCCGCGGCCTTCGTCTCCTGAACGGACCGGAGTCGCGCGCGGGCTGGATTGCCAGCCTGTCCGGGCTGGCGGCGGCGGCGGCGTTTGTCACCGCGCCATCGGTCGTTCACTATGAGCAATCGCTGCGGCCCGAGGCGATCTTCCCGTTTGTCGCGGTCCTGAGCATTTGCTTGAACCTGGAGTTCATCCACCGCCGCTGGATCGCCCCCGCGCCGCGTGACGCCGCCTGGCTTGGCGCCGCGCAGATCGTCGCTTCCGTCGTCGCGTACAAGTTGAAGCCGAGCTTTGGCTTCTCCGTGCTTCTGGTCAATCTGCCGATGCTCGTGTCCCTGGTGAAGCCGGGAATGCCGGCGCGGGCGAAGCTCGCGATGGCTTTCGGGGGAGGGGCGTTTTGCGGACTGTTCCTGATCCTGCCGGAGACGCTGCTCAAACGCAGCGATCCCACCGCGGCGCTCTTCCTGCCCGACACCCTAATGACGATTCACGCCGATCAGATTCGCGATCAACTCGCCGAAGACATTGCCGCAAAGCGGCCGAGCCCGTTCCCGCCCGACACGGTGAAACGCCTGCTCGACCGGCTCGACGTCACCCTGCCTTTGAGCCGGCGCCCCGAGAATGGGCCGTTCCGTTCCCTGGGCTTCAACCCCGATTATCTCCTCTACCGGAATTGCGTTTACGACGGCGTCACGTCTCCTTCTCCAGCGGGGTATAGGCTGCGCGCCGATCTGGGCTACTACTATTACTTCAGGACCGCGTGGCGGCGCCCGGCTCGCATGATGGGCAAAATCTGGCGGGAACTGCGGCTCTTTTATCGATTCGGCAGTGCGGGGGGACGCCGCAGCGCAGCCCTCCGCTTGCAGAAGGAATATCGGCGCGACGTGGAACTCGCCGGCGTGCCAACGATGGATGGTTATGCGCCGGCGCGGACTTTCGTCGACGATTTGCGCCGGCTTTCGCAGCGGCAGGCAATCATTACCCAGCCGCGGGTGTTCACTCGAATCCAGTTTGCATTGGAAGCGTTGTATTTGCCGGGGATGCTCGCCACGCTCTTGCTGGCGGCAAGGAGGCGGCCGACGATGGGCGCGCTCGTGGCCCTGCTGCTCCTGGGGTACAACTTCGGCAATAACCTGACCATCGCGATCGTGCACACCTTCGACCTGGCGCGGTACATCAAGAATGAGCTTGCCTACACCCTGCTGGCCTCGGCGTTCTGCGCGGTCTTTGTTTTCAAGACCATTGTCGCCCGGGTGCGTCGTATTTAAACGTCCTCCGGCAGGGAACCTGCTCATTTAAGTCGCTGCCCATGCCACAGTTAATCGACCGGGAATCTGGACGACCGTTCCGCCTGCTCGTCACCGACGACGAGGAGTTGAACCGCGACATGCTCAGCCGCCGCTTGAAACGGCGCGGCTACGACGTGCTCACCGCCGCCGGCGGCCCGGAGACGCTCGCGCTGTTGCTCGGGCCCGATCAACCCCCCGTCGACCTGCTCCTGCTCGACATCATGATGCCCGGCATGGACGGCTACGAAGTGCTCGGCCGCCTGCGCGAGCGTTTCTCCGCGGCGGAGCTGCCCGTGATCATGGCCACCGCGCGCAAGGAGCAATCCGACGTGCTCAACGCGCTGGAACTTGCGGCCAACGACTACGTCACCAAGCCGCTCGATTTTCCCGTGCTGCTCGCGCGGGTCGGTTTGCAACTGGAGCTGCTCGAAGCGCGGCGGGCATTGACCCGGCAGGTGGCCGAGAGCCAGCGCCTGGCGGGAGAACTCGAGACGCGCAACGGGTTCATCCGCTCCGTCTTTGGCCGGTACGTGGCGGATGCCGTGGTGGGCGATCTGCTGGCCAATCCGGAGGCGCTCCAGCTCGGCGGCGCCAAGCGTGAGTTGTCGTTTCTCATGGGCGATCTGCGGGGGTTCACGGCCCTCAGCGAGCGACTCGACGCCCATCAGGTGGTCACGCTGCTGAACATCTATCTGGGCGCCATGTTCGAGGTGATCGCGGCGCACGGCGGGACCATCAACGACGTCACCGGCGACGGCATCTTTGTCATCTTCGGCGCGCCGCTGGCCGCGGCCGATCACGCGTTTCGCGCGACCGCTTGTGCGCTGGCGATGCAACGCGCGATGGCCGGCGTGAACGAGTCCGCCGCAGCCGCGGGATTGCCGGCGATCGAGATGGGCATTGGGCTCAACAGCGGGGAGGCGGTGCTGGGCAACATCGGGAGCGATCACCACATGAAGTACGGCACCATCGGCGCAAACGTGAACCTTACGGCCCGCATTGAGTCCTTCACCGTGGGCGGCCAGATCCTCGCGAGCGAAAGCACGGCGGCCGCGCTGGGCGAGGCGTTGATCACCGGGAATTTTCTCCAATGCGACGCGAAGGGTTGCGCGGGCGTCTTGCAGTTGGTGGAAGTCTGCGGAATCCGCGCCCACCGCGAGCTCGATCAGCCCGCCGTTGAGACGATTTTCACCGCCGTGCGCCATCCCATCCCGCTGCGGATCGGATTGCTCGACGGCAAGACCCTGACCATGGAGGGATATCCCGGCGAGATCGTGCAGTTGTCGCCGACCAGCGCACGCATCGCGACGGCCGCGCCGCTCGAGATGCTGGCCAACATCAAGATCAATTTTCCCAGCCCGGGTCTCACGGAGTGGGAGGCGTACGCGAAGGTGGTCGCGCTCACTCCCGGCGCCTGCAGGTACACGGTGCGTTTCACCGATTTGCCGCCACGCCTGGCCCAGGCCTTGCGCAACCGCAGCGACGAAGCGGCGGCGGCCTAAGGTAAGCTGTCTGCGCCCGCGGTCCAATATCTGCCGCGCCCCCGCATGATGCGCATCATGGCGTCGGATGGGGCCCAGTCGTAGCTATGTCCGACAGCCTGCGCAGACCGCCGCTACAACTGCCTACTCTCCATTCATATGTCAAAGAACAGGTCCTGAACCTCTAGCTCAGGCAATCTTGAAAACTTTATCACAGCCTGAAACGCATGTCAATGCTGATCTGTCATAAAAGTGTTTTTAGGTCGTAACCTAGAAATGCCGGGTGTGAGTGCGGGCCAATTCTGCCGCGAGGTGCGAGAGAGAGACCAATCCGGCTCAAACTCACTCGACAGCTTGCCGACAACGCCGCCACAACTTAGTTTTGCGTGATGAATGCCGAATCATTCACTTGGAGGGACCCCGAGCGGTTGGGCGGGCGGGTCTGTTTTCAAAATACCCGGGTGCCCGTCGATGCACTTTTCAAGAATCTGGAGGACGGTCTCAGCGTGCCGGATTTTCTCGATGCTTTTGAGGGGGTGACCCGCGAGCAGGTGGTCGGGATTCTGGAAGCGGCGCGTGAAGCAGTGGCGTGAAACGCGTTCTGTTCGATCATTGCGTTCCGAAACCGTTGCGTCGCGAAATCGCCGGCCGCGATGTGCGGACGTGTTACGAACAGGGTTGGACGAGGCTGCCTGGTTCGACGTGTTCGTGACGGCGGACCAAAGCCTGCGCTATCAGCAAAACCTCTCCGCGCGACACATCGCGATCATCGAGTTGCCCACAAATCGGCTATTGTTGCTGCGCTCCCTTGTTCCCGCTTTGCTCGACGCTTTGAGCCGCGCGACGACGGGCAGCTACGAAGTCATTCCGCTCCTGTGATCCCCCATCTCACTGAGCTTCACGCCTTTCCAGACGGACGGCTTTTCATTCATCCAACTCGTCAGAAAACTGCATTAAAGTCGAGCAAAGACCGTCCAGAACCAGTGCGATAAACTCCAGAGCGCCATTCAAATCGTGAGTTCCTTGCCACCCGAAGAGGCCGATTAGAAATTCTGGCACTCTGCTAATTGAATTGGGAGGAGGCTTAACCCGATGCGCCCTGTTTGTTGATCAGCGTTTCTTGAGGCTCCGATCAGAGGAACCCCTCCGTGCGTTCCGCGGCAGGGAGCGAACCCTGGGTTCGTTCGACGGCGGCAACGATCAGAAGGAGAGCCTGCCGGGCCGTCCGGACCCGGTTGAGGGTAGGAAGTTCTCTCAGGCCGAGACTCGTCTGCAAGTACACGCGGCACGTCGGGCCGCGCGCGACGTTCAAGGCGAAAAGGAGCGACCACAGGACCGCAAAACTGGCGAAGACGAGACTCGCAAGCGGTTGTTCGACGGCCTGCGAGGCCCAGCCAAAAAACGCCGCGATCGCCGCGATGATGACCCCGTAGATCGCGCCGCGGGAAGTCTTGCGCATCACGATGGCCTGCACGTTGGCAAAGTCGAATTGCCGATAGCTTTCCTTGTAAAAGTGGAGCTGGCTCTGGATCAGCGAAGTCGGACCGAGCCAAAGCGCCATCTGCGTCACGCCGAGGCTGAGCCGCAGGAGGGGCAGACGGCCGGGCAGCGGTTTCATGACCATATGTGGCGAACGAGCAGCACGGTCGCCCAGGCAAAGCCGGCGGCAACGGCCAGTTGCAACACCGCGAGCGCCGCCGCCAACACCAGGCGCCCTCGAGGCCGCGGGATGAACGCCCCTGCCGGCGTCCCCCAATGGCGCACCACCAGGTAAAAGGTTACCCCGGCCGTGAGCAGGTACACCGGCCAGAAGATCCACAGCGTGAAAATCAGGATCAGCGGCCACAGGCCGAAGATTAGCGCCAGCCGGTCGTAGCGGAGCGCCTCGGTCTCCAGCGGGCCCAGCTTCCCTTCCTTGCCTCCCAGGTTTGCGCAAGGCGGGCATAAACGCCGGCCGCCGATCTCCAATTCGCAAAGCCCGCACACCGGGCGCTCACACCGGCTGCACGTCCCGACCGCGGGCTTGCCCGGGTGAAAGGAGCAGGCGGTCCCAAGCTCCTTCGCCGCAACCGCTTCGCCCGCGCGGAAAAACGCCGGAAACACTCGAACCTCGATCCGCGCCCGACAACCCGGACACCGGGCCCAGCCCGGCAGATTGAACACCGCGCCCGGCAGCACAGTCTGGCAGCGGTCGCAACGAAGGGGCATTTAGGGTGATCGGATGACGCGGGTGTCGCAGATTTGGTCGTGCAGCGCGCGCTTTTCGTCGTCAAAGGCCGCCATCAGGTAGCCGATGCCGAAGATGATCCCGCTCAGCCATTTGGCGCCGCAACGCCCAAACGCGCGCGTGTAACTGACGCGCGAGCCATCCGGATGCACGATCCGCAGGTTGCAGATCATCTTGCCCGGCGTCGCGCCGAAGCGGCCCACAAAGAGGGCATCGTACGCCACCCCAGCCAGCATCAACGCGAACTGGATGAGCAGGCGCCGCACGCCGAAGCCCTCGTTTTCGGTGAAAATCTGCGGATCGTGAAAGAATACGATGCCCCAGATGAAAACCGACGCTGGCAGCAGGATCAGCCCGTCGAGGAAAATGGCGGCAAACCGGATCCAGAATCCAGCGTACGGCAGGCGCTGGCCCAGCGGCGCGCCTTCGCGCAACTTCTGAAGGTAAACCGACTTGCACCCGGCGCAAACCTCCGCCCCGGCCAGATTGACGACCTCATCGGCCGGGAAGATCTGGCCGCATTCCGCGCACCGCGCCTCGCCGGAGCG
>CAXUAZ010000035.1:0-17728 GCA_964249195.1 uncultured Chthoniobacterales bacterium
AAGCTGCCGACTAGAACATTCCGGGACCAAAAACTGCTTTTCAGCGTCCAGTCTCTCTTTCCGCTCATGGCTACGTCGACGACCACCTTGCTCTGCCGCCAGTGCAACTTTGAGAACGAACCCGAACGGGTTTACTGCCATAACTGCGGCGCGAAGCTGGACCGCAGCCTCCTCCCCCCCGAGGCGACCAAGCGGGAGGATCCTGTCGTCGTGCAGGAGCGTCTGCGCAAGATGACCAACCCCCGCCGCGGGTCGGGCAAACGGGCGGTGAAGAATTTGCTGGCGTCGTTGATCCTCGCCGCGGGGCTGGCGTTTCTTTTCCAGGCGGGCCGCGCGCCGGACGGCGTGCCGAACTTGAGCCAGGACGCGGTGTACGGGGCGCCCATGATCAACGACGATTTGGACGGCGCCGCGGAAGCCGGCGGCGCGCGGCGTTTTGCGTACACCGCCGACCAGGTGAACGCGTTCTTGCAATATTCCGTGCGCGGCAAGGAGCAGAGTTACTGGGGCATTCCGGTGAAATTCGAGCGGATGTTCGTGCAGTTTGGCGAGGGGACGTGCCGGGTGTTCGTGCAGAACTCCCTCTTCGGCTACTCGCTCTTTGCGAACTCGGCTTACACGGTGCGGTTGCAGGGCGGCAAGTTGATTTCCACGAACATCGGCGGCGGCGTGGGCCGCGTCATGCTGCCCGCATATGCCGGCAAAGGCATCGGGCTGATTTTCAAGCCGGTCTGGGCGGCCACGGAGCGCGACCAGAAGCTCCTGGCGCGGATGGGGTCGATCGCCTTCCGCAAGGACGTCGTGGAAATCACCTCTGCCGGAGGGCCGTAGATCCTTTGAAGCGGTTCGCGTGCGCTTGTTTGCTCCTGGCCGGGGCGTGGACTTCGCCGGGCGCTGACTTGTTGACCAAGAGTTTCAGCCGGTCCAAGCAGTTCGTGGTGTATGCCGCCGACGGCGCGGTGCGGGGCGGCATCGGGAGCGTAGCCGAGGAGACGAAGACGGCCGTGCTCGCCGCGCTGGGTCTGAAGGACCAGTGGAAGTTGCCGATCGTCATCGACCTGCGCCCGCCCGACGCCGGGATGCCCAATGCGCGCCCGCCGAGCCGTCTGATTCTTGGGCAAACGGGGGCCGGGTTGAAGGTCGAGCTGGATTTGTTGCTCGGCGCGGCGGGGCGCGACAATCGCATTCGCGACGAGCTCGTGCGCGCGATCCTGCTGGAGCTGGCATACCGGGATCACGCGACGTTGCCCGCCGGTCTGACGTACAACTTGCCCCCCCCCTGGCTGGTGGAAGGGTTGTCCGCGTATCTGGAGAACGAGGAAAACGGACTTTCCGCGAGCTTGTTTGCCGCGCTGCTGCCGGCCAGCCAGACGCTTTCCCTGGAGGACTTGCTGGCGCGCAACCCGGCCGCGCTCGATTCCACCTCGCGGACGGTTTATCGGGCGTATGCGTTCACCTTGGTCCGACTCCTCGTGCAGGAGTTGCCCGGCGGGAAAGCGGGGTTGGCTGGCTTCATTCACGATCTGCCGGGCGTCGCGATGGATTCGGAACGCGGGGCCGGGGCGCTCCGCAGCCATTTTCCAGAGCTGGCGTCCTCGGCGGACAGCCTGGATAAATGGTGGTCGCTGAGTCTCGCGCGCGTGGCGGCGTCCGACCAATATCAGGCGTTCTCGCTGGAAGAGACCGACCGCCAGTTGACCGGCGCGCTGACCTTCCCGGCGCCAGCATCCTCCAAAGACGCCGCACCCCGCTCGCTGACGCTCTCCGATTACAAAGAGATCATCGCGCTGAAGGATCGCAAACGCATCCTCGAACCCGTGCAGCAAGCTCTCCTGGCGTTGAGCGCCCGCGCCAATCCGCTCGTGAGGCCGGAGGTGGAAGAATACCAGCTCATCGTCGCGGAGCTGATTCGCGGCAAGGCGGGCGGACTGGATGAACGTCTCCAGAAGCTCGCGGCCCGCCGGACGGAAGCGCTAACCCGCAAGGCGTCCATCGACGACTATCTCAACTGGTACGAGGCGACGCAGTTGAAGACCGCCAGCGGCGCGTTCGAATCGTACTTCCGCGCGGCGCGCCAGGTGAAGGCCGAGAACGACGTGCGGCGGCCCGACGCGATCTCGACCTATCTTGACGGGCTCGCGCTGGAATTCCGCTGAACGGCGTCGGCACGCGCGCGGAGCTTCTCGCGCAACGGCATGAAAGCGGAATCCTTGAGCTGATCGAGGTAGGCGCGGGCGTCGTCCGCCCGGCCGAGATTGAGGCTGATGCGGGCGAGGTGGACGTTGGGGAAATCGGTGGCCGCGCCGCTGAGTTTGCGGACGGCGAGCCAGGCGGTCAGCGCTGTTTCCCAGTCGGGCGCGGCGAGGATGTAGAAGGTGTCGGCATACGCCTGCGCGAGGCGGCGGTCATCGGGCGCGAGTTCCGCGGCGCGCCGGTACTCGGCCAGCGCGCGAAGCAGGCTGGCTTCGCCGTCGAGATCGTGGCGAAACACCGACAGCAGATTAGCCAGCTCGTAGTGATGGAGAGGATTCTCCGGCGCAGTGGCAATGGCGCGTTCGAACTGGTTCGCAGCGTTTTTTACCTGGACCAGACGCAGGTACGCCGAGCCCAGCGAGCTCGCGAGATCGGCGTCATTGTGCGTGAGGGCCTGCGCCGTCAGCCAGAAGGGGAGGGCGTCGTCCGGGGCGCCGGCGTTCCAGAGGTAATCGCCGCACGCTTTCTGGACCGCGGCGTTTGTTGGGTACTTCGCCGCGAGGTTGCGGAAGGATTTAGCGACCGCTGGCTGTTGATCATCCCGCGCGGCGGCGGCGAGCAAGCGCGCGGCGTTGAGTTCGTTCTGCCACGCGGGGGTCTGGGCGCGGAGAACGCCGCTCGCGCACAGGAACACGGCGAGGCAGGCGGATTGACAGCGGCGCCGGGGGGCGGTATCCATCGGGCGGCAACTTCCACGCAAAGCGGCCCTCTTTCAATGTTCTCCTTGAGCGACCGCCAGCAATCCCTCGTCGTCGCCGCGCTGATGGCGGCGGTGGCATTCAAGGCGGCGCGGCATTGGCAGGATGCCCGCGCCCAGGAGCAGCCGGTCGCAACGTCCCATGACTCCCGATAAATTTTCGTCCGCCGTGGATGCCGTGGTCGCGCGGGATGGCCGGTTTGACCGGGACGCGTACTTCTTCGTGCGGGACGCCCTGGAATTCACCGGCAAGACCCACCGCCGCGGGACGCGCGCCGGCGCCGCGCCCGCGCCGCATCACGTGACCGGGCAGGAACTGCTCGAAGGCATCCGCGTGTTCGCGCTCAAGGAGTACGGGTCGATGGCGACCACCGTGTTCGAACATTGGCGGGTGGAGCGTTGCGAGGATTTTGGGGCCATCGTCTTCAACCTCATCGCGGCCGGAATTTTCGGAAAAAACGCCACGGACACGATCGAGGATTTTCGGGGCGGATTCGATTTTCAGGCGGCCTTCGTCGAGCCGTTCCGGCCTTCGACAAGAGTGAGCCGGCAAGGCCGCTGACGTTTGCTTTCGCGGGTTTTTGGCCGAACTTGCTCTCCCACGTCGCAATGATTTCCGCTCCCCAGAGAAGCGCTGGCCAGGTCGCGCCGGCGCCCAAGATCCAATTCCCCCGCAGCACTGCCCGCAAGCACGTCCTGCCCAATGGCCTGACGATCTTGCTGCAGGAGGATCACAGTTCGCCGGTGGTCAGCGTGCAGGCGTGGGTGCATACGGGGAGCATTCATGAAGGGGTCCATGAAGGGGCCGGTTTGTCGCATCTGCTGGAGCACATGCTCTTCAAGGGCACGGAGACGAGGACGACCAACGAGATCGCCCAAAGCGTCCAGGACGAGGGCGGCACGATCAACGCGTACACCTCCTTTGACCGGACCGTTTATTGGATCGACGCGCCGAAGCCGGGCTTGGCCACGGCTATCGATCTGCTAGCGGACGCGTGCCTGAATTCGACGTTGCCGCCCGACGAATTCGTGAAGGAGCAAGAGGTGATCCGCCGGGAATTCGCGATGCTGGCGGACGACCCGGATCGCGTCAATAGCCACCAGCTTTTTGCGAGCGCCTACCGGGAACATCCCTATCGGCATCCGGTGATCGGGTACCTGGATGTTTTCAACGCGCTGACTCGCGATGAAGTCTTCGCGTATTACAAGGCGCGCTATGTGCCCAACAATATCACGTTCGTCGTGGTGGGGGACATGGACCCGGCGGCCGTCCGCCAGCAACTGACGACGCTCTTTGCGCCGCATCCGCGCAAGGCGCTTCCGCCGATCTTCCTCCCGGCCGAGCCGCCGCAGCTTGGCCGGCGCGCGTCGCACCAGGAGTTCCCTACCGAGTTGTCGCGCTTCGTGCTTTCATGGCACATCCCGTGCATCACCCATCCCGACGTGCCGGCGCTCGACGTGCTGGCCGTGGTGCTGGGCGAGGGGAGGAGCTCGCGGCTCTACCAGCAGGTGCGCGAAAAGGGTCTGGCGCACAGCGTTTCGGCTTTCTCCTACGTGCCGGCTCAACCCGGGCTCTTCGGCATCGAAGGCAAGACCGACCCCGACAAACGCCGCGACGCCGAAGCCGCGGCCCTGGCGATGATCGCCGCGATCCAGCGGGACGGCGTGACTGCCCCGGAGTTGGAAAAAGCGAAGAAGCTCGTCTTGAGCAATCAACTCGGCGCGCTGGTGACGATGCGCGGCCAGGCCAGCGATCTGGGCTCCAACTGGCTTCTTACCGGCAACCTCGATTTTTCGCGCGACTACCTGGAGTCCATCCAACGCGTGCAGCCGGAGGATATCGCGCACGTCGCGCGTCATTATCTTGGGGAAGATCGATGCACGGTTTCCACGCTGGACCCGATGGGCTCCGCCGTGCTGGCCCCCGAAGCGATCACGCCCCCGGCGGCGGGGGAGATCCAGCGTTTCGAACTGCCGAACGGCCTGCGCCTGCTCGTGCGGGAGGATGCCCGGCTCCCGCTGGTCTACCTCGACGCGGTCTTCCGCGGCGGATTGCTGGCGGAAACAGCCGCAGATAATGGACTTACCCGACTCTTTGCCCGCTCGCTCCTGAAGGGCACGGCCAGCCGGAGCGCGGAAGGCATCGCGGACGAGGTGGAATCGGTCGGCGGCAGCATCAGCAGCGACGCCGGCAATAACAGCTTCAGCGTTTCCCTGGAGGTGATGCAGCCCGAGACGAGCCATGGCCTGGATTTACTTGCCGACATTCTGTTGAACGCCAATTTCCCGGCGGAAAGTCTGGAACGCGAGCGGTCCGTGCAGGTCGCGGCGATCAAGGCGGAGGATGAACACGTCACGAGTCTGGCGCGCAATCTTCTGCGGGAGAAAATGTTCGGAGATCATCCGTACGCCCTGCGCTCGTCTGGTTCGCCGGAGGCGCTCGCGTCATTGGGCCGCGAGGATCTGCTGGCGTTCCAGCGGCGGTTCGTCGTGGCGCGCAACGCGGTGATCGCCGTGTTCGGCAACGTGAAGGCCGATGAAATTCGCGCGCAGATCGAGGCGGCGTTTTCCGCGTTGCCGGAGGGCGAATTGCAATTGGCGCAACCTTCCGTGGCCGCGCCGCTGACCGAGTCTGCGCTGGCGGAACGCATCGAAGACAAAGAGCAGGCGGTGTTGATGGTCGGCTATCGCGGGGTGGGGATCGCCAGCGAGGATCGTTGCGCGCTGGAGTTGATCGATGAGGCGAGCAGCGATCTGGGTTCGCGGTTCTTCGTACGCATCCGGGAGGAGTTGGGGCTCGCGTATTTTGTGGGCTCGTCGCAACTGCTCGGGCTCGCGCCGGGAATGTTCGCGTTTTACCTCGGGACCGATCCGTTGAAGGTCGACCTGGTGCGGGCGGCGTTGACCGATGAGATCCACCACCTCGCGACCGAAGGGCTCACCGAGGTGGAGTTGCAACGCGCGCAAAAGAAATACCTCGGCAAGCGCGCGATCGCCCACCAGAGCAACTCGAGCCTCGCGTACACGGCGGCGCTGGACGAACTTTACGGTCTGGGCTTCCGTTACCACGAGGAGCTGGCCGCACAGGTCGAGAAGATCACCCACGAGGAGGTGCGCGCGGTCGCGCGCAAGTATTTTGACGGCAAGCCGGCGGTCACGGTGATCGTCCGCCCGGCTCACTAGGAAGTCAGCTTTATGGCAGAGGTTCTTAAATCCACTCACTCCGGCGAAATGGCGGCGCGCTTCATTGAGTTCGTCATGATGCAGGCGCAAAACGCGTCCCTGTTTCTCGGCCTGATCCCCAACCCCCAAAGCGGCAAGCCCGAGGTGAATCTCGAGCTGGCGCGCCTGTTCATCGATCAGTTGACGATGATCCAGGAAAAGACGCGCGGGAACCTGACGAGCGATGAAGAAAAAGTGCTGCGCAACGCGTTGAGCAATCTGCAAATGGCGTTCGTGGAGGCTTCCGGCCCCTCGGCGCCGCCGGCGGCGGAGATCCCGCCGCCCGTCGACGAGCCGCCCGCGCCGGAGGAAAGCCGCAAGCGTTTTTCGAAGAGTTACGGCGAGTAGGCGGCGGATTTTTTCTTCAGCGGACTTGAGCACGGATTTGTTTTCAGTCGTCGGCGCCCCGCCGGCCGCGGGAAACCCGTTGCTGTTTTTCCTCGGGCCGTGCGTGATTGAGTCCGAGGACTTTCTCTGGCGCACGGCGCGTGAGATCGGGAAAATCTGCCACGATGCCGGCGCGCGCTGGGTGTTGAAAGCCTCGTATGACAAGGCCAATCGGACCTCCGGTAAATCGTTTCGCGGGATGCCGGTGCGCGAGGGTTGCGCATTGCTGGCGGCCGTGGGCCGCGAATCCGGCGTGCCGG
The DNA here is from genome assembly GCA_964249195.1 of uncultured Chthoniobacterales bacterium. Classification (GTDB taxonomy): domain Bacteria; phylum Verrucomicrobiota; class Verrucomicrobiia; order Chthoniobacterales; family SZAS-18; genus CAXUAZ01. The sequence goes on from CAXUAZ010000035.1 coordinate 6,820, forward strand.
TGACCACCGACGTCCATTCTCCCGCCGAGGCGGAGACGGCCGCGGAATTCATCGACGTGCTCCAGATTCCGGCGTTTCTCTGCCGGCAAACCGATCTGATCGACACCGCCGCCCGCACGGGTCGCGCGGTGAACGTCAAGAAGGGGCAATTCCTCGCTCCCGGGGACGTGAAAAACATCGCTGACAAACTGAGCGCGGCCGGCGGCGAACGCTTCTTCTTTACCGAGCGCGGCGTCAGCTTCGGCTACAACAACCTCGTCGCCGACATGCGGTCGCTGTATTGGATGCGCGAGTTGGGATTTCTGACTGTCTTCGATGCCACCCACTCCGTGCAACGCCCGGGAGGCGCCGGGGACCGCACCGGCGGCGACGGCGAACTGGCCCCGGTGCTCGCCCGCGCCGCCGTGGCGGCTGGCTGCGACGGTGTCTTCATGGAGACGCACGAAAACCCCCCCGAGGCCCTCTCCGACGGGCCGAACCAAATTCCGCTTCGACAACTCGCGTCGTTAGTCCTTACATTGCAACGAATTCATGAAGCTGCGCGCCCTTAAGCGTCAACTCTGCGTGGCGCTGGGCGCCCTCGCCTGGATCTCCGGGGCGTTCGCCCAGGATAACGCCACGCCCGCGCCGCTTGCGAGCGATTCACCCGCCGCCAAGCCCGCAAAACCGCCCCACGCAAAACCGGAAAACCCCAACCGCCCGCTTTCCAAGGAAATCCCGTTCCCCCTGCCGATCAACGAGATTGCCCGCCTCGTGAAGATTCCGCAGACGGACTTGAAAGGTGAGTTGCTCTCCCAGTTGGCCGCCGTGAAGATCAAGCGCATTGACGAAGATCACGTCGAGATGGAAATCCGATTTTCACATCGTGGTGCCTACTTCCGTGTTCAACCTGAAGACGAAGATCATCCACAGCGACAACCCCGTCAGCGTACACACGCAGGACTTCGATCTGACCGGCGAAAAGATGGAGTTCGACACCGCCGAGCGCACCGGCAAGTTAATGGGCAAAGTGCGGATGCGCGTTCACAATTTGAAGCAGGTCGCAGGACAATCCGATGAAACAAAATAAAACGCTTCTCGCCGCCATCGCCTTGAGCCTGCTGGCCACGGCCTCCGGCCATGCGCAAGCCCGCGCGCGCCGCGCTACCCCGGCGCCAACTCCCACCCCCGCGCCGGCCGCCTCCGCGGATCGCGAGCTCTCTCCGCCCATGGACAAGGGCACCGCTGCATTGGGGCCCGAGCCGGCGACTTCCGAGACGGAAATCCTTGCCACCGTAGGCGCGCAATTCAGCGCCAAGGAACGCGTCGCTACTTTCGACGGCGATGTCCGCGTAACCGATCCGCGGTTCCAACTCGCGTGCGACGAGCTGACCGTCTACCTCAAGAAAACTTCCGCCAAACCCGCGCCTGGCGCTCCACCTCCCGCGGACGGCACTCCTGCCCCCATTGCGGCGCCGGCGCCGTCTCCCGCGGATGACCAAAGCGCCATGGGCGGCGGCATCGATCACGCCATCGCCACAGGGCACGTCATCATCGTCCAGGAACGCCCCGCCACCGATGGCGGCGACCCGAAACGCTCCGTGGCCCGCGGTGAGCGCGCCGACTTCGACAACAACACCGGCGACATGGTCCTGCACGGCCTCCCCAGCGTGGAGCAAAATGGCAACACCCACGTCGCCACGTCGACCAACACCGTCATGACCCTGCGGCGCGACAACAGTCTTGTGACCAAAGGCCCCAGCCGGACGTTGATCACCCAGCGCAAGAGCGACGCCGCCCCGGGCGCGGCCGCTCCCGCGCCAAAAACCGGAGGGTAAGCATGAGCACGCTCGAGTCTCCCATGGCGGCGCCGGCCCCGACGATTTCCGGCTCGCCGATCCTGCGCACGGAAGGTCTGGTCAAAATTTACAAGGGCCGCACGGTGGTCAACAAGGTGGAGGTGTCGGTCCGCCGCGGCGAGATCGTCGGTCTGCTCGGGCCCAACGGCGCCGGGAAGACGACCACTTTTTACATGATCGTCGGCCTGGTGCCGCCCAACCACGGCCGCATCATCTTCAACGATCACGACGTCACGAAGCTTCCGATGTACCGACGGGCGCGGCTCGGCATGGGCTACCTGCCGCAGGAGGAATCGATTTTTCGCAAGTTGACCGTCGAAGAGAACCTGATGGCGATTCTCGAGACGCTGTCCTTGAGCCGCGCGGAACGCCGTGCGCGGTGCGCCGATCTGCTGACCCAGTTTGGCATCGAGCACGTGGCCCGGAACATTGCGCTGACGTTGAGCGGAGGCGAGAAGCGGCGGCTCACCATCGCGCGTTCCTTGATTACGAACCCGAGCCTGTTGATGCTCGACGAGCCGTTCAGCGGCGTCGATCCCATCGCGGTGTCGGAGGTTCAACAAATTATTCTGCAACTGCGCGACACGGCCAATCTCGGCATCATCATCACGGACCACAACGTGCGCGAGACGTTGACCATCGTCGATCGCGCGTACCTGATGTACGAAGGAAAGGTCGTGCAGGAAGGGACGAAGGATTTCCTGGTCAACGACCCGGTGAGCCGGCAGCTTTATCTCGGCGAACGATTTTCAATGTAGGCCTCCCCCCAGGATCTCATGCAAATCGCCAACTCGAACCCGCACGTCACTGTCACTGGCCGGCATCTTGCCATTACGGAAGCCATTCACGATTATGCGGTCAAGAAGGTGGAGAGCCTCCACCTGGATTACCCGCGGATCATCGAGGCGCACGTCATCCTCGAAGTGGAGAAACACCGCCGCCGGGCAGAGATCGTGCTGGTCTGCGCGAACCATATTACCATTGAGGCGAGCGAAGAGTGCGAGGACCTGTATGCCTCCCTCGATGGAGTGGCGAACAAGATTGCGCGCCAGATGCGCAAGTACAAGACGCGCCTATTGCGTCAGCATCGCCCGCGCAAGCAGGAGTCGATCCGTTATTTGGAGGAACGGGTCTATGCTGCGGAGGCGCCGGATGAGCCCGCTGGTCTGCAAGAGGATCCGCCAGTCGTGCAGACGGAACGATTCCCGGTCAAGCCGATGTTTGTGGATGAAGCGGTGTTGCAAATGGAAATGTCGGCCCGTCAGTTCCTGGTGTTTTTGAACGCGAAGACGGAGAAGGTGAGCGTCCTCTATCGCCGCAAGAAAGGCGATTTCGGCCTGATCGAGCCGCATTTTTAAAGTAACTCTCGCCTCAAAAATCCCTTCGAGGCGCGCGCTGATCTGCTCTTCTTTCAGGTGCGATCCAAGCGGCAGACTTGCTGCGATGCAACGCAAGCGATAGAGTCGAGCCAATGACTCTGACGGCGATTATCTACCCCGACACTGACACGAAATTGCTCGTGGCGGAGTGCCCGGAGATCGGCACTGCCAGCCAAGGCGAGACAGAAGCTGACGCGTTGCAAAACCTCTGCGAGGCGACGGAGCTTTACCTCGAATCGTTTCCCCAGGCCGTTCCCAAGCAGGCGGCGGTGCGCACTTTCGAGTTGGTCCATGCCTAAGATGCCGCGCGTTTCCGGGCGCGAAACGGTGCGGGCGTTGGAGCGGCTCGGGTTCTACGTCGATCGGCAACGCGGCAGCCACGCAGTGCTAAAACGCGACACCGCGCGCGGCGAACGCGGCTGCGTGATTCCCATGCACCGCGAGATTGCGGCAGGAACGCTGCGGTCCGCCTTGAAGCTGGCGGGCATTGAATTCGAAGAATTCCTCGCCGCGCTGCGGGGTTGATGTCCGGGGGCTGCAACTGGTTGTCAGCAATCGTATCAGTCACAGGCACCGCGATCCCAGCTGCGGGTGGCAAACCACGCTTTCCTCGTGCCCGAATTCTTGGGCGCACCGCTCTGCGCTCCGGCACGCGCTTTACGGTCGGCCCTTGAACCGCCAGGCGAAGCGCTTGAGGATCAGCGCGCTAAAAGATTCGACACTATGGAACCGCCGAGACTTCGACGCGAGCGGCGTAGCCGAGGTCACGAAGCGCCTCCTCGCAATCTTCCCAACTCAGGCCGAACGCCCGCACGTCAGCCAGGCCCAACCGCCCTATATCGCGGCAAGCTGACCTGGCGGGTTCTCTTCCAGCTCTCCATCCATCAACGCGGTCTCGGCCCAGTCCACAAGTTGCGCCAGCGGCAATTCGTGATGCAGATACGAGATCAACTTTTCGGCCACATCGCGTAACACGCTCCTATTAAATGCATGAGAGGGAAACAATTTCATTGACGTGAAGGTGAGAATGTGGTACTCTCTGGCCCTGACGATCAAACAAGACGCCGCCACCACGAGGAAGAACCAAACTGTTACGTAATAATCGCCGTAAAATCCATCGCTCAGACGATCCCCTTTGCGCCTGTACGTCGAGTTCGGACGCTGTATGGTCACCCTGCCTCTGCGGTTTCCCCACTTTGAAAACCACCACCGCCAGCTCTCCAACTCCCGTGCTCCCGAGCGCCGCAGAAGGCAAATCGCCGGTCGTGACGGTGGGACAGTTTTTCCATGATCACGCCGAGAGCCTGCAGCTGCGCCTGGTCGGTTCGGCGCACGGGTTCGATCGCCGGGTGCAGGAGCCGACCATCAACCGGCCCGGCCTTGCGCTTTCCGGGTTTTACCAATACTTCGCCGCCAAACGCATCCAGGTGATCGGCAGCGCGGAATTGTCGTACCTCAAGAGCCTCCCCGAGGCCGAGATGGCGCTCCGTTTTCGCGCTTTGTGCGCGCGGCGCATCCCTTGCGTCGTCTTTTCGCGCAACGCCCTCGTGCCCGACGTCATCACCGATGAAGCCGAGCAGGCCGGCATCGCCCTGTTCCGCACGCCGCTCGTGACCATGAAATTCGTCAATGCCGCGACCATCGCCCTCGAGTTCGACTTCTCGCCGATCCGCACCGAACACGGCAGCATGGTCGACATCCTCGGCGTGGGCACTCTGATCAAAGGCCCCAGCGGCATCGGCAAAAGCGAGTGCGTGCTGGGGCTCATCGAACGCGGGCACAGCCTCGTCGCCGATGATGTCACCCGCATCCGCGCCATCGAACGGCGTGAATTGATGGCCACCGCCCCGGATACGACACGGTTCCACATGGAGGTGCGCGGCCTGGGGGTCATCAACGTCGCGTCGATCTTCGGGATCGGGAGCATCCGCAGCGAAAAGCGCCTGGATTTGGTCGTCTTATTAAAAGACTGGCAGGACATGGAAGAGATCGATAGGGTGGGGCTCGAACTGGAGACCTGTCGAATCCTCAATATCACCGTGCCGCAAGTGACCATCCCCATCCGCCCCGGCCGCGACATCGCGCGGCTGGTGGAGGTTGCGGCGCTCGATCAGAAGTTGAAAAGTCACGGGCAGCATAGTTCATTGGAGTTTAACCAGCGCCTGCTTAACCTGATGCATCGGAAGCCCGCCTTATGAGCCTGCTCGACCGACTCTCCCCCTCCGATCCGGAACAGAAATGCTGCAAGGATCTCGTCATCCTCAACCGCTTGGGGATGCACGCGCGGCCGTCGGCGCAATTCGTCAAGGTTTCCAGCCGCTTCAAATCCGAGATCTGGGTCGAAAAAGACGGTGAGCAGGTCAACGGCAAGAGCATCATGGGACTGATGATGCTCGCCGCCGGGCAGGGGTCCAAACTGCGCGTCACCGCCGAGGGGCCCGACGCGGAAACCGCGCTCCACGACATCGAGACGCTCGTCCAAAGCCGCTTCGACGAGGAATGAAGCGCTCGGGGTCTGTTACCCATCCGGGCAGATGAGCGGCGCAACGGTTTCTGCAAGCGGGGAACAGCGTTTCCAGGGCTTGGGAGTCTCGCCGGGCCTGGCGCGCGCGCGGATTTTTGTGGTCCGCCCGGATGAGGACACGACGCCGGATTACGCGATCACCGAGGCGGAGATTCCGGGAGAAGTGGCGCGGTTTGAGGCGGCGCTGCTCGTCACCCGCACGCAGATCGTCGAGATGCAGGCCCGCATCGCCGAGGCCATCGGGGCCAAGGATGCCAGCATTTTCGACGCGCATCTGCTCGTGGTCGAGGACCGCACGTTGATCGACGAAGTCCTGCGCACGCTGCATCTGCGGATGCGCAACATCGAGACCGTTTTCCAGGCCGTCGCCGACCGGTACGCGAGTCTGCTCGACCAGATGGACGATCCCTATCTGCGCGAGCGGGCGCTGGACATCCACGACGTGACGCGGCGCGTGTTGCGGAACCTCGTGGGCAAGCAAAGTCCGACCCTTTCCGAGATCGATTACCCGCACATCCTGCTGGCGTATAATCTGACGCCGTCGGACACCGCGTTGCTCAATCGCGAGCTCGTGCTTGGGTTTGCCACCGACGCGGGCAGCCGCACGTCGCACACGGCCATCATGGCGCGGTCGTTGAATATCCCGGCGATCGTCGGCCTGCACGATGTCAGCGCGAAACTCGAGAGCGGCGCCGAGGTGCTGCTCGACGGTTTCCACGGTCTGCTGGTGCTCGACCCGAGCGAGCAGACGCTGAGCGAGTATCAGGAACTCGAGCGCCGCAAACAACGCATCGAGGCCGGCCTGGTGACGCTGCGCGAGACGGCATCCAACACGATCGACGGCCACCATGTCGTGCTCTCGGCCAACATCGAACTGCCGGAGGACATCCCGCTGGTCAAACGCAGCGGCGCGGAAGGCATCGGCCTGTACCGGACCGAGTTTTTCTATCTCAACAAGAAAGATTTTCCCGACGAGGAAGAGCAGTACGCGGCCTACCGGCACGTCGCCAGCGAGATCCTCCCGCACGGGATCATCATTCGCACGCTGGATCTTGGCGGGGACAAGTTCCTCGACCGATTGAACATCCCGCCGGAGATGAACCCGTTTCTGGGCTGGCGCGCGATCCGGTTCTGCCTCGAGCGCGAAGACATCTTCAAGGTGCAGCTCCGCGCGATTCTTCGCGCCAGCGCGCTGGGCAACGTCCGGATGATGTACCCGCTCATCAGCGGGATCGAAGAAGTGCGGCAGGCCAATGCCATCCTGGCCGCGTGCAAACAGGAGCTGCGCAGCGAGGGCAAGGCATACGACGAGCACATGAAGGTGGGCGTCATGATCGAGGTGCCGAGCGCGGCGCTTTGCGCAGGGCAGATCGCGCGGGAAGTCGATTTCTTCAGCATCGGCACCAACGATCTCATTCAATATTCGATCGCCGTCGACCGGGTGAACGAACGCATCGCGCACCTCTACGAGCCGACGCACCCCGCGATTTTGCGCCTGATCAAGATGGTTGTCGACGCCGCGCACGAACACGGCATCTGGGCCGGCGTGTGCGGGGAGATGGCCAGCGAAGTGGCGTTAACTCCGCTGCTGCTTGGTCTCGGCGTGGATGAACTCAGCGCCGGCGCCGCGCTCGTCCCCCGGGTGAAACGGGCGGTGCAAAGCCTCGAGATGAGCACCTGCCGCCGGTTGGCGGAGGAGGCGCTCGAGATGGATACGCCCGGCGCAATCCTCGCCCAGTGCGAGACGATCGCGCGGCAATATTACCCGGAGCTGCTAGGTTAACCGTCCTCATGAAAAATCTCGCGCTGGCTCTCGCCCTCCTGGCCGCAACCGGAACCCTTCTGCGCGCCGCCGACGCTCCCGTGAATGACAATCCTCTCTTGACCGAAAGCACGCTGCCTTATCACCTGCCGCCGTTTGATCGGATCAAGAACGAGCATTTCGGCCCGGCGTACGAGCAGGGCATGGCCGATCAGCTCAAGGAAATCGACGCCATCGCCGGGAATCCCGCGCCCGTGACGTTCGACAACACGATCGTGGCGATGGAACGCTCCGGCCAGTTGCTCGGGCGCGTCGACCGGACGTTTTCCAATCTCGTCGCCTGCAACACCAACGGCGAACTGCAGAAGACGGAGAACGACGTCGCCCCCAAACTGGCCGCGCAGTTCGATGCGATCCACCTCAATGCGCCGCTCTTCGCGCGCATCGAAAAACTTTACGCCGACAGGGACAAACTTGGGTTGAGCGCGGAATCGAAGTACCTGTTGGAACGATACGAGAAGGATTTTATCCGCGCCGGCGCGCGGCTCTCCGATGCCGACAAGACAAAGCTCAAGGGCATCAATTCCCAGTTGGCGGCGTTGCAGACGCGGTTTTCGCAAGCGGTGCTCAGCGAGAAGAACTCGTCCGACATCGTGGTCAACGATCGCGCGGAACTTGCCGGGATGCCGGATAACGAGATCGCCTCGGCCGGCGCCGCCGCCAAGGCGGAAGGGAAGGAAGGCAAATTCGTCATCCGCATGCAGAATACGACGAACCAGCCGGCGTTGGCGTCCTTGCAAAACCGGACGCTTCGCGAGCGGATCATGCAAACCTCGCTGGCCCGCAACAGCCACGGCGGCCCGTACGACACGCGCAAGATCATCACCGACCTCGCCCGCCTGCGCGCCGAACGCGCGGCGCTGCTCGGATACGCGAATCATGCCGCGTATCAGTTGGAGGATCAGACCGCGGGCAACGTCGACACCGTGAACAAATTACTGGCCGATCTCGCCAAGCCGGCGGTGGTCAACGCGGGCAAGGAAGCGGCGGACATGCAGGCAATCGTCGACGAGGAAAAAGGCGGATTCCAGGTGGCCTCGTGGGATTGGGATTTCTATTCGGAGAAGGTGCGCAAGGCGCGCTATGCGTTTGATGAGTCGCAGTTGAAGCCGTATTTCGAGTTGAACCACGTATTGCAAGACGGCGTGTTCTACGCGGCGAGCCAGCTCTACGGATTGACGTTCAAGGAGCGGCACGACCTGCCAATCTACCAGCCGGATGTCCGCGTATTCGAAGTCTTCGACGCGGACGGCGCTCCGCTCGCCCTCTTCCTGGCCGACTACTACGCGCGACCCAGCAAGCGCGGCGGCGCTTGGATGAATGAGTACGTCAGCCAGAGCGGATTGCTGGATGAGAAGGCGGTCGTGGCCAATCATCTCAATATTCCCAAGCCGCCAGAGGGTGAGCCCGCGCTGCTCACGCCGGACGAGGTGAAGACGATGTTCCATGAGTTCGGCCACGCGTTGCACGGGATGTTTTCTCATGTGGAGTATCCGCGTTTTAGCGGGACGAACGTGCCGCGCGATTTTGTGGAATATCCGTCGCAGGTAAACGAGATGTGGGCCGTCTGGCCGGAGGTGTTAAAGAACTACGCGAAGCATTACAAGACGGGCGAGCCGATGCCGGCCGAGTTATTGGACAAGATGCTCGCCGCCCGGAAATTCAACCAGGGGTTTGCCACCACGGAGTATTTGGCGGCGGCGTTGCTGGATCAGGCGTGGCACCAGATCAAGCCGGCGGAGGCACCGTCCGCGGCGGAGGCGGTGAACTTTGAAAAAGCGGCGCTGACGAAGCTGGGCGTGGATGTGCCGACGGTGCCGCCGCGTTACCGGAGTGTTTACTTTTCGCATTCGTTCGCCGGCGATTATTCCGCCGGATACTACTCCTATATCTGGAGCGAAGTGTTGGATGCGGACACCGTGGAATGGATCAAGGCGCACGGCGGTTTGAAGCGTGAGAACGGCGATCGTTTCCGCAAGACGCTGCTCTCCCGCGGCGGCAGCGAAGACGCGCTCAGCCTTTTCCAAAACTTCACCGGCGCCAAGCCGGACGTCGCTCCGTTGCTCAAGCGGCGTGGTTTGGAAGAAGCGGCGCAGCCCGCGAATTAAACCAGCCGCGCCAACTCCTTGGGCAGCGGCGACTCAAACTGCATCTCCGCTCCGGTGGTCGGATGCGTGAAACGCAGCTTGCACGCGTGCAGTCCCAACCGCTTCGCCGGATCCGACTTCGCCCCGTATTTCTTGTCGCCGATGATCGGGCAGCCCGCGTCCGTTAGGTGAACGCGGATCTGATGGCGCCGGCCCGTCTCTAAGGTCAACTCCACCAGGCTGAGATGCCGTCCTCTCCGCCGTACCTCGAAATGGGTTACCGCATGCCGGGTTGCCTCGCTCGCCGGTGCGCTGAAGACCTTGAATGGGTTAGTCTCGTTGAGGTCGGATGCAAACGTGCCGCGCTCTTCCCGCAAGCGGCCCTCGATCACCGCTTGGTACTTCTTCTCCGCCTCATCCCAGTGGCCCTGGAGGAATTCTTTCGCCTGCGGAGTCTTCGCGAAAACCATTAGCCCGCTCGTCTCGCGATCGAGCCGATGCACGATCCACACGCGGTCGGGATTGTGGGGGCGTGAATCCTTTAGATATTCGTTGAGTTGGAAGTAGGCCGTTTTCTCCTGCTCGGCTTCGCTCGCGATGCTCAGGAGATTAGTGGGCTTGTCGATTACGAGGAGCGCCGCGTCCTCGAAGAAGATCTTGATCCCACCGCCTAACACGGTCCTTGGCGCCGCGAAGCGATCAGAGCGGATCGCCACCACGTCTCCCGGCGCGAGCGGATGATTGAACTGGGTAATGGGGAGGCCGTTGACGGTCACCGCCTGATGCTTGAGCCACGTGCGGACTTGCTTGCGTTTCTCCTCGGCGTGGGTCGCGAAAAGGTAAGATAGAAGCTCCGCTGGCTCGGCCACAGTGGTGGGCTTGGGCATGTCAGTGGATCAGCCGCAGGATAAACGGGTAACGGTAACTTTTGCCGTCGTAAGCCGTAATCGCGGCGATGATGACGAGCACAATGTCCGCGATCCACACGCCGATGAGCAGCGGGATGCCGATCAGCACGAGACACAGGACGCCCGCGATGGCAAAGTACAAGGTCGCGGTGAGTTGAGCGTTCAACGATTCCTTCGCGTGGTGCGCCACGAACTCGGAGGTGTCGCGTTTGGCCAGCCAGACGATGAGCGGTCCCACCACATGACCGAAGGGAATGAAGTGGCCGGAGAAAGCGCTCAGGTGCGCCACCAACGCCCAAGTGCGCTCTTCGTGAGTCGGCGCGAGGTCAGCGCCCGGGGGCAGGGTGGGGT